>DMST01000363.1:19860-77611 GCA_003454975.1 Cytophagales bacterium | reverse complement strand
GGTACGATGCTGAAGGGTTGCCCATTTTCGGATTGCCGGGTGATCCGCTGCCTGTCGGAGCTACCATCAATCCACGCAGTGACGGTGCAGTGGCTGGAAATACCAACGGCAGAAACACAGGAAATAATCCGGTCACGGCCAACCGTGCTAACAGCCCAACAAGTGCTAGTTCTAACGATCCTCAGGTGATTGGGTACGATGCTGAAGGGTTGCCCGTCTTTGGAACTCCCGGCACTCAGGGATCCACAGCATCTTTGGGAAGTAATAATCGGGTAAGTCAACCCTACAGCAGTGGGAGCACCGAAATTGTTGGTCGAGATAGTGAAGGAGGGAACATTTACCAAACCCCCAGTGGGAGAAGATATACCCAGGAAGAATCGGAAGCTTTATTTAAAGAACAGAACAGCCTATCGGCATCCAACCCGGCGGGCCTTGCCGCAGCCGTCCAAGTACCTGCTGCACGTGCTACTGGCGCTTATATGCTCGCCGATGAGGATGGCTTCTATCCCATTGTAGTGAATGGAGAAAGCCCTGATGGCGTTTTCTTCGAAGAAATTCCATACGGAGAGGATTCCAGAAGTTATGTAGCCAATTATGGTACCGTAGACCGTGCGATACCAAACAGAACAGGAGGCTTGGCCAATCTGAATGACACCCCCGATCCTATAGGAGCAGATGGTTTAAGAAACGAAAACAACTTCCAGAGTACATTCTTAAATAACGAATCTGAAAGCCCTATTGCTTCGGTAAATACCCAAGCTCAACAAGCGAATAGCCCTGCAAAAAGCCCGGCCAGCACAGGAAGTAATAGTTCCGCAGAGTCCGTCCCAGTGTGGTCTAGCTCGGCCGATGGGTTTGGAGACGATGAATTCATCCCTCTACTGCCTACCGAAACACAGACAGATGAGCAAGGCAATATTATTCTTGGCACCCTAGAGGCTATCAATACTCGCCCCTCTGAAAGAGTTGGGGGAATTATTGATGGAGGGCATTATGTAATTGTGGCCTCACTGGATAATGAAACCAATGCAAAAGAGCAGGCAAACCAGATGTTGCAAAATGGATATCCTGCAGAATACAAGTACCATCCAGGCAAATCTCGCTATTACGTCTATCTGTTCAAAAGTCCTGAATTGAACAAGGCTCGAATAGAGCGAGACCGGCTACGGCAAATTGAACTGTTCAAAGATGCCTGGATATTAACGGTGGAATAATTATGAATCGACGCCTATTACTTCTTCTTGGGATCAGCTTCTTTGGCTTGGTAATTCCGGCATTCGGTCAACGTCCCATTATCTCCTATATCGACAAAACCACAGGTTCTATCAATGAGATATTAACCATCTCTGGCGCTGGATTTTCAGATGATGCCGAAGAGCTAGCCGTCTATTTCGGAGGTGCTCAAGCCGAGATAGTATTTGCAAGTCCTTTTCTGATCGAAGCTAAAATTCCGAATAACGCCACTTGGGGTCCCATACAAGTAGTCAACTTAGAATCTGGCCAGTCAGGTATCTCCACACAGCCTTTCACCCTCTCCTTTGGTGGAGATGATTTTGACCCAACGTTTATCAACTCAGCGGTGAATTTCAGGAGTTTCTCCGCGATATATGATTTATGCACCTGTGATTTCAATAGCGACGGAAAGTTGGACGTTGCTAGTTCTCACCAGGTATCCATCAATATTGACGTACTAATCAACCAGGGTACACTAGAAAACATTGACTTTGAACGACAGCCTCTTGAAGCTGGTGCCACCACTACTAATATTACATGTGGTGATCTAAACAATGATGGGAAACCTGATATTGTGGCCGGTAGAAATGGAGAGCCCGAGCTTTTTGTTTTTTTAAATGAAACACCCGAGGGATCGTTTGATGTCTCTTTTGCCCCTCGGATTTTACTTAGCACCTCTGGGCAGACACCGCGCCGCCCATTGATCAAAGATTTAAATCAGGACGGACAACCCGAAATCATTCTAACCAACGAGACGAACGAAATCGACATTTTCCAAAATCTGTCTTCAGATGGGAATTTTGACATCGCTGAGACCCCTTCCACATTGCGGACTCCCATTGGGCCTAAAGCAGGCCTATCGATCGCCGATTTCAATCAGGATGGATTCCCAGAAATTGTAGTTGCTGGTTTTGTAGACGATAACATCTTCATCTTTAATAACATTAGTAATCCGCAAAGTATTCGCTTTGCTCCGGTACAAGTCATTACTGTTCCAGGAAAATTTTCCAATGTAATGGCGATTGACCTGGACGAAGACGATTACATTGACTTGGCCGTGACTGAGGTGGGAGATGGGGAGCTCTTAGTGCTTCGGAATACCGGAGCCTCTGAAGAAGATCATGAATTTGAAAGTCCACTTGCCATAAACCTCTCTACATTCCCTTGGGGAATTTCTGCGGCAGATATGAATGGGGATGGCCAAGTGGACTTATCTGTAGCTACTCTAGACCCAAATCAAAGAATCCATGTGCTCACTAATTTTTCCGAGGAAGGGACAATCACCTTGGAAAATGATATCATTAGGGCCAATGGCTTAAGTAGGAACTTAAAACAAGGGGACATCAACGGGGACGGTAAACCCGATCTCATAGTTGCTAGCCTCAGTACAGGCAATATTTCAATACTACAAAATGAAAATTGCCTGGTTCCAGACCTTGCCCCTTCAGAAACCATTACTATTTGTGAGGGGCTCGACTTTAAGATATCAGCAACTGAAAGCCCCGGCACTATTTTTCGATGGGCCTTGGAGGGATCTACTATCCAAGAAGACACCTTGCCCTCTGTTCAGGTGGATACTGAAGGTGAGTATACCGTCACTGCGATTTCCAACGGTGGCCTATGCGCCAACTCCTCTCCTGGCGTGGTCCAGTTAATCAAACAAGGAACGATTCCGGCACCTCCTAGCATTACTTCACCAGAACCTGCTTGTATCGGAGAAGACGTCACCTTGTCTGCCACCCCCATTGCTGGTGCCCAGTATGTCTGGACTGGTCCGCAAGGATTACAAGACACGCTAGACAGTCCAGAGATCACCATTGAGGATTTCAATGCTGAGGTTGCAGGCCGCTATTTTGTGGAGGTTATTTTTGAAGGGTGTCAAAGCGGTACCGTATCAGCGGTTACCCAAGTGGTCAACTTACCCTTTATAGAAATTTTCAACGATAGAGCCTCCCCCAATTTGTGCGATGGTGACTCCATTTTGCTACAGGTAACGAATTACCCCGGCTACGATTACCAGTGGTATCGAAACGATCAGCCTTTGGTAACGGATCGGACAAGGATATTTGTTCGGAATGAGGCCTTATTTGAGGCCGAGATTATTGACCCATTGGGGTGTACTTTCCTCACGGATCCCATTGGCGTACAGGTATTCTCACCCCCTATCGCCAATTTTCAACTCATTGATGCCACGTGTGCTGGTGAAGAAATACGGTTTCGAAGTAGTTCTACGATAGATTCTGACGCCACCACCGAATACGTCTGGAATTTTGGCAATAGCGAAGGAGGTGACGGCGATAGTATTGATTATGTATATCCGGGAAGGGGTGATTTTATCGTTTCCTTATTTGTAAACTATGAAGGGGTGGAAAATTGTGAGGACACTCGTACACGACCTTTAGGAGTTACTTCAGCCCCAGAAATAGAGTTCTCAAATTCAACCGATACACTAGGGCTCTGTCCGGGAGATAGCCTCACGCTGACCATTACCAATTCGTTCAGAACATACCGGTGGAGTACAGGAAGCGATCAGGTATTCACCAGCATATCCAACCCAGGAACCTATTCGGTAATTGCAGAGAACTTATTAGGCTGTACTGATACCATCTCTATTCAAATCGATTCCTTACCACTCCCTACCTTGACTGTAACTGCGGATCCTATCGCAGGAATTGTTAGAGGAGACTCTGCCCTGCTCACTGCCGAAGGGGGCGCTTTTTACTTGTGGGAACCAGACACAAGTCTTTCTAATGATACCACTAGCTCCGTTTGGGCATTTCCCCAAAGCAGCACCGAGTATATTCTATCTGCCATCAATGAATACGGCTGCTTCGGATCCGTAAATTATTTCTTGGAAGTATTCCCTACTAGGGAAGATCCCTTACCTGCCGCCTTTAGTCCCAACGGGGATGGCATTGATGACACTTGGACTTTAGTGAATAACCTTGCCTTTTCTGATTGCAAATTGGTCATCCTCAATCGAAACGGAAGCACGGTATACTCTACGGAAAGTGGATACGAAAATACCTGGGATGGCACCTACCAAAATAATCCTCTACCAGAAGGAGTGTATTACTACATCTTCGAATGCCCGGATACTGAACCCTATACAGGATCAATTACCATTGTGAGGTAGGTTACTATTGGTGAAAAAAGTGGCGGTATTGGTATTTATTTTCTTTTCCACATCTAACAATTGAGTAAGAAATACTGCACATTGATCGGTCTCTTTTTAGGCGTTTGTCGATAAAATTACTTTCCACAGCCATTTGCCTTTCTCTACGCCCATTTGAACTAGGAATTCTACTATTTTTAACCAATTTTTACTGACTTCTAAAAAAGGGATGTTTCTTTCTCTTTTTCGGTGGTTATGTAATAAAAGCCAATAGTTCACCGTAGAAAAGTAGGTTACAGGTAGCATCATATTCGTATCCATAAACATGAGAACGTATCGAACCCACGCAACGCGAAAACTCAAAATTGCCAGCACTCTAATTTTGCTTTTTTCCGCTACTGCGGGATGGGCTCAGGAGATTTGTAACAATGGCATCGATGATGACGGCGACGGATTCATTGACTGTTATGACAATTCTTGTGCCGGAAATAGCGCTTGTGACAACTTCTATATTGGTAATTCTGTCCTTTGTGCAGATCCCCCTAATGTAGCAGACTTTGCGATGGAGCTCCTTTGGGACACCAAGGATGCTGGTGCTCCTAGTGTCTATGGTTCTAACCATACCATTATTGGCGATGTGGATGCGGATGGTGTACCTGAGGTATTTGCCATTCGCAGGAACAAAAATGGTAGCACTAATTACAATGGGGATGATGTCCTATACGTCATTAATGGTGACAATGGCACTTTAAAAAATAGTGTCAACCTAGGGGGAGCTACTACTCTTTTTATGGCCTTAGCAGATGTTGAGGGTGATGGATGTGCCGAGATTTTTGTAGGGCGTAGGGATGACGATGTTGACCAATTCCGACTCGTTGCTCTTAACTGCGACCTGACTGTTAAGTGGGAAAGCGATCCCATTGCCGGTACAACAACCCGACACGAGTCAGTGGGGGCAATAGGAGTAACAGACTTTGATGAGGATGGAACACCTGAAGTATATGTGAAAGGTAAAATTTTCAATGCAATCACCGGGGTATTAGAATTAGATGTTACCACTGGAAGCGGCACAATACATAAACAACATAATGCTGGCCCTGTAGCTATAGATATTTTAGATGACAGCGAATGCGGACTCTGCGAAGGACTGGAACTCGTAATAGGCTCAGAGGTTTATGCTTTGGATGTAGGCAACCGTCTTTCCAATCGAGAAAGGGTCTTAGCGAATTATACTGCGTCAAATAATTTTATAACTAATAGCGACGGAACCAATATTCATTTCACCTCCATTGCTGATATGGATCAAGACGGCGATTTAGATGCCATTATTACTGGATATGATAAATCAACTAGCAGGTCTCAGGTTTGGTATTGGGATGTACAAGATGAACAGGATACAATATTATTAACCGTACCTCTACCACTAAATGAGCAAGGCTCTGGAAATGGAACCCGATGGGGTCCTGGAAGGGTAAATATTGCTGATTTGGATGGCGATAACGACCCTGACTTATCGTTCAACAACGATGACGTTTTTGCTTACACCATAGACTTTGCTACTCGTGAATTTGTCAACCTTTGGATAGTTGACATCACGGATGTTTCTGCTTTTACCGGGACCGCTGTTTTTGATTTTAATGGTGACGGAGCCTTCGAAGTCGTCTACAGATCTACAAACAAACTTTACATAATCGATGGTATCGATGGTTCTCTTAATAATACAACCACCCAGGATTGTCCATCAGGTACATATGGGGATTACCCTATTGTAGCAGATGTAAATGGAGATGGTGTCACCGAAATTTGTGTAGCATGCCAACCCACCAGTAGCAATGGTCAAGACAACAATGGTTTTTTGAGACTGTATGGTGCCGCTGTAGGACAAAAATGGGTTCCTGCACGACGCCTTTGGAATCAACACGGGTATTTCAATGTTAACATTAATGATGATCTCACCATTCCTAGAGAACTACAGAAGCACAATGCAGTATTTTCAGATACCCTTTGTGATCTTGATGTAAATGGGAATCCCATTGTTGCCGAGGTTCGTCCACTAAACTCCTTCTTGAACCAAGCACCTTATCTTGATGAAAGAGGCTGCCTGGAGTTCCCTCAATCTGACCTTACCTTCATAGAGAACTCTCTTGTGCTCACAAGCCCTCCTACCTGTGGAGAAACTGAGATTGGATTGGAGATTGACATCATTAACTCGGGAGACATTGTTATTTCAGGGGATTTACCCATCACCTTTTACGATGGAGATCCTGAACTACCAAGTACAGGTAAGCTGAATACTCAAATTATTGCACTAAATGCACCGGTGGGAGATACCATAACCTACGCACTTACAGCTGAAGCTTCTATTGCAGCCTTTGGTGGTCAAGGTAATTTCACCCTTTACGTAGTTATCAATGATGATGGAACAGCATCTCCAGGCATCAACTATCCTGCCACTGCTACCATAGAAGAATGTACCTACTCCAACAACATCGCCTCTATCGAAATTGAACCCACGCCCAATACTATTTCGGCGTTAGCAGTCAACCCAAATTTAAAGTGTGTAGACTCACTCAGTTCCAATACCGGTAGTGCATCTGCTTTTTACCTGGATAGTTTAGGCAACCCAGCCACTACTGGGTTTACTTTCTACTGGTTTGACGGCGCCACTCCTTCGGAAACTGCTGACTTTACCGGACCCAATTATGCCAATCTGGAAGATGGGTTTTATTCGGTTTATGCCACCAATATTGATTTGGGATGTAACTCGGATACCGTTTCTGTGGAAATCACCCGGCTTACAGAGGATTCTACATTAACTGCACGCATTGACGAGCTTACGGTAAACACCTCTTGTGGGTCACCCAATGGTGAGTTGACTGCCATTGTAAATCCGGTAGACGATAATGATTCTGTAGGTGACCCTGCAAACCAATATAGTTTCGAATGGGGCAAATCGGTAGTAATTGGTGATCCCGGC
The DNA here is from genome assembly GCA_003454975.1 of Cytophagales bacterium. Lineage (GTDB taxonomy): Bacteria > Bacteroidota > Bacteroidia > Cytophagales > Cyclobacteriaceae > DMST01. The sequence goes on along the minus strand of DMST01000363.1, from coordinate 70,286 downwards.
AGTATTTTTAGTAATAGCCAAGTAGCAACCGGAATTGAATCCGGATTTATTTACACTGTACGTGTTACCGAAAATGCTACGGGGTGTGATGTATTAGCCACCCTAGATAGTACTGGGGAAGGACTAATATTCCCCACCGTAAGGGTAGATATTGCCACCGATAACAACTACTGTGTCGGAGGTAACGGCTTTGGTTTAGTAAGTGTAGGAGGTGATACCACCAACTACAGTTTCCAGTGGTTTGACAACGAATGGAAACCATCACCTGATCACCTATGGGCTAAAAGAAATAGCATGGTTGGAGGCGACTATTTTGTCATCGCAACTTCCAATTCTACCCAGTGTGCCGATTCTACCATGCTCACCATAACGGATTCGCTGATATACCCTTCACTGACACTCTACGAAAATATCGGCAATACCTCTTGTGACCCCAACAATACCAATGGACGACTAGTGGTTGTTTCCGCTGAGGACACACCATATTCTTGGTCAGACACTGTAGGATCGGTCACTGATAACTTTGCAGTGGCTGGTGCAACCTCAGTAGTTTCCAGTAACCGTTTCCAAATGACGCCGAATGAGAACAATCAGGCAGGCGCCGCTTGGTTCAATGATAAAGTATCCCTTAACCAAGACTTCATCTTTGATTTTATCATCAACCTGGGAGACCGGGATGGTAACGGAGCCGACGGAATCGGATTTGTTTTCCACAATGACCCGGACGGCCGGTTTGCTTACGGAGAAGCTGGCCAAGGAATGGGAGCCTCCACTCTGAATCCTGGAGTTGCAATTGAGTTTGATTCTTGGGACAACGGAGATGGTTTTGGGGATATTGACGAAGACCACGTGGCGGTACTCAATACATCCACTAGAAATAACTATGGCAATCCCCTGGTTGGTCCCATTCGAATGGATGCGGTCATCGATAATTTTGAGGATGGTGCAGACCACGATGTTCAAATCAGTTGGGATGCTTCTGCCACACGGTTACTTGTAATCCTGGACGGAGTCCAGCTGATTGATTACACGCGGGACTTGGTCAACGACTTTTTCAGCGGTGATCCCTATGTTTTCTTCGGATTCACCTCCAGTACCGGTGGAGCCCGTAACGATCAGCAAGTAGAACTTGTTGGCATTAGCGCTACCATTTTATCCCCTGAGACCAATACCGGGATTGAATGGTTTGATGGAGCCAATACGGTAAACAGCTTAAACGGCGGCGCCTTTGATGGTGATAGCCTTGCCATTGGACTGGATGCAGGCACCTACCGGGTCCGTGCAACCAGTGGTACTACCGGTTGTGTGACCGAGGAGGATTATGAAGTGGCGGATGATCGAGTTATACCCTCCATAAATAGTAGTCGGGTAACCGTAACCCCTAACTCGATTTGTGATACTACAGGTGTAAATGGTGCTCTATCTGTTGCCAACAACGCAGTAAGCCCCCAGCCTAATCAAATCAATAACATTAGCTACCGGTATGAATGGTGGGATGGAGATAATGCCATAGGCCTGGCCGATTACAGTGGGCAAAGCATTACTGGATTGATTGATGGCAGATACACATTGGTTGTAACAGATGACTCTACTTCCTGTGCTACTCCTGAAGAAACCTTTACCGTAAATGATACTAAAATCTATCCGGTAATCACGTTCACGGATTCATCTTACCAAACCAGTTGTGACCCCATTTTGAAGAATGCTTTTGCTACAGGGCAGGCCACTATGCCTTCTGGCGGTGAACCCAGCTCAGGGTACACGTATGCATTCTACCAAGGAGCCACTACCAACGCTACAGCATTGCTGGCTAATGACTCTACAGACGATGAACTAGCCGCTGGCATTTATACTCTTTATGCCATGAACAACGTAACAGGTTGCGAGAATACCGAAGAGATTACCCTAGTTGACTCACTTACGACTCCCCTCCTGGATACTACTCTGATTGCCGTAACTAACTGGATGAATTGCGACACGTTAACTTTCGATGGCGAGGTTGCTGCTGGTAACGGATCTATCACCAACTATAATGGAGCACCATATACCTTCAACTGGTATGATGGCTCCAATGCCTCGGCACCGATTGCGATTTCTGACTCAGTATACTCTGGTCTGGGGGATGGAAAATATACCCTCAAGGTTATTAGTGACAGTACCGCATGCGAATCCGACCCCGTCACCGTTACGGTGCTACAAGAAGTAGTCTACCCAGTGGTTACTTTCCCAGGATCTTCCGACCAAACCAGCTGTACAACTCCGAACGGTTGGGCTCGTGGACAAGCCACCATGCCGAGTGGCCCTGAGCCCGCAGCAGGTTATAGCTATACTTTCTTCCAAGGAGCAACCATATTTGGAACGGTATTGGCCTCAGATTCCCTAATTGAAGGACAGACCTCGGGTACTTATACTCTAAGAGCTATCAATAACAATAGTCAATGCGAGACCATCGAGCAAATTACGCTGATCGATACCTTGATTGCTCCCATTATTGATTCTGCGTCCGTTATTAACTCTCCTTGGACTAACTGTAATGTGGACTCCCTGAATGGATCTTTAACGGCAGGCATAACTGCAATACAGAATTATAACGGCGCCAGTTATTCATTCCAATGGTATGATGGTGGAAGTGCTTCTGCACCTATCGCGTCTACTGATTCGATATATGATATGCTTGCAGATGGCACCTATACTTTGGTAGCCATTAGCGACAGTACCAATTGTGAATCAGATCCTCAGTCCTTTATTGTAGAGCAGTCCATCATCTTGCCCCAGATTGCCTTCACCGACTTCTCTGACCAAACAAGCTGTGATACCATCCCGAACGGATGGTTATTGGGACAAGCTACCATGCCTAGTGGACCTGAGCCTGCCTTGGGTTATGCTTATGCCATTTACGAAGGTGCAACTACCAATGTGAGTGCCTTACTTGCCAATGATTCTACTATCGATTCCTTGGCAGCAGGATTATATACCTTGTACGCTCAGAATCTGCAAACTTTATGTGACGCCTCTGCGCAAATCACTTTGGTAGATACCCTCACCTACCCCATCATTGATTCTGCAGCTGTGGTGGTAACCCCATGGACGAACTGTAATACTGACTCTTTAAATGGAGCCTTAACGGCAGGCATCGCTGCGATTCAGAATTACAATGGAGCTCCATACTCATTCCAGTGGTATGATGGGCCAAATGCTTTTATGCCGGTAGCCTCCACTGATTCTGCCTATGGAAGCTTGGGGGACGGCACGTACACCTTAGTGGCCATTAGCGATAGTACAGCCTGTGTTTCTGCACCCCAAAGCTTTGAGGTCGAGCAACAAGTGACCGCCCCTATTGCGGCAGTAAACAGTCAATACCAGTTTGCTTGCGACCCGGTCCTAGCCAATGGCTGGTTATCTGCCACAGCTAGTGAGGTAGACCTATCAATTCCTACGAATGGATATTCATTCGAATTTTTCGAAGGTCAGAACACACTACTATCCTCCAGGATTGATAACATAATTAATCCCTCAGATTCTGCTCTATCAGATTCGCTCTCAGCAGGCACTTACACTTTGCTACTGACCAACCTGGATAACTCATGTACGGAAACTACGGAGTGGACTATTGTAGACTCTTTAGTCGATCCTATCATTACCAATGCGTTGATCGATTTGGCTGCCTACACACTTTGTCTAGCCCCTAACGGAGCCGCAGATGCTACCAATGCCGTATCTCAACCTACTTGGGGGGAACCTGTTAATGGTTACGCTTACAATTGGCATGAAGGGGACTCGGCATTGGTTTGGTATTTAGATACCACTGCTACCACTGCGGTTTACGCTGGATTATTGCCTGGTGACTACACCTTGACAGTAAGTAATAATGATACTGGCTGTGAGTCAGAAGAATCCACCGTTACGGTTATTGACTCCACCAACACCATCTTTGTTGATGAGTTCAGGACTAATTTAGCTGGAACTTGCTTTGGCAGTACAGATCCTACGCTGGCTACTGCAGTAATCAGCGCTGAGGCTACTCCCACTGCCAATATAGGAGGCTTTACCTATGAGTGGTATCGCGGTCAGGAGCCTTTCCCCAACCCTACCCCCTTTGGAAGTGAAACATTAGTCGCTTCTGATTCCTCGAAGACTGATACACTCTCCTCTGACTTGTATACAGTTCGGATGATTAACCTTGATGACGGTTGCTTCCTTGATTCTACCTTCTTTATTGACTACAACACGGGGCATACCATAGCCTTTGACAGTACAGTGAATTCCACTATCTGCGAAGATCCTATCACCCAATTCGGAAACGGCCAGCTGTTTACAGAAATCGCCATTACAGCCGCCGGGGCAGATGTTCGGGATTACCTGTTCGAACTATATGAAGGCAATAACATTACAGGAACCCCAGATACTACTTTTGCAACTGACCAAGATACTGCCTTAATAGATTATCCGATTTTTGCCCACTTAGCACCGGGTATCTACACCTTGACCATTCGTGAGGATAACGTGGTTAAGTTCCCCGACAATTGTCCTGCTAATCCGGTGACCTTCGAAATTCTTCAGGACGTACCTGATCCTGTAGTAACAGTAAATGCTCAAGCCGACGAAAGTTGTATTGACAGTCTTGCAAATGGTATGTTATCCGCGGTGATCGATTCCGATCCCATGGCAAATGGAGGATACCTCATCCAGTGGTATAATTATACTCCTACAGATTCAGCAGATACTGTTACTGGACCTATCAACGCAAATAACGAATACTTCATTGATAGCCTGTTGGATGCTCAGTACATGGTGTTCGTGAGAGACTCGGCTACCAACTGCGAAGCACGGGTGGTAGGAGAAGTAATAGCCGATCCTGATATCATTACTCTTGACATAGATAGCCACGTCATCACTCAAGATGACCAAAATTGTAGCCCAGCCAACGGGTTCATTAGACTGGATAGCCTGTTCGTAGATGATGTAACGGTAGACACTTCTAACTTCCAATTTACTTGGTACATGACCGATACCACCATGGCCTTGGGAACGGATAATCTTAATGAGCGGACCGGACTAACCGAGGGCACTTATTTGGTGGATATTGATTACTTGGTAACCGGATGTCCCACAGCTGGTCCTCTTCAGGTAGTATTGGAAAACGTTGCCGAAGCACCTACTGTGCGGATCGCCCAAAATGTGGAGGATGTTTTTTGTGGCACCTCGGGTAGCGGCGAGTTGAGGGCATTCGTTGATTCCGCTGGAATAGAGGTTACCGTAGGATATGACTTTGAATGGTACGCAGGGGACGATACCGTAGGCGCTCCTTTTGACACAAACCCTGTCATTTCCAATTTGGATGGCGGTTCTTACACTGTCGCTATTATCGACATCACCACTCCGAATCAAAACTGTATTGGAGTAGCAACCTATGTATTGCCAGAAACCCCCAGTACGGTAAGCATAGACTCTTCTGATATTGTCATTGCTCACCAGTCAAATTGTAGCCCCGAAGATGGTGCCATTACTATTAACAGTGTTCGGGAAGACGGAACCTCAATTAATCCACTGACCGACTACAGCTTTGAGTGGTTCAACGATGACCTTACCTCTTATACTACCGACACCATCAACTCGGTAGACTCGCTTGCTTTTGCTACCTATCAGGTACGCGTTACGAATTGGGTAACCTCGTGTGTATCTGATCTTGTTTCAGTGGAGGTAGAAGACGATCGGGAAGATCCTGCAGCGCGCATTCGTTTGGATAGCATCGACACTTACTGTGGAGACGCCGGCAGTGGAGTATTGAGTGCCTATGTAGATTCCTTAGGCATCTCTGTTACCTCAGGGTTCACCTACAGGTGGTTCGAAGGCTCTGACACTACGGGTACCCTGATAGGAGAAACGGTTTCCATCGATAGCCTAAACGCAGGTACATACACCGTACGTATTCGTGATATTTCTGCTCCTCATCAGAACTGTGTAGGCGTAACCACCTACACGCTAAACGAGGATCCTGCGTTGATCACTATCGATTCTACGGAGATCATCGTAACTCACCAACTGAATTGTGCTCCTGCTGATGGAGCCATTGAAATCTCTGATGTAAGAGCTGACGGTCAGCTTCAGGGGCTGAACGATTACATCTTTACTTGGTTGGATACGAACGGTGACACCCTCACCGGCCAAGACTCGTCTAACTTCTACGGGCCCTTGGCATTTGGCAACTATCAAGTGGTTATCAGCGACACTGTCACCTTCTGCGTCTCAGATACCGTTTCCGTGGAGATTGAAGATCGCAGTGTAGATCCTGTAGTGAGAATTGCATTGGTATCGCAAGACGAGTTCTGTGACGGAGCAGGTAATGGGGTGATTCGGGCCTTTGCTGATTCTGCAGGTTTGGAAATCACCACTGGTTATACCTACCAATGGTACGAAGGAACGGACGTAACAGGAACGGTGATTGACACCGATTTCCAACTAGAAGATCTAAATGCAGGCACCTATACTGTAAGGATGGAAGATGCAAGTAGCCCTTACCAATCTTGTTTCGGTGTAGCATCCTACACCTTGACGGAAGACTTGGCCATCGTATCCATAGAACCTGCCGATCTTACTATTACACATCAGCAAGACTGTTCTCCTGAGGACGGAGCCATTTTGGTAAATGCAGTTAGAGAGGATGATGTAGCAGGCACTGACCTGAGCGGGTATACCTTCGCTTGGTTCGACAATAGCAACCCTCCTGCCCGTATTGACTCCACCAACAATACGTCTTCGATCGGGCCTTTGCCATTTGGGACGTACCAGTTGCAAGTGACCAATAACGGAACCTCCTGTGTTTCTGACTTCGTATCCATAGAAGTTGAGGACCAAAGACAAATTCCCGTTGTGGCCTTTGTGACTTCTCCGGATGCTAGCTGCCCGGATGACCCCACCTTTGGCACTGGTATTTTGGAAATGTCCGTGTATGATGAAGACTCTACCACCTTTGCAAACGGCTACCTGTTTGAGGTATTCTTTGGAGACAGCACGAACAACCCTGTGAATGCATCACAGTATGTAGTAGGCACCGAATCAGTATCTGTAAGCATGCTAGGTGCAGGAGAGTATACCGTTGTGGTAACCGACACCGCGAGCCCTGGCCTAAACTGTAGCTACTCTGCCACCACTATTGTGTTGCAAGAAGATAATGAGCTACCCGCCATAAATGGTTTTACCACTACATCACAAACAGATTGTGGTTCGCCGAATGGAACAATCACTGTAGATGGGTTGAGCCAAACCTCTAGCTTAGGCTTCACCTACAACTGGTATGATGGCACTTATGATAGCGCCAATATCGCACTGCAAGAGATTACGGGTCAGTACACCAACTTATCAGCAAGCCAACCATACTTTGTTACGGTGTACAACGAGGAAACCCGATGCCTATCCCAGGTATACGAGGTGGATGTTGAAGACGGTACTGAACCTCCTGTGATTAGGTTGGCTGATTTCACCTTACCCTTGCGTTGCGCAAATGCAGACGATGGAGGTATACTTACCGTATCAGGAGATGGCAGCACTAACTCTTCTGAATACCAATTTGAGTGGTTCCGCGGCCCCATGCCTCTCACAGGTGGCGTAATTGGTAACGAGGCTCTGCTGACAGGACTGATAGATGACACCTATAGTGTACGAGTAACCAACCTTGCCACCTCTTGTGTGGATTCTGCTGAATACCAATTGGTAGATGAAATCTTACAAATTCCGCTCATTGCTTTTGCATCACCTCGCGGAAACTGTATCACTACCAATGGTATACTCACCTCGTTCGTAGAGCAAACCTTGAATACTGACGGATTGAACTATCAGTATGACTGGACAAATGTGGCTGGAACTACCATTAACTCAGGTATTCAAACCGCAGGAACTCAATACCAAGTGTTTGGACGTGATATTGGACGGTATACCGTGGTGGCCACTGACATTGCTGATCCTACCTGTATCAGTGATCCTATCGAGGTTACCGTAGAGGATACACGATTTACCCCAGACATCAGCATTGTAGAGGACCAAGTGGTTACTTATTGTGTCAACCCCAACGGCCAGTTCTCTGCATATGTAGATTCAACGGAAATAAATGGTTACTTCTTTGAGTGGTTTGCCGGTACCAATACCAATAACGTATCGCCTATCTCTGTAGGAAATGTAATCCAAGGCCTGGAGGGCAATAACACCTACACTGTAAGGGTTACAAACGTAGTGAATCAATGTGATGATGAGTTGAGCGAAATAGCAACGGACAACATCCAACCTTTGCCTGAGCTAACTGCTTCAGTTCTATCTCAAAACACAACGTGCATCGAGTTTAGCCCTAACGGCTCTGCAGGCGTCTCTATCGACGGCAATCTTGGTGACTATGTATTCAGCTGGTACGAAGGAGCTGATGTGAACGTAGCTCCCTTCACTCGGGGTGCAACCGCCACAGGGCTATTCGAAGGACAGTATTCTGTGAATGCACAGGATAAGGTAACGGGCTGTATCAGCAATTCTGATTTGATTACTATCGTGGATCAGCGGAGTTATCCCGAATTCACCACCGAAATCATATCGGCAAGCTGTGATAATGAGAATGGAGAAATCACCCTGGAAATGATTACAGAGAAACCCATCTTGACCGTGATATGGGATGATGGCACTCAAGTATTCAACGGCAACGTACTTAATGGACGGCCTTCCGGTGAATACGAAGTCACGGTAGTGGACGTAGATGGATGTACCACCACCGAGAATTTAATCATTCCTACTACCATAGAGGTGTTCAATTCGGTATCACCCAATGGTGACGGGCGTAATGACGAGTTCTTTATCGGTTGTTTGGAGGAGTTTGAGCAGAACAACATCAAGATTTACAACCGTGCAGGGGCTCTCGTTTTCGAAATGAATGACTATGGCATCTCTGGCGATCCATTCATTGGAGAAGGCAACCGTGGTGTTTACCTTGGAGGGCAGTCATTACCCGAAGGCACCTACTTCTACATTATTGACAAAAACAACGGATCGAAACCTGAAACAGGTTATTTGGAATTGATTCGCTAAGAATACTCAACATGAAGAAGCACCTGAAAATATGTTTGATACTGGGAGTAGCCTTGGTCCTTTCCAAGGCCTCCTTTGGGCAACAGCGCCCATTATATTCCCAATACATGTTCAATGGCATGCTGATCAATCCTGCCTATGCTGGATATCAGAAGCAATTGAATGCAACCATTCAGTACAGAGATCAATGGGTTAATTTTGAGGGGGCTCCTAACATTCAAACCTTGAGCGTTCATGCTGGGCTACCCGACCGTAAAATTGGGGTGGGCGCCTTACTGTACCGCGATCAAGTGGGGATTCATGAAGATCTGGCCTTCTATGGTTTTTATACCTATCAGGTCAATTTCTTGGTAGGTACCCTCTCCTTAGGGTTACAAGGAGGCTTCAATTATCGCACCGATAGGTTCGACTTACTAAATGAAGCTGATGAGGGTGACCCACTCACAGGAGTAGGCCAGGTTAGATTCTTCAAACCCAATTTTGGCACCGGAGCGTATTTCTACAATGAAAGGTTCTTTGCCGGATTATCAGTACCGTACCTGCTGGCCACCCCCATATTTGAGCTGTCTGAAGTGCTTAGTGAGGTACGTGACGCCCGTAACTACTATCTCATGGGTGGGATGGTAATCGATATTGCAGAGAACCTACGTTATCGCCCAACCGTATTAGTTAGGGCCCAAGATGGTAGTCCTTTGGGCTTTGACATCAACAACTCATTGGTCATCCATGACAAAGTATTCTTTGGGGTAGGTTGGCGTTCTGGCGACGCAGTATTTGCCACCTTCGAAACTCAACTCAATGATAACTGGAGGTTCGGGTATTCTTTCGACTTCCTTACTTCAGATATTCGGGATTTTGCCACAGGAAGTCATGAGTTCATGGTAAGCTATAGAATGAATCTTACCCCCAATCCCTGTTTGAGCTATTTCTAACAAGAATAAAACCTATAGTATCAATGCCCTGCACATACTGCAGGGCATTTTTTATTCCTTTTCCTTGGCGCCAAATTGCTCATTAAGCCAGGAAGAAAGTACGGAAAGAACCAAGCTAAAAAGCAACGCCCACCAGAAACCATTTACGTAGAACCCAGCCACAAAATAATCTGCCGCTAAGACCACAATCGCATTAATAACTAGGAGAAACAAACCTAGGGTCAACACCGTGGCCGGGATGGTCAGCAGAATCAATAAAGGCTTGAGGGTAACGTTGAAAAAGGCCAGGATAAGGGAAAAAACTAAAGCCGCAAAAATGCCATCTACCTCAACATGCCTCCCAAATATATAGGCTGCAATGTATACTGAGACAGTCATTAGCAAAAGTCTGATCAAAAAGCGCATAGGTCAGATAAGTTTTGGGGAAAATACACAACCTATTACCGAATCAAAAGGAAAGTCAACTGTCTGCTTGAGTAAACTGTAACAACCTTTAATTTTGCCCCCTCAATACAGAGATAGGTAGAATAGAAAATACGACCATGTACGATCTGGTTATTATTGGGGCGGGTCCTTGTGGACTTGCCTGCGGGATAGAAGCTCAACAGGCTGGCTTATCTTTTATTATTTTGGATAAAGGCAGCATTACCGAATCGGTTCGTCGATATCCACTAAATATGAAATTCTTCTCAACTTCTGAGAATATCAGCATTGGTGGTATCCCCTTCCCTAGTACTGAAATGCGGCCAAGTCGTACCGAAGCCCTCAAATACTATCGGCTGGTAGCAGAACACTACAATCTACCCTTACAATTATTCACGGAGGTTATCCACGTGGAGGGTGAGAATGGGAGTTTTACAGTACAGACCACCAAAGGAGAAATCCAAACCAAGAAAGTCGTTCTTTCTATTGGTTACTATGATGTCCCTAAGAAAATCAAGATACCCGGTGAAGAATTACCCCATGTGAGCCACTACTATGACGAACCCTTCCGGTACGCACATCAAAAAGTAGTAGTGGTGGGTGGCGCTAATTCAGCCGTGGAAACGGCCCTAGACTTGTATCGTAATGGGGTTGATGTTTCCGTGGTGCATCAGTTCCCCTCCCTAGATAAAACGGCTAAATACTGGATAGTACCAGACCTACAAAACCGGATCAAAAAAGGGGAAGTACCTGCACTCTTTGAACATAAAGTAGTCCGGATTGAAGAAAACCAAATCATAGTCGAGGACATGAATACGGGCGAGGAGAAAGAGGTGTTAGCTGATTTTGTTTTTCTAATGACTGGATATCGGCCAGACGGTGATTTTCTAAGAAAACTGGGAATAGAGTTAACCGGGGAAGCTCTTATACCAACTATGGATCCAAATACATATGAAAGCAACGTTCCAGGCATATTCGTTTGTGGGTCGGTAGTAGGCGGGGAAGAGACGGCTAGGGTGTTTATTGAAAATGGGAAACTTCACGGAAAGAAGATTATACACCACATCCAGTCTCAATAATTGGCGTGTTTCGTAAAGAGTGATCAGGCATGCCTACGTTGAGAAATTATAGGACTAATCTGAGTTGTATACAAAAAAGAATTCCATAGCTACTATTCTATTGGTAAATTTTATATTTTATCCTTTATCATTATCGCACCCAGTAGGTATGGAACAGAAAAATTTGAACCTAGAACTCGATGATTCTAGTACCACAGTGTATTGGAATTTTGAGAAGATGTACTTGTATGTACACACTAAGCACTTTGAAAACAGCGAACAATTTCGGCAGAGCTTAGAATTAGAGAAGGATATACTTGCAAGAAAGGACGGTCGGAAAATCCTCTATGAAATTAATGAACTGATAGAAATGTCAAAGGAGGATAGGGCACATATTCGAGATGAACACATCCCTCATTTGGTCCGAAAAGGGCTCAAGTTCATGGCACTTGTAACCCCACACCAGCAGGTAATGAAGGATGTGTTCGTAGATACTATTCGGGGTACCTTCGCAGAAGAAGATTTAGAAATTCAGTTTTTTGACGCCATAGAGGAAGCTGAAGACTGGTTAAAAACCAAATAGCCTCCCACTACAATCCATACCGGTTTCTTAATATGTGCACATGGTGAAGCACGTGCCCAACCATAATATAGGGCATAGCACCCAGTCGAAAGGCTGCATTATTTGCTTGGCCTTGTTTGTCCCACCAGCTATTCTCAAAGGTTTCAAACATCGCCAGATTGGCCAACCGTGCAGTTTTAAAGTTATTGAGCAGTACCGACCAGTCTGTAGCATCAAAGTTGGCAGCTTGAACATATGCATTCTCATCAAATCCTAACAAGGATTGTGGTTCATCACGGGCAAAGTGTAGAGCCCTAGTACCAAAAATCCGCTCCGCATCTGTCATGTGGCCTATCACCTCTCTCACACTCCACTTTCCCTCCTCATACCTATGCTTTTGTTTCTCTAGTGGCACTTCCGCTAACCAATCGGGTAATTCTTCCGCCTGTACTTTGAAAGCCTGCCAGGGATTGCTTTCATAGGCGGCAATCACTTTGGATACATAGGGCTCATAGAAACCGGGGTAATCTCCAGTCGAAATAGGAAGAGGGTTTTTCATGTTTCAGAATCAGTGTTTTCAGTAAACCATTTACTATACATTACGTAATTGTGGGCGGTCCGATGGAAAATTTCCTGCATTTCACTTCCCACACTTTTTACTCGTTTTGCAGGCATGCCTGCATAAATACTGCCTGGCTCTATCACCGTATTGGCTAATACTACCGCACCAGCGGCTATGATGGAACCAGAACCTACTACCGCATGATCCATCACGATAGCCCCCATACCTACCAATACATCATCCTGCAGCGTACAACCGTGCACAATGGCATTGTGAGCAATGCTAACTCGATTTCCGATCACCGTTGGGGCTTTCTGGTAGGTACAATGAATTATGGCCCCATCTTGCACATTCACCATGTCCCCCATGGTAATAGAGTGCACATCTCCTCTAACCACCGCATTGAACCATACGCTACAATTGTTGCCCATCACTACCTCTCCCACCACCGTAGCATTGTCTGCTAGATAACAATCGTTTCCGAAAATAGGGGAAATACCCCGAACAGGCTTAATTAAGGCCATATTAACCAGGAATTATATTTTCCAAAGACACTAGACTATCCAGATTTTACCCCTAGTTTTAGGTCATGAAATTAAGTGTTGCAACACTTACTGTTTCTTTACGTAAACAAACCCATCCTAAAGGGGTTAAACTCTAGAGGTAAAAATCTAAACACTATTAAATAACTTAAATCTTTTCACAATGAAAGTGCTGAAAATTTCTTCAATGCTGGTGGCAGTTGCCCTTTTAGTGGCCTCGTGTGGAGGTGGCGCAGAGAAAGAAACTGTTGAAGCTAACGATGCACAAGAGGTACAAGCTTCTACGGGGACAGACATGATGATCGACGATGGCGCTTCTGCCGTTATGTGGGTTGGTTTCAAAGATTTGGCCGGAGCATTCAAATACAGCCACCAAGGTACTGTGGCCGTGAGCGGTGGCAATGTAACAGTAAAAGATGGCGCCCTAGAAGGTGGTAAGGTAATGATGAACTTGGCTCAAATCGAATGTACTGACGAAGACTTAGATGATGAGGGCAAGGGTAAATTGGTTGGTCACCTGCAGTCAGCAGACTTCTTTGACGTAATGTCTTACGACGAAGAGGGGAATGGTACTGTAAACGAAGCTAATGCTACTGCTACTTTTGAAATTACTGGCGTAGCAGTTTACGAAGCTCCAGCAACTACTGAAGGCGAAGAAGGTGAAGCAGATGAGTGGATGACAGCAAACCCTACTCACAACCTGACAGGTAATCTTACCCTGCGGGGCACTACTAAGTCCATCACAATCCCTGCCCATGTAGAAATCGCTGAAGGCGGCGTGAAGGCATCTGCGAAATTCTATATCGATCGAACGCAGTGGGGAGTAACCTATGGTGCTGGTTCTGCTGACATCATTGCTGCAGCAAAAGATGATTATATCCGTGATGAGATGGGTATTGGATTCGATATTGTGGCTAAACCTGCTATGGCTGAGGCAATGTAATCAGCACTAAAATCATTCTTTATATAGGGGGCTCTGCCCCCTTTTTTTATGCCCGACAAACAAAAGAGAAAGATCTGGACAAAAAAGAAAACCCGGTAACACTCAAAGAATGCACCGGGCCCAATCAACGCTATGAAAAAGAAAACCTAAACAGGTTTAAATAAATATAATGAAGGGATCGGCATTCCCTTCTAATTAGCACGAAAATACACATGAATAGGCAATACCTAAACAAAATCCTTAAATAAAGTTGAAATCCAGGCCAAATCCCACATCTAATTACAAGATATTCTGATTGGAAATATGGATATGGATATAGACATCTCTGATGAAACCAGAGAATTCTAGATATTTAGCAGAACAGGACACCACAATTTGCCACTATTTCTTACCAATGTTATTTGTAGCCATGGAAGAGACACAAATGTCTAACGATGGCAGATTTTTCGGTAGGCACAAATCGAACATAGAGCATGATCATCCGTCTGATCAAATGGTACGGATGGATCATACAGCTCAGCTATTAATTGGCCTAATCCAGCCGAAAATTCGGATGCCACAGTGCTAAAATCCTTTAAAACACCTTTCCCACTCCCCTTCCCTAAAATTAAATGAGGCTGAAAATCGGGGCTGAACATTTCCCGTGCATTGTATAATCCTGGCGCAATATTGGGATTAGTAGGTTTGGCAAATTCTTGATAAAGCAATCCATATAAAAATGTCTGGAAAGCAGCCTTGTTTCTTTTTTTTCCTGTGCGCTCAAACAAGGACTCGACGGATGGCACTTGTTTATCATCCCGGCCAGTTTTATAATCGATTACCCGAATCACACCATCCTTCTCATCAATTCGGTCAATAATGCCATCAAGGCGAACTTTGCCGCCTTGCGGTAATTCGATCTCTAAAAACAGGTCTTGCTCAGGATCCCTACCAATCTCCAAACCCACCAAGTTGAATGGGGCATATGCCTCATCATATTTCAATATTTGATACACCAATTGCATAATGACCTCCTTAACCAGGACGTTACGCCCTTCGAAGTGAAATTCTGAATCTGGTTGGCCAAACTCCGCAGCAAACTGACGATCAATATATCCCGAAACCTTTTGCTTCAATTTGACAAAATGCTCAGGTAATACTTTAGAAGAACCGGAAAGGTCCCAATGATCTTGATATAATTCTTCCAGCGCGTTGTGTAGAATATTGCCAAATAGCCGGGCATTCACCATTTCTTCCATCTCATCCGGCTCTTTAATACTTGCCACATATTTGAAATAGAACTGCAACCGACAGGCCAAATATGTACTGAGCGCTGAGGGGGTAAGCCCCTTCAATTGAGGGTTTAGGTCAGCACGCCAGCGCTCCATTCGGGCTAATACCTCGTGATCTTTAGCCACAGAAATGGGCAGCACAGGCGAAAGCTCCATAGGATGCGCCAGCACCCTTTCTTTTAAGTTTTTCCAACCTAACTCGTACCTGATCTGCAACAAATACCGACTGGGTTCTCCTTTCATCTGAGATGTATCCTCCGTATTGAAATACAACTGTAGATGCCTAGCCCGCTGGAGTAAGCGATAAAAAAGATAGGAGGATACGGCATCGGCTTGATCGAAGGTAGGTAGACCAAATCCCTTTCGCAGATTGAAAGGAATGAAGGAACTGCGGTTGGGTGCGGCAGGAAAAGTCTCTTCATTCATGCTAAGCATAAACACATGATCGAAATCCAGATTACGGGTTTCCAGTACTCCCATGATCTGCAATCCGTTGAGCGGTTCTCCGCTAAAGGGAATACGCATGTTACGAATCAGGGTACGGAAAAGCCGCAAAAGGGTATCCAAAGACAAATCAAGGGTTTGCTGTTGGGTAATATCCTGTAAGCGATTGATTTGCACATAGAACTGGTACAGGTATTCTTGCTCTACAATACCCCCTCCCTCTTCTCGCTGAGTAGGCAGATGATTGCGAACATAACGTAGCAGAGTAAGTAAATAATCGAAGACCTGGTTCTCTTGCTGCAAGGGATTGAACAAGACCTCGTAGAAGGCCTGATTACCCAACGGTTTTTTGCTATGCTTCAACTCCTCGGCAAGAACCCAAAGCCGATTGGTACCTTCTATCTGTCGGGCCCAAAATTGAGCCAATTCAGGATTGTAGTGTTGCAAAAAGGGATGCCGCAAAAGAGCTAACAGAGGCCGGTAGGAATACTGAGTTTGTTCCTTTGCACCCCGTTTCCCTTGCTGTAAGGCCAGCACATGCTCCAAAAAGGAATACAATAAGGTCTGCCGAAGAGGGTACCCCATCGTTACGTTGTAGCTCGAAATGGATTCTGGGAGGGAATGGAGTAAAGGAAAAAGTAGATTTTCATCGGGCAATACCACCACGGCTCTTTCCGGATCGAAACCTGGCTGGTTGCTCCACACTTCCAGTTCATTACCCAAAGCTTTGGCTTGCCCTACGGCTAAGGGAACCCCAACAAACTCTACAGTATCCGGGGTTTGTGCTAGCTGGTTAGGCAAGTTATCCGGAAAGAACCTACCTAGTACTCGATCTTCCTTGTATTTACGCAAAAATTCTCCTGCCTCCTGCAGAGGATCTTCCACGTAGTAAGCATCCAAGTCCCAAACAACGCGGGCCCCAAATTGCGTAACGAAGTACTTAAGCACCGTTTCCTCAGCTAAAGTCAAGGCATTGAATCCTGCAAAAACCACGGACTCGAATGAGCTACTTAACGTCTCTTCCTTAGCCGCTTCTGCCACCCAACGGTGTTGCCTCCCTTCATAGGTCAGCCCCTCTTCCGCAAGCAAATCACCAAACCGACGGTATATACCAGCCAGAGCTTCCCAAATGGTACTAAAAGAACGCTCGCCCCCTTCTTGGTTACCATAATTCTTCCAGAACCTACCAATCACCTCCCGCTGTTCATCAGTGAGGTAATCATACTTACTTTCAATTTCCTTTTGTGCCTTCAGGAGGTAAAATAAGTCGTCAGGATTCACCAAGTACTTATCTACCTCATCAAAATCCCGCAATAATACTTCTCCCCAGTAGAAAAACTTATCAAAAGACTCCTGGGCCTGCTTAGCATCGCGAAAGGCCTGAAAAAGCGCAAACACCTGCGACAGGTGATCTGCCACTTGCAAGGGGGATAGCCTGTCAAAGAATTCTTCGATACTGAGAATCTCTGGCGACCAAATTGGCTTCTCTATCTGCTGTGATAAATACTTCCTAAAAAACAGGCCCGCTCTACGGTTAGGGAATACTACTGTAACCTGCCCCAATCTAGCACCATAGTCCACAGCAAGCTGCCTGGCCAACTCCAATAAAAAGGGGGAAACTTCCGACTTGTTATTCATCAAATCACCCGAATGGGCTTATCCATTTGTAAATACATCAAATAACCTTCTACCGTAGCATATCCCATCTCTCGTAAGAGCTTAGCATAATACCCCACCTGCTTTCGGTGACTCTGGCTAGTCTCAGCTTGGACAGTCCCGGTTTTGAAATCCACTACAATCACTCGATCTCCATCAATCATGACACGATCTAATCTTTTCACCTCACCAGTCTTGGGAAGAATCGGCACCTCCGTTTTTACGGTCCATTTACCCGAGAACCAATCCGAAACCTCTGGCAGTTGTAAAACCCGTTGTACCATAGCAACCACATCGTGCATTTGGTCTTTAGCTGATAACACCCCTTCACGCTGCAATGCCGCAGCCGCTTCTGCCACTTGATCCGCCGTATGAATGAGCGCTAGCAACCGATGCGCCAAGGTGCCATATTCCACTACTGCCGCTTTTCCATCCTCCTGGAGGTGAAAGAAATCTTCCGCATGATTACGGATACTTAAATGATGCTGCCATTGTGCGGCAGGATAGTTATCCCAACCCGATTGGTCCGTGTTTTCGGGGGCCGCTAGTGCAGTCTTGAGCGGTTTCCCATAGGTAAACTGCTCTAAGCTCTCATCCCATTGACCGTTGCTTTCAGAAAAGCGACTCACCCATTGCCACAGTAGTGCCCCTACATCCTTGAAGCCTACATTCCCTTTGCCCTTAGGATCCGGATGCTTACTAGCCACTTTAAGCACTTCCTCGGCACGGGTAAAGGCAACATAGAGCAAATTGAGATTATCTAGCTGGGCCCACAACCGTTCTTGCAAATAGGTAGACCAAAAGGCCGTCTCGGCTAATCCTTGGCTATACCGCACCGGCACCGCCCCAGGATACGGCCAAGTAGTCGTTGTCTCCTTCGTCCATAGGAAATTGGCCTGGGTAGAACGGTGGTCTAATGACCAATGTACAAACGGCATCAACACGGCCTTGAATTGTAAGCCTTTTGACTTATGGATGGTATAGATCCGAGCAGCGTTCATCTGCTCTGGCACTTGAACAGAGCGCTTGTACCCGGTGGTTTCCCACCATTTTAGGAAACCACCCAAATCAGTCTGTTCCATTCGGCAGTATTCCAACACGGCATCTTGAAAGGCTTGCAGATAGGCAAATTGACCCGCCAGCCTATTCACCTCCAGTAAGGAAATTAGTGTTTCCACACACTCATACAATGGCAACCGAGCGAGCCAATTACGCTGCTCCTCAAAGCCCCGGGGTATACCCTCGTACACCTCCTCTGTACCCCGTTTGGGCTGAGCGAACACCGCATGTAGCGCATCATCGGATGTTTTTTGCAACCCATAGTAGGCAAGCTCATAGGCCAACTGCACTTGAGCCAAGCTATTCTCTGGCTGATGCAGAGCCTGTAAGCCATAGAGTAACAGACGAACAGCAGGGGCGCTATCCAGGGCTAAGGCCTCGGATGAGATAACATCATACGAATAGGATGATGCCGGATGGTCGGCCTGGTATTTCATCAAAACATCTACAATCTGCTGCCCTTCCTTTTTAGTCCGAACCAAAAAGGCGATATCCCTTAGTGCATAACCAGCATCCTGCAATTCTTCCAGCCAACCAGGAACTTTCTGCAAACAGGGATCAGTTTCCTCCTCACCCTCCCTGACAAAAGAAACCTCAATCCGGCCGGACAGATCCCCTGCATGCGGACGCACACTTTGCTGAGCGTCTGCATAAGCCAGAGGCACTTTATGGGCTTCCTGCAAAATTGCCTTACCCTTTTCCTCTCCAATGGTATTTAATACCCCGTATTGAAAATCCTCCAGTAATAGCTGCGGGGCCTCAGAAAACAAAGCGTTATTAAATTCGATGACTTCCGGTAGGCTACGCCAGTTGGTTTGCAGAGCCGCCTCGGCGGTCCGTCCATGACCTATATCCTGTTGGATTTTTTCGAGCAGCAAAGACCAATCACCTCCTCGCCAACGATAAATAGACTGCTTCACATCCCCTACCACCAGGTTTCGGTGGTTCTGGTCCAAACTATTCTCAATCAGAGGCCGAAGGTTGTGCCACTGAAAAGATGAAGTATCTTGAAATTCATCAACTAAATAATGCCGGTAAAAAGCTCCCACCTTCTCGTAGACAAAAGGGGTATCATGCTCAGCGATGATCTGTTGGAGGAAGTCATTGGCGTCTGAAATGAGCATCACCTCATTTTCATCTCGGTATTCTATCACTAGCTGGGCCAGGTAGGATAGAATACCGTAGCTATAAAAATGCCGTAAAACGGCCAAAGCGGTAAGATATTCCTCTACCGATGCGTCGATATAGGAAATAGCTTTTCCCAATACTACCATTAGTTCCTCAGCAGCACTTTCCTCCTGTCCAGTACTTTTCTTATTCAATAATTGAAGAGAATCCACAGCCCCCTCTCGCGCCCTTTTCGACGGCTCAAAGGTCCACTTACTACCACTCTTCCGAACCTGCTGTTGTTGTTTCAATAACCAACCCACCGCCCCTGCATTCTTCCACTTAAAAGAGTCTACAGTCAAGTGGTAGGTATCCAGCACCAAGGCAGCCTGTTTCCCAAAATTCTTCAGGCTGTTTTCGAAAGCAGCCTTCACACCTTTCAATTTCTTTTGAAAGGTTTTCAACTCTTCTAGACTAGGCGGTACCCTCCCAGTATGCTCTTGTTTGTATGCTTCCTGAAAAATTTCACTGCCTAACAGCTCCAGTTCGCGACGAATATCCCACACTGCCCCTTCTTCCAATTGTTCACGAGAGAAGTCCACTAACCACCGAGTGAGCAGGGGCTGATCCTCCTCCCCTATCCTCTCCATTAGTTTATCTACCAGCTCTCCAAGAACCTTGGACGTATCTAGCTCCACCGTAAAGCCTCCCTGCAGTCCTATTTCCCTAGAAAAGGATCGGATGATTTTTTGAAAAAAACTATCGATGGTGCTGACCGAAAAATGTCCATACTGATGAAGAATAGAAGACAAAACTTCGGAGGCTCGTTTGGCAATCTCTTTAGGAGTCACCTGCAATTCCTCAGCCAGCACATCCCGCATTGTCTGCACCTTGTGGCTATCCTGTCTCAATAGATCAAGCGTCTCTACAATTCGGCCCTTCATTTCCTGGGTCGCTTTATTTGTGAAAGTGACCGCCAGGATATATCGGAAGTAATCTGGATTAGTCAGTGCTAGAATAAGATACTTTTGGGTTAGGGTATAGGTTTTACCTGAACCAGCAGAGGAACGGAAGATTTCTAGCACCGCGGCATCATGGGACATACGGCAACTTATTAAAATGCAACAGGGGTGAAAAGGAAGAAATAATTGGAGGGGTAAAAATAGAAAAAGCTATAGCTTCCACTGTAAGATGACTGCCCTAACCGATAACTAAACAAAAGCGATCAAGCCAAGCTTAACCTAAGAAATAAACAACAACACCGTGTAACAGATGGTTAGGATTTATATCCAGCCTCTTTAAATACAATTTCCGCTATAGCCTATATAAAGCTAAATTAATACCAAAGAACGAGTCAACATTTTCCAGAATCACAATACATTCTGCGAGAAACATGGTTCTCACGCCGCATTGACTTTCATAGGTAATGTTTTCGATGAAAAGTTACTATTTTTATTTGACTCCTAAAACGAAAGCCCTCAAAAAGTAGAGGAAATAAACATTTCGGGTATAATCCCTTAGAAAATTAAATTCGGACCTTCATAGCACTCTGTGTAAGAAACCAAGAATCAATTACACCATTTCCGACAAAAATCAAGAAGAATTTTACCGTATTATAAACTAAAAAAACAAAAAAATACTATCAGAACCTTAAACGATCCTAAAGCAGAGAAACCAACACTATAGGAGGTTCAGCCACATACAACGATACAACTCTAAAAAAACGGTACCATATATTACGCCAAATAAAATATGGTAAATAGCACCAATTAAAGTAATACAGGGAGCTATTATCAGCTAAGAAAATCGACAAGAAACCAAAAAAGCATACTCAAAATAGAATCGGCAGTCATTTCAAAGAGGAATTTAATTCGATCTAAACCCTTACCAACTCATGCGTTAAACCAAACAAAAGACGGAGCCCTATATATTATACCATTATTGTAAACCCTCTATTACCAAATCAATTAACATGTATTAAATTCCCTTACTTTAAAGTCGCATTCTCAATACTATCATTAATAAAACCAATTCTTCTTTCTTCTTATAAGGTAGCAATGGAGAGCGTCAAACCTGAGCAATTTTGTAACTATGCAACCTCAACTTCCATCCTTATATGAGATCACGATCTAGCCTCTTACTGTCTATACTCGGATTGTGGGGGTGCGCAAACAGCGCTAACGAAAACACCCAGGATCTTAGTTTGATATCAGACGCATTTGTTCCTATCTATTCAAGGGCCTCGGACACTCTGAACAAAATTACTTTTGGGTCTTGTAATCGGCAGGATTTACCGCAAGTGCTTTGGGATGATATATATGCTGAACAACCGGACCTGTTTATATGGCTGGGAGACAATGTATATGGTGATACCGAAGACATGGAAATTCTCCGCAGCTATTATCATCAACAAAAGGCTAATCGAGAATATCAAGCCATGCGTGTGGCATTCCCAATCATTGGAATTTGGGACGACCATGACTACGGGGAGAACGACGCAGGAAAGGAGTACCCAATGAAAGATGAGACTCAACAACTTGCTTTAGATTTTCTGGACGTGGCCGACTCTTCTATTGTTCGAAAGCAAGCCGGGCTGTACCAATCTTATGACATGGGAGCAGAAGGACAAGTAGTCCGGTTTTTGTTATTAGATACACGCTATCATAGAGACCCACTAACGAAAAGCAACTTGGATGGTCAACGATATCAACTAAATGAAACCGGGGACATTTTAGGCGAAGCCCAGTGGAAATGGTTACATCAACAGCTGACCAATAGTCCTGCCCAAGTACACATCATTGCCACTAGCATCCAGTTTTTGGCCAATGATCACGGCTACGAAAAATGGGGTAATTTCCCATCAGCTCGCCAGCGAATGATGGAATTGCTCGAAGAACTGCAGGTGGCAAATCCCGTCTTCATAAGCGGAGACCGCCACATTGCGGAACTCAGCAAGGTAAAACTTGACCAACTGACCTCGCCTATTTATGACTTAACCAGCTCTGGTTTAACCCATACTTGGAGTGAACCCGAAGAAGAGCCAAACACCCTGAGAATTAGCGACTTAATATTCCAGCTCAACTACGGAGTGATTGAGTTTGATTGGGCTGGTCAGGAATTAACACTCCGGATACGTGGAGAGGAAAAGACAGAGTATTTAACACATACCCTACCTTTGCAATAGTTCCTTAATTATAGATCACACGCATGAATTACCTATCCGTAGATGGCCTGTCTAAAGCCTATGGCGAAAAAGTGCTTTTTGAAAGTATCTCCTTTGGAATAAGCCAAGGAGAAAAAGTAGCCCTAGTGGGCATCAATGGCGCAGGCAAGTCAACCCTACTGCGAGTATTGGCAGGAGAAGACGGATCTGATGGTGGCAAGTTTGCATTCCACAAAGAAGTAAGAGTGGGATATCTTTCGCAGAACCCTTACTTAGAGCCCACCGATACAGTACTAGAAGCAGTCTTTAAAAGTGATGCTCCTGCCCTACAGCTAATTCGCGAGTATGAATACCAGTCAGCGCGTTCAGCCACAGACCCTGCAGCTGCGGAAGCCCTCACCGGACTAATTGAAAAGATGGATGCTGCCCAAGCCTGGGATTATGAAAACCAAGTAAGGCAGATCTTGGGCAAGCTAGGCATTCATGATCTGGAACAGGAAGTGGGGAACCTATCTGGTGGACAAAGAAAACGTGTGGCCATGGCCAAGGTATTGGTAGAACAACCCGACCTAATCATACTAGACGAGCCTACAAACCATTTGGATTTGGATACCATTGAGTGGCTTGAGAATTTCCTGGTAACGGCCAATCAGTCCATTCTGCTGGTAACCCACGACCGATACTTCTTGGAAAAGGTCACCAACATCATTTTGGAATTAGACGGGGGGCAGTTACACCGGTATGTAGGCAACTACAACTATTTTCTGGAAAAGAAAGGCGAAAGAAGGGAGCAAATGGCCGCGGAAGTGGAGAAAGCCAGAAACCTGTACCGGCGCGAACTGGAGTGGATGCGGCGACAACCTAAAGCCCGCGGGACTAAAGCAAAGTACCGGGAAGATGCTTTTGAAGGCATCAAGGCCAAAGCCCATACCAATCTACAACAGGATACCGTAGATCTACAGATGCAGACCACCCGTCTTGGCCGAAAGATTCTGGAAATCGAAAAGCTACAAAAACGCTACGGTGAGAAGGTAATTGTAAAAGACTTTACCTACATCTTCAAAAAGAAAGACCGAATAGGCATAGTAGGACCTAACGGAGCCGGCAAATCTACCTTCCTGAACATGATCACGGGTGGGATAGCACCAGACAGTGGCGAAATTGTGGTTGGCCCTACTACCCAATATGGTTACTATACTCAAACCGAGCCTACGTTTGATGAAGCACGCACAGTTCTGGATGTGGCTCAGGACATTGCCGAGATAGTGGAGCTAGGAAATGGGGAAACCATCACCGTATCCCAATTCCTGAACAAATTCCAGTTCCCTCCAAAAACGCAGCACAAC
The DNA here is from genome assembly GCA_003454975.1 of Cytophagales bacterium. Lineage (GTDB taxonomy): Bacteria > Bacteroidota > Bacteroidia > Cytophagales > Cyclobacteriaceae > DMST01. The sequence goes on along the minus strand of DMST01000363.1, from coordinate 46,155 downwards.
CCAGTAAGCAAGTTAAGTGGCGGCGAAAAACGTAGGCTACAGCTAATGCAAATCCTCATCAAGTCACCCAACTTCCTGATTCTGGATGAGCCTACAAACGACCTCGATTTAGTGACCCTTGGCCTACTAGAGGAATTCTTGGAAGCTTTCCCTGGGGTGCTAGTGCTTGTAAGTCACGATCGGTACTTTATGGACCGCCTGGTAGAGCATTTATTTGTTCTAGATGGTCAGGGCAATATTCGCGATTTCCCTGGCAACTATACAGACTTCCGAGAACGGCTAACCGAAGAAAAAGCGGAGGCGGAAAAGATTGAAAAAGCTCAAAAAAGCAAAAAGGTAGCTGACAAACCTGCCGAACCCAAGAAAAAGACCAAACTCTCCTTCAAAGAGCAAAGGGAATACGAACAGCTAGAACAAGAGATTGAGGCTCTAGAGATTAGAAAAGAGGAGTTGATTGAGCAGATGAGTGCTGGAGGAAATCACGAACAAATCGCTACTTGGGGCAAAGAAATCGGCGAGATTGATGCCAATTTGGAGTCTAAAACAGAGCGCTGGATGGAATTGGCGGAGTACGTGTAAGAACCACAGTAAAAGCGCCATAAGATAGACCCTAGGCCTTCTTCGCATGACCAACTATCCGAGGGAAAAATGGGCTGGGATAGTGGCCGAACTGTATTATCTTAGCGTAACGATAATAAACGTTATGCGCAACCGCAGTTTTCTCATCATTGCAGCTATATTTTTCACTCTTTCCAGTTGTGAACCAGACACTGAGGAGGTAGCCCTTGACGGTAAGCTAGAATTTATTTTATCCGATGAATCTTCCGTCCATTCAGGTGGTAGAGCTCAAGAGGATTCCTTAGCAACTCTAGTGGCAAGTCTGGTGGATGCTAACGGAGATATTGTACTTGAAAATACGCCTTTACCTTTAGTAGATTTTGGAGGTGCTAAAGTAACCGAACCCATTGGCCTTCCTACCGGATCATATACGATCACTAGTCTTTGGCTAGTCGATAAAGAGGGCAAGGTAATTTATGCGACACCTCAAAGTGGATCCGAACAAGCTTATTTGGTGAATAATCCACTCCCTATTTCGATTACTATATCCGAAGATGAAGTGACCCAAATCACCCCCGAGGTTTTGCCCTTAGAAGGTTCCACACCGCAAGCTTTTGGCTATGCATTCTTCTCCTTTAATATCATCCCCACTTTTGACTTCCAGTTGGCCACCTTTGAATTGCGGGAGGACACCGGTATCCAGTTAACATCTGCTAACCTAACCGTAACCAACCAAGACGGCATTTTTGTCAGCACAACCCTAGAGGCCACTACGAATAAAATAAGGCTTCCGAGGGAAGCAGGGCCCTATTCGGTGAGCATCACCAAAGGCGGATTTAACCGCTTCGAGGAGATGTTCACGGTAGATTCGCTATTGTCCCACACTGAGGATCCTATAGAGGTTGTAATTACAGAGCTGAAAGGTGGAGGCACGCTAACGCTACAGCCGGATGCAACAACCGGAAAAGACGCGGTTCTCTGGTCGTTCTACCCAAAGCAGAATATGGGATCTCACGAAGATGTACAAGCACAGAATTGGTTTTGGATCGACCAAACAACCCGCGGCTCTGGCACTCGAGCATCTCTGATAGATTTTGATCTATCCTCCATCCCAACAGGTTCTAAGATCGTAAGCGCTACACTCTTCCTTTATTATAACCAGAGCAGTGTAGATGTACCCATTACGGGTGGGCATTCGTATTTTAATTCCTCCAATGCGTACCAACTCAACCGAATCACTGGTCCTTGGCAAGAAGATGCGGTTACTTGGAATACGAAACCCCAGGTAACGGCCATCAACAGGGTATTGCTGCCCAGTCCCTCCTCAAAGTATGATGATTCAACAATTGACATCACAGGTTTGATCCAGGATAGCGTAGATGATCCAGAAAACAGCCATGGGCTGCAACTTAGCCTTCAAGGAACGGACCACTACGCGGCCGTTATTTTCGCTTCTAGTGATCATCCTCAATCCACCTTGCATCCCAAATTAGTGGTCACTTATCACCAATAGAACTCAACCTTATTTTCATCCATCTCAAATAGAACGAGAATTGGCATGAATTAGCAGAGAGCTGGAACAACCGACCTTATATAACCGAACAAGGGCTAGCCCTTGCAAAGGGTAATACTCGCGGATAAAATACTTCGGCATCGTTATCCTAGACTTGATTGCAGATGGGAATAGCCGACTCAGTTCAGATCAGCACGGTTACATGTTGTGCAAAGTAAGAGAGCAGATTTTTGCGGCTTTAGTATTCGCATCCGGCAATTCAGAGACCATCAGCGAAAGGCATACCTTGGCAACTACCTACCAATAATTATACATGAAAGCTCTTTGTCTTCACCATTTTGGGCTTTCTCCACTACATTCGGCACAATTTCATCAAATCATCTAAAAATCAACATGGTTTATCTTATTTTGCCACTGATTCTACATTATGAATAATCGATCTCAACAAAAACATAGTACCATGAGAGCTATTCTCTTTCCTTTCTTTGCAGTGATACTTCTTGTCTCTTTCGGTTGCAATCGCAATTCCGAATTAGAAAATAATCCAGGATTACTGGAATTCATGGTTCCTACTCCAACCGGTGGAAGCCCTACAGGAAGACCTCAAGAAGAAATATTATCCGAACTTGTAGTCACCGTAGTGGACGCCAATGGGGATAGAATTCTCGATCAAGAAGCATTACCTATTGTTAATTTTGGTGGAGACCAAGTTACCGAGCCAGTAAGCCTGACCCCAGGCAACTATACCGTAACGGAGCTTTGGATTACCAATGAGGACGGGGACATAGTATACGCTACTCCACAAGCAGGATCAGAGTTAGCCTATTTGGTAGATACCCCACTTCCCATCTCGCTTTCAATTACAACTGATGAGGTCACTCAGATAACACCTCAACTGTTATCCGTGGAAGAATCAACTCCTCAGGATTTTGGGTACGCATTCTTTTCCTTTGAAGTAGTCCCTACATTTAACTTCCTGTTGGGTACTTTCATTTACAATTCAGGATTCCAACTTACTGAGGCTGATCTCTCTATTACCAATACCGATGGGGACTATTATAGCACTTCCTTAGAAGCTGCCACCAATAGCATAAAAGTTGGTACCGAGGATGGGCCCTTCACACTTACTATTTCCAAATCTGGCTATGAGACCTACACCCAACTCTTTTCGGTGGACTCACTTCTCTACCACAGAACAGATCCTTTGGAAGTTATCTTAATGGAATCTACAGGGCCAGATACTTTGATTCTTCAGCCAGATTCAGCTTTGGGTAAGGATGCTGTCATTTGGTCCAACTTTCCTGATCGGAACCTAGGGAATTCGCAAGATGTGCAGGCTCTTAATTGGACTTGGAGATCCGGATTTGGCTCGGGAGGAGGATCACGCGCTTCTCTCATTGATTTTGATTTGTCTGCGATACCTGAAGGAGCCACCGTTACTAGTGCAACTCTATTCTTGTCCTATAACCCAACAAGTGCTGAGATTCCCTTTACTGGAGGTCACTCGTCCTTAACCGCTTCAAATGATTATCAACTGGAACGAGTAATAGAGGCTTGGGATGAAGATGCAGTTACTTGGGCAAATCAGCCGGCGGCTACGTCTACTAATAGTCTACAATTATCTGGCCCACCCTCCGCTACCGCGGATGTTGCATTGGATGTGACGGCATTAATTCAGGATAGCGTAGACGACCCCAATAACAGCTACGGCCTTAAACTTAGTCTTCAGGGTAGTGCCTATTATGCTGCGGTAATTTTTGCCTCTAGCGACAATGCCAATCCTGGCCTTCACCCGAAACTGATCGTTACATACGAATAATAAATTGGAGAAAGAAATCCAAGGAAAGCCCCAATTGGGGCTTTTTTTAATTCCCTCATCTTTAATTTGTCCTATTCTTAGCCTGACAGGGATATTAGAAGGAATTTATTCACCGCCCGCATCAAGGTTAGTTTATTGTAAGGAAAGGGTTACCTTTGCACCCCATAAGAACACGGAGTATTACTCATCTTATGGCGTCTGCTAAATACATATTTGTAACCGGAGGTGTGACCTCCTCCTTGGGCAAAGGAATCATTGCCGCATCTCTTGGAAAACTTTTGCAGGCTCGGGGCTACCGGGTTACCATTCAAAAGTTTGACCCCTACATCAACATAGATCCTGGAACTCTCAATCCCTATGAGCATGGGGAATGTTATGTAACAGATGACGGTGCAGAAACCGACTTGGATCTTGGGCACTATGAGCGTTTTCTCAATAGCCCTACTTCCCAGTCCAACAACGTTACTACCGGGCGTATCTATTACAATGTAATTACGCAGGAGCGTCAAGGTAAGTACCTGGGCAAAACAGTACAGGTAATACCGCACATTACCGATGAGATCAAACGCAATATGTTTGCCCTTGGGGAAACTGGCGAATATGATTTCATAATTACCGAAATTGGTGGATGTGTAGGCGATATTGAGTCTCTGCCTTTTATTGAAGCGGTTCGCCAGGCAAAGTGGGACGTGGGACAAACCAATTCTTTGGTCATCCACCTTACCCTGGTACCCTACCTAAAATCTGCGGGGGAATTAAAAACCAAACCCACTCAGCACTCGGTAAAGGACTTGTTGGAAGAGGGAATTCAGCCTGATATTTTGGTATGTAGAAGCGAACGCCGGCTACCTCCAGAGGTACGGAAGAAAATTGCACGTTTCTGCAACGTCAATATTAATTCTGTTATTGAGGCCATCGATGCGGAAACGATTTATGACGTTCCGCTGTTGATGCGGAAGGAAAAATTGGATGATCGTGTTTTGTCCAAACTCAAAATGTCTCCTAAGGAAGATCCCAAAATGGAGCATTGGAAAGAGTTTTTGGGCAGACTAAAAAACCCTACTGACGAAGTAAAAATCGGATTGGTAGGAAAATATGTAGAGCTACCCGATGCTTATAAGTCCATTGTGGAAGCTTTCATACATGCTGGTGCCAATAATGAGTGTAAGGTAGATCTGAAATATATCCACTCTGAAGAGATACACGCCGAGAATGTGGAGAATATGCTAGGAGATCTGGACGGTATCCTAGTAGCGCCGGGCTTTGGCGAGCGAGGCATTGAGGGTAAAATTCAAACCGTAAAATATGCCCGTGAAAATAGGACCCCATTCTTTGGTATTTGTTTGGGTATGCAATGTGCGGTGGTTGAGATTGCCAGAAATGTCATCGGCCTGGAGGAGGCTTCCTCTACAGAAATCAATGAGGACACTACTCACCCGGTAATTGACTTAATGCCTGAGCAAAAAAACATCCAGGACATGGGTGGCACTATGCGATTAGGGGCTTATCCTTGCGACTTGAAAAAAAGCAGTAAGGCTTATGCGGTATACAGTGAATCGAAAATCAGCGAACGGCACCGGCACCGCTATGAGTTTAACAATAACTATAAAGAACAATTTGAAAACGCGGGAGTAGTTTTCTCTGGCATTAATCCAGAGACCAAACTAGTAGAAGTGATGGAATTGAAAAACCATCCGTGGTTTATAGGTACTCAGTATCATCCAGAGCTGAAAAGCACCGTACTGAACCCTCACCCGTTATTTGCTGCCTTTGTGAAGGCGGCCCTGGCGGCCAAAGTAGAAAAGGCCACCAAATAATATGATGCATTAATTACTACCAATGGATAGAAATCAGATATTGGGCATCGTGCTGATGGCCCTTCTTACTTTAGGGTACTTTTACTTTTTTCCCCCGGAGTCGCCCCCTCCTGCCACCGAGAATACTGAGCAAATTGAGGGTGGTAATCAAGAAAGTGAGGCTCAGGTAGCATCGGTTCCAGAAACTGATTCTGCCACCCAAGACTCTCTCCAAAATGTTGCCTTATTGGCTCAATTTGGTGTGTTTGCACCCGCAGGCGCAGGGCAAGAACGCTCCTTCACTATCGACAACGGGGTGCTCCAATTAGAATTCAGCTCATTGGGCGGAAGCATTCGTGAGATTAACTTAAGTCAATTTCAGACTTCATTTGATAAGCCCCTGATTCTACGAGACGAAAACTCCACCAAGGAAAGCTACATTGTAGAAGCAGGCAACTTGCGTGTAGACCTGCGGGATTTGTATTTCACCTCACCCGCGCAAGACCGTTTGTTAGCCGAAGGGGACACTATTGAGATTCCGTTTACGGCAGATTTAGGTGGGGGCCGTGCGGTCAAGCAAGTGTACACCATAGCCAAGGACAGCTACGTGGTAGGCCATAGATGGGAATTTGAAGGCCTAGACTCCTACTTAACGGGCGACATGCTACTGGAGGTAATCCATAACATGAGGCACCAAGAGGAGGATATTCGTACCAGCCGCCAGAAGGCAACCGTCATTTACTATTCTGCAGAAGGAAACCGGGAAGAACTTCAAGAAGCTAGCGAATCTTTCGAAGAAGAGACATTGGGAGAGCCCTTGAAGTGGGTTAATATCAAGCAGAAGTTCTTCTCTACCGTTTACATTGCCGATGGCGCCTACTCCAAAGGAGCATTTACCACCAATGTTCCCAATGAGTACGATACTACGTCCGTAAAAGTAGCCACCTTGGCTATGACGGTACCCTTGACCGATGCTTCAGAGGATGGATTAAGCTTCCGGTATTACTTTGGGCCGAACGATTACGACATTCTGGACGATGTAGAAGAAGGACTCCACCGCACGGTGTGGATGGGTTGGTTCCCGCTCAACCTGATAAGCCGTTGGATGATTAAGCCTCTGTTTGACCTGATCCACAGCGGAATAGCTAGTGTAGGCTTAGTAATTCTACTATTAGTACTCCTCATCAAGGCCATCCTATCACCATTAACTTACCGGTCTTACAAAAGCATGGCTCGTATTCGGGTTTTAAAACCAGAAACGGACGCCATCAAAGAGAAGTATCCTGAGGACATGCAAAAACAACAGCAAGAAACCATGGCGCTTTACCGCCAGGTTGGGGTAAATCCTATCGCTGGTTGTTTCCCTCAGCTTTTACAGATGCCCATCTTATTTGCATTATTCTATTTCTTCCCTAGTGTAATTGAGATGCGTGGTGAATCATTCTTGTGGGCACATGACCTCTCTACTTTTGACAGTATCATCAGTTGGAATACACCCTTGCCTCTCATTGGATGGAAGCACATCAGCTTGTTCACCTTGCTAATGACAGCAACTACCATTTTGACTACTTGGCTCAATAACCAAGTAACTACGGTGCAAGGACCTATGAAGACGATAACGTACATCATGCCGATCTTCTTCCTGTTCTTCCTCAACAATTTCCCGGCCGCCCTTACCTTCTACTACTTTGTGAGTAACCTGATCACATTTGGTCAGCAGACCATCATCCGTCGCTATATCGATGAGGATAAGATCAAGTCAATTCTAGAAGAGAATAAGAAAAACAGTGGCAGTAAGAAAAAGTCGAAATTCCAATCTCGGCTTGAGGAGGCCATGAAAGCTAGTGAGGCTGCACAGAAGGAACGCCAAGCACAGAAACAAAAGCAACAAAACCAGCAGCGTAATCAGCCAAATAAAGGCAAGAACAAGAAAAAGCGCTAGCTAGTAGAGTCTACAGACACAAAAGGCCTTGTCCCTCTCAGGAACAAGGCCTTTTTCTTTTTGACTTATACAGCTACCGACCTAGAATAGAGCTTTCTACTTCTCCCTCATGCTCTATGTAGTCCACCATATTACCATCAGAATCATAGTAGCGCCAATAGCCAATCTTCTCTCCATGGCTATATTCCCCTACCGACTCAATGTTACCGTTTCGATGGTAGTTCTTCCAGTCGCCATGCCTTTGACCTAGCACAAAGCTTCCCTCAGCCTCTTTATTACCATTTGTGTGGTAAGTGCTGTATTTGCCATCTAACCAACCGTTGGTAAAGTGAAGATCTTCGGCAAGCTTGCCATTACTATGGAACAATAGTACAGAGCCGTCCCCATCCTTCAATGAACCCTTACTTTGAACTTCCCCTCTCCCATCCAAGGATTTTTCGACATTCAACAATCTACCCCGTGACCAACGTTCCTCCCGCATCAAGTCCCCATTAGCATAAAAGTGCCCCCACAGGCCGTCTTTTTCGCCATACCGATAGCTACCAATGCTAGCAATACCTCCATTGGAATAGAAACTAAACCATTGTCCATGTTCTAAGCCAATCTGGTAGTCACCTTTACTGGTTAGGATTCCTTGCTCTGAATAAAATTCCCAAGTACTATCTGCAGCATCCCACAAATAATTACCCGCAGCAGAAATTTTACCATTGCCGTGGTAGGTTACCCACTGACCACTTCGTCCACCAAAAACATACTGGCCATCTACCGCTAGCACTCCGTCAGAATGTAGTTCTTTGTAAGCAGAATCGAGTTCACCATCAGTATACCATTCTATTCTGTAGGGTTTACCGTTTCCATGATACGTTACCGATTGCCCTTGAAGCCACCCATTCTCATAAGTCTTCTTTTGGGTAACCGTTCGCGATTCATTGTAATACCACCATACCCCATGGGCTTTGCCCTCCAGATACTCTTCGCGGGCAAACTGATTACCATTATCATGGTAGGTTTTCCAGGTGCCAGTCCGTCCTTTATTCTCATACTTACCGGTGATGATCAAATCTCCAATCAAATTAAACTCCCGCCAATCACCGTCGGGAATATTCTCGAAGTAGTTAGTTTCTAAGAGAATAACACCGTAATCGTTGTATTCATAGTATGGGCCTGAAAGCCAACCAGACTCATATTTAGAGTCTACCGCCTTTTGCCCATTCTCATGAAAGACGAACCAATCCCCTTCCTTAACTCCTTCGCGGAAAGATCCTGATGTTCTTGTTTGCCCATTGGGATGGTACTCTTCCCATTTACCAGTTTCCAATCCATCTGAATAAACGCCTGATAGAAGCACACTCCCTTGTATACTCAGGAGGCGAAAAGGTCCGTTTAACACATCTTGCCGGTAGCGGGCCTCTGTCACCTCCCCTACTTCCAAATCATAGGTACGCCAAACACTATCTCGCTGGCCCCCAGAATAATACCCTTTTTCCAAGGTATCCCCCCTGGCATTAAGAAATATCCAAAACCCATCCCGGTTTCCGTTCAAAGAATCACCGATGGCTTGAGCCGGAGCGTAGATGGAATCTAGAATTAAGGTATCAACTTGAGCAAACAGTGAGGCATTGAAAACGAAAAGACAGGCAGTTGTGTAGAAATACTTCATAGGTTACCGGTGGGCTTTTGATGGATTACTCTCAACAGTAATTGAACCTCTAAGGATGACGGAAAATACCCTTTTTCCGTTATTTTTAATTTTCTAACACCCAAATACGACATTTCCTACGCACCCATGCACCCAAGGAATAAAGCCGTAGTTATAGATTTTCGCTCCATCTGGAGAGTAATTCTTTTTGTATCCTTTAGCAATTTCCTTGCCATCTTAGCCAACAGTCAGCCGCTACCCAACTCCTTAAATCCAAGTCGAAGGCTAACCCAATACACAACCGATGCCTGGACAGTGGAGGATGGCCTTCCTAGTAATACCATCAACGACTGTCTGTTAGGCAAGGATAATTACCTATGGTTTGCCACATACGATGGGCTAGTGCGGTTTGATGGAGTGAAATTCACAAAATACGATAAGGCTAACAGCCCTGCATTTACTACCAATGGTATTTGGAAGATCTACGAAGATGCACAAGGCCTTTGGATTGGAACCAATGGCGGAGGGCTTATTCTTAGGAAGGGAAACAAGTTTTTCCATTATGATCCAGGCTCTAACATCCAAGGTGCTGTAGTGACCGCCATCGAAGGGGACGGTGAGAGGGGGTATTGGCTGGGATCAAGAAGTGGTTTAGTACATTTCCAGGATTCCACTTTCTCCCCTATTGACCATCCTATTCTAGGAACCTCTAACATCTATGACCTGAGAAGAGATCAGCAAGGCAGGCTCTGGATTGCCACCAGTGGTGATGGTGTTTTTTACTACGATGAGGGCGTGTTTACCCAAATAACAGAACAGAACAGCCTACTGCCCTCCAATTCTACCCGTGCTCTGTATACAGATTCCGATGGCACCGTCTGGATTGGCACAGATGAAGGATTTGTCTGCTGGAGGCAGGGCAAAATTCAATACCTGATTTCTCAGCAGAATGGATTGCCCGGCAACACTGTTAACTGTTTCTTGAAAGATAATATCGGCACACTCTGGGTAGGAACGGATGAAGGGTTAGTCCGGTTTGGGGAAGAAGAGCGCTCTATTGAAACCCTCAACCAAGACTTAGGCCTTTCCCATAGTACCGTCGAATCAATGGTAGAAGACCCGGAGGGTAGTCTTTGGTTAGGTACTTACCGGGGAGGTATCAACCGGGTAAAAGATGGGAAATTCTCCAATTTTGGAAAACCGGAAGCCCTCCCAGACGATGTAATCAACGTAACCTACCCAGACGGAGACCAAATATGGGTGGGAACCGACAACGGACTAGCCTTATTTAAGGATAACACCATTGTACAAATTTCATTAGGATCCACTCCTGAAGAAAATCGAGTCAGGGATATTCTACGTGACACCCAAAACAGACTCTGGATTTGCACCCATAATGGACTAGTCCAATATGAAAACGGTCGAGTAATACAGCGTATTTCAGAAGCAGAAGGGCTAGCTAACTCAAGCGCAAGGAATATACTGGAAGACACTCAAGGTAGGCTTTGGATTGGAACCCGAACGGGCCTGAGCCGCATAGAGCTTGATGGCACCATCCGCACTTATAATAAGGATAATGGGATTACCAATGAATTTATAATGTCCCTCTACGAATCCGAAGACGGAGGTATATGGGTAGGTACCAATGGCGGAGGAATTTATGTCATTAAAGACGGGAAAATATCGAATATCACAAAAGCTGATGGATTAGCGGCCGATGTAATTTTTCGGATCACGGCAGATCCTGATGGATTCACCTGGATTGGCACCACGGGTGGGTTGAGTGTATTGTATGAGGACAAAATCAAGTCTATTGGAATTGACCAGGGTTTAGCTGGCAACTCTGTTTTCCAATTGTTGTTGGATCAAATGGATGCCTACTGGCTGAATACTGACCGTGGGGTAATAAGAATCGAACAGACTGAGCTCCAACGAGTAGCTAGGAATGAACTGGACAGGATCTCTAACAGCAAACTATTTAATGATGCTGACGGCATGCGAAGTCGAGAGATCACGGGTGCATCAAACATGGGGATTTCTGAGGAAGGGAAATTATGGGTTCCAACCCAACTAGGAGTTACCGTAATTGATCCTCAAAACATTCCATTAAATACCCTACCACCTCCCGTACGAATAGAGTCCATCAGGATAAACCAGGAGATAAAGGAGGAGAACAGTACCTCGATAAAAATCCCCCGAGGGAAGAACAGGATTGAAATACAATATACCGCTCTCACCTATTTTGCACCTAAAAACGTACAATTCCGCTATCGACTAGATGGTTATGACGACAATTGGCAAGAGGCTGGCTTAGGCCGAGTAGCTACCTACACTAACTTACCGCCCGGCAAATACAACTTCCAAGTTATTGCCGCCAATAATGATGGGATTTGGAATACTCAGGGTGCCAGTATTAAAATGTCCAAATCCGCGCGGTTTGTACAAACACCCTATTTCTACTTACTCCTTCTCATTGGTGTCGGTGTCTTTGGATTTATCGGGTATTATGTGCGCCTTACCACGCTCAATTCACGAAACCAGTTACTCAGTGAAATGGTAGAGGAGCGCACCTACAATATCCAACAGCAGAGTGAAGCTATTCGGCAACAAGCGGAAGAGTTGGAAACTATCAATTCTATAGTCCAAACCATCAACCAGGAATTGGAGATGGACCGTGTATTGGACGCTCTGCTCACTGAGGCTATGAAGCTATTCCCCCAAGCAGAGCGCGCCTCCTTTTTAACCTTCAATGATCAGAACCATAAGTATGAGTTCTCAGCAACCCGGGGGCTAAATATCGAGGAGTTCAGCCAAGTACGACTTACGCCTCAAGAAGCTTTTGGCACCTTTGGGGATGACTATCAGGAGCTGGAAGAAGGGGTGTATATTGTGAAGTCATTCCGGGACGTAATTGGCAAGCTCACACTGAAGAATGTACGTTCTTCACTCGTAATGACAATCAAATTAGGAGCCTTCCCAGAAGGATTCCTTTTTCTATTTAACACCACCAATTTACGGGCTTTCGACAAAAGCGACAGTGCCCGGCTGAAGAGGTTCCGAGATCATGCCCTCTCTGCCTATTCTAAAGCCAAAGTACTACAAGAACTAGAGGTTCAGAAAAGGGAACTGGAATTGTACTTTCAAAATATGAATGATTCAGTGCAGTATGCACGTAGGATCCAGGAAGCGTTGTTACCCCGTAAAGAACTACGCCAAACCTTATTCCCCGAATCCTTCATTTTCTACCAACCGAAAGACGTTGTAAGCGGAGATTTCTATTGGTTTAGCCAAAGAGGTAGCCGAAAAATAATTGCAGCCGTGGATTGTACTGGTCATGGCGTGCCGGGAGCATTTATGTCTGTATTAGGCAATTCCTTACTTAATCAGATTGTGAATGAGCACAATATCATTGAACCTGACAAAATACTGGATGAGCTCAATCGACTGACCAGGGTCACATTACAACAAACTGGTGGTAATAATTTAGCGCACGACGGTATGGATGCTGCACTGTGTGTAATTGACAAAGAAACCAATATGCTTTCTTTTGCCGGAGCAAAAAGACCATTATTCTTCTTCAGGGACCAACAATTACATGTAATTAAAGGAGACAAATTTTCGATTGGAGGATGGCCAGATGAAAAAACCATCCCCTTTACCAACCACTCCCTTTCCCTAAATTCAGTACAGGCTTTCTATTTATTTTCTGACGGGTATTATGACCAGTTTCAAGAGGAATCGGGACGAAAGTTTATGATTAGCCGATTTAAGAATATGATCCGCGAGGTATTTCCCCTCCCCATTGCAGAACAGGAAGCTTTAATAGAAAAACGTTTCCGGGAATGGAAGGGAGGCGGAGAACAAGTAGATGATATTCTAGTGATCGGAGTGAAAATTTAACTTCACCTAAGGAAGGTACTCCATCGAGAAACCGTTTCATTCACTCGTTTCAGCAGAAACCCTCTCTCTTCCAAGGGCCATCTTTGTCCTATCTTGAAGAACTTCTTATCTGCCAAAACGGCTAATTCACTGCCACTTAGTGCGCTGATCTGAACGAAATTATCTGGACCAAAATGATGTTGCCAAGGATCGTCCCCTACAACAACGTAATCATTTGGAAACGTTAACAGTTGTTGAAGCACTTGCTCCTTGGTAGCCTCCCAAACATCGCCTGCCAGATGCAAAACGGTCGAAACACCTCTTCCCCACCAGATCATGGTTCGGAGAGCAAAGGTATTTTCAGGATCAAAAATCCGAGGATAATCAAATATCTGGTACGGTAATCCTTGGTAATTCTCCCCGGTTGAAACTTTCCCTTCTCGAGACCCAAGGAACAAACGGTGAAATTCACCAGTCAAAGTACTACCCCAATCCTGAATGGGTTCTTGGAGCTGGAATAAGAGGGCTACATTTTTTTCAACGACCCTTCGTTTGGTTATCAAAAACAGATCATCAGAAAGGCAGGAGGCCTCCTCAGGAGTAAGAGAAAATTCCATAAAAAAGCCCCTTTGCGGGGCTATGAAATTATTAGAATTGGATAAGAGCAGAGGCCCAGGTAAATCCACTACCAAAGGCAGCCAGACATAATAGGGTACCCTCACTAATTTTACCTTCTGCCCACGCCTCACTCATGGCAATGGGAATGGAGGCTGCCGTGGTATTGCCATACCGCATGATGTTGTTATACACCCGATCATCTGAGAAACCCAACTGGGATTGTAAAAACTTACTAATCCTCAGGTTGGCCTGATGAGGAATAAGCAAATCAATATCGTCTTTGTTCAATTGGTTATGTTCTAGCGCTTCATGAATCACCTCCTGAAACCGAACTACAGCATGTTTGAACACCAAGTTGCCATTCATATGAGCCCGAACGCTGGTAGATTCGATAATCTCAGGAGAAAGGCGTTCTTTCCGGCTACTTCCAGGATCTCGTACATATAACTCCTCCGCAAAAGATCCTTCCGCATGCAAATGGGTAGACAGTAATCCTTTGCTATCAGTTTCTGAGGGACGGAGTAGAGCAGCTCCGGCACCATCGCCAAAAATCACCGATACATTCCTACCTCTTGTATTCATCTCCATGGTTGAAGATTGAATTTCCGCCCCTACCACGAGTACCGTTTTGTAAGTCCCTGTTCTGATGTACTGATCACCTACGGATAAACCATAAATAAACCCAGAACAGGCATTGCGGATATCTAGTGCAGGTATGGTCTTTTTATCTAAGCCTAATTCACGTTGTAATAAAACCCCAGAACCCGGAAAGAAATAGTCTGGAGTTATGGTAGCAAACACAATCAGATCAATTTCTTCAGCTGCAACATTGGCTCGCTCCAAAGCCATCCTAGCCGCCTTAGCAGACATATTGGCAACTGTATCAGTTTCTGGGTTAAAAAAACGTCTTTCATGAATGCCAGTACGTTCCACAATCCAATCATTGCTGGTATCCATGACCTTTTCCAGGTCTGCGTTGGTTACAATTTGCTCAGGAACATAATGTCCTATTCCTACAATTTGCGATTTCAACATAAATCATCTGGTTACAAAACCCCCGCAAAGTAACGAATTCTCAAAAACCGATCTGGGAAAATTTAAATTCTTTAGTACCACTACTCATTAACCTTCCTTCTTTACGGAATTATTAAAAACAGACAAGGTACTGTCTGGAAATAACTTACTAAAATCTCAAACACAACACCGTTCTATGGTAGACATTATTATCCGATCATCCAGTAGACCCATGATAATTATGGTATTCAATTCCCGAATTTCTTATTCCGTAAGAATTAACCCATTCGTAACATTCAATTTTCGATAGACAGTGTAAATTATTCTTTGAAACTCTAATAATTCAGGACAAAACCTTAAATTTGCACTAGACTTACAATGCAATACAATGTAATATTTACACAGAAATTAAATCAAAATTGGAGATTATGACCAAACCACCCTACATCAGTACAACACACCATTGTATAATAAAGATTGATTCAGACCCCAATGCCTATATTAACAGAACAAAAGAGAAGGAAAACGAGTAAATCACTAAAGAGTTTAATACGGCACGCTATGAAAAAGAACATTAAAACAATTGAGAAATTCCTCTCTCACGAGCTCCTGAATACGCGAGCTATTTTGGGAGGAAATGGTGATGACAGTTGCGACGAAGGAGATCCTATTATTGATCCTAATACTGGTGGAAGCCTAATAGGTTCGACACGTCGTGGAGGTAAGAGTAAAGAAGGAGGCGGTGGTGACGAAGATGGACCAACCGCACTGGCAAGCACTACTCCCGGACAATGGGAATAGATTGAAGAGAATATATTTTACAAATTGGATACGCTAAGAAAAGCCCATCATTTTGGTGGGTTTTTTTTATTTATAATGCTTTGCAATTACCTCTTCAGCCATTTTTTCTTGAGGAGTAAATCCTGTGTCTCTCCTGCCGTGCGAATCACCATCAGTAAACCATTTCCATAAAAAGCCACCAGCAAACCAGCTTTCTTGCCAAATAGTCCTGAAGAAGGATGCGTAAGCATCTGCCTGGGCTTGTTGATTGGGACGGATTTGTGTTTCAGGCACATTGTAATGCCCAGCAGCACAAAAATCTATAGACCGAAAACCGTATTCAGTAAATAATATCGGCCTTCCTTGCCGTTGACTATATTCCTTCAGGTTATTGATTATGGATTCCCAACCTTCATCTAATTCATCAGCATTGGGATTACTTAAGTCTTGGGTGATTGGGAAATACGCGTCTATTCCAATGTAATCTAGTTGTCCCCAGAAAGTTACATTCTCGTAGTTATCCCAATTGGCTGCATAGGTCAGCAAACCAGAATAAACCTCCCTAATTTCTGGCACTAGTTGTTCCCAAAATTGTGGCCGTATTTTCACCACCTGACGGAATTCAGTGCCAACGCAAAGCATCTCTACCCCTGTGGATTCAGCCAAGGCTGCATAGTCAAGGATAAAGGCCTTATAATCTCGTTCCCATTTTTGCCACTCCGTCTCTTTATCAAGAATGTAATCACCTGGCCAACCTTGGCCCATTACCCATACATGAGGCTTTAGCAATACCTTCTTGCCTAAGCTATGAGCAAACTCAATCTGTTTTTGGGCTCCTTCTTTCCGCTCTCCCCACCATTGTCCAGACGTATTGTAGCTCAGGTTCCCTTGACCTGCCCTGGAAAACCCAAAAGGGATTACGGATACCCACCCAGCATTGACTCGATTGATGGAGCGCATATCATCTATAGACATGGGGCGAGGAGGAGCCACCAAACTCACCCCACTCATTTTCTCTGAGACGGATGTGTTAACCGCTTTTTCATATTGGCCAGCCTTCAGCCCACATCCTACTAAAGCCACCAATACAGCAACTACTCCAATAAAACCTTTGATCCAAGTCATCTAAACACCAATGCTTATCTCTACCAGTATACGTGAGAATTCCTGTAGATGTCAACTAGTTGTTATTAATGGTTGTGTTACACAAACGAAGAGAAGCCCTTTAGGCAAGCTGTTTCCTCTTAGGAATTATTCGTTCTCTACGTTTAAAAAACCACAAAATGAGTACGGGAAGCAAAGTGAGTTCTATTACAAGCGCAAAAAGCAAGGTGAGCCCCACCAATAAACCTATGTAGAAGGTACCTCCAAACGAACTAAAGAGTAATATAAGAAAGCCCACTCCTAAAATAGCCGAGGTGATAATTATGGCTTTTCCAGTATGGAGGAAGGTTCTTTTAAGAGCGTACAGCAAACTCTTTTCCCTCCCCACTTCAATCCGGAGCTTACTCATAAAATGGATGGTATCATCTACTGCAATGCCAAAGGCAATGGTGAAAATTATTGAAGTGGAAAGTTTCAAGGAAATTCCTGTAAACCCCATAATGGCAGCTACCATGAGCAAGGGGATAATATTGGAGACCAAAGTGATTAGGATCATTCGCATGGACTTAAACATGGCTCCCGCAATGAGGCTAATGATAGCAAAAGCAATGGCCAGTCCTTCGAACATATTATTGGCCAGGTATTCGTTGTTTTTGTCAATCAATAATGAAGTGCCTGTGAGGCGAGCTTGAAGATTGCCCGTAAGTGCACCCTCCATCCATACATCCATTCTCTCTTTTGCCTCTAAACTAAGTTTACTACCAATATCGGGCATCTTCCCGGTAATACGGCCCATCTGCCCCTCCATAGCCAAAAGAGAACTAGCTCCCTCTCTACGTAACAATCTGGTGAGGTACCGATTGACTTGGGAAAGCTCATTTTCATTCGCTGGAATTCTGTAGTCTGCAACATTTCCACCGTTTAGAGCTTGCATAATCGATTTAACCCAAACCAAAGGACTCATCAGATTATCCGCACCATACTCAGTCTGCAGATAGACATGCAATTGGTCTAAATCCTGTAAGTTTTCCAGTTCGAATAGGCTTCCGGTAGAATCAGTCACCGCCACTGACATTTCGAATGGTCGGGTACCTCCAAAGGTTTTATCGAAAAAATCAAAATCTGCCTTGAGGGGATTATTCTTTGAAATATCCTCTAGAAGCAGACTATCAATCTCCACCTTACTCACCCCACAAAGGCTTAGAAGAAACAGCACCCCATAGGCGGTTATGATTTGGAAACGGTATTTGAGCACTCCTCGAAACAGACCGCGTAATACCCGATTCCAAACTCTCATGTTTTGTGTTCGAGTAACCACCACCGGTTGCTTCATAAGAATGAGAAAGGAGGGTAGCACGGTAAAGGCCATCACAAAAGCTGTGAATACGCCAATAGCGGTATACAAGCCAAAATCTCGGATGGGAATAATATTGGAGAGATATAGGGTAAAAAAGCCAAGCGCGGTGGTAAGCGAGGTGAGAAACGTTGCTAGCCCTACTTCCTTCAAGGTAGTCCTCAAGGCTTCTTCCTTGGCCATCCCTAGACGTAGTTCTTCTATGTACTTAGTGAGTATATGCACAACGTCAGACATACCCACCACAAACATGATAGTAGGCAGCATGACCATCATTAGGTCAAGATCCTTACCGAGTGCTCCCATAATCCCCATAATGCCCAACACACCTAATCCTACAACCAGCATGGGGATAGACACTCCAAACCAGGAACGATAGGTAATGGCAAGGAAAACGACTACCAAGCAAAAGGAAGCAAGCAGGAAGCCCACCAACTCACCTTGCATTAGGTAAATGTATTCCGCTTGAGCCTTGGCTTTACCTGCGATATGCACCTCATCAAAACCAAACCCAGGCAATGATGCTTCAATTTGGTCGACTAGGACCTCACCTTTTTCATTCGATAAAAACTGGGTGTGGTTCAGGAATATAGCAATGGCTTTCCCATCTTCAGAAAAAGAATTACCCAGGAGCACCTCGGTCTGAAATACACGCTGGCTATCTGCAGGCAACCGGGCGGGATCGTCCCAATGGAGGTAGGGTACTTGTACCGGCCCTAGTGGGCCAATTACTAGTTGGCGGGCCTGGGTGGGGCTATTCACAGAAACCACTTCTGGCAGGGTAGCCAAAAAGGAGCTAAAACTATCCGCTCTCGCAAGAAAATCGGATTGGAATACACCTGCCTCATTCCTAATACCGATCAACAGGTAGTCGTTATCATTTTCAAACCACTCGGTGAATTGATCATAATATTCTAAATCAGGATCGCCTAAGGGGAAGAATGCCTGGAAATTGTAATCCAAATTCAGTTGTGTAGTGTAGTAAACACACCCCGCGGCAAAGGCAAAAACCAATCCTAGGGTAATAAACGCAGACCTACGATGCATGGAGAAAGAGTTGCCCATTTTTCACCAATGGACTGTGGGTAATTGATTGCATATATCTCGGCAAATTAAGTAAGAGTTTAGCATTTTTGGAGAATAACTCTGCCAATCATAGCATATGAAACAGTACCTGACGCTAATGCAGCACATTCTGGATAACGGAACGAAAAAGGAGGATAGGACCGGAGTGGGCACCCATAGCGTCTTTGGTTATCAAATGCGATTTCCTTTGCAAGAAGGTTTCCCGTTAGTAACTACCAAAAAGGTGCACCTCCGCTCTATCATTCATGAGCTCATTTGGTTCTTACAGGGCGACACCAACATCCAGTACTTGGTTAAAAACAAGGTGAACATTTGGAACGAATGGCCTTACCAAAGTTATCTGAAACAAAGCGGCTTGGAAGATGCCTACCCTAAGTATTCTGAAGCTTGGAAATCCAGAATGGCAGAGTTTGTGGAGACTATAAAAACGGACGACGATTTTGCCAAACGGTGGGGCGAATTAGGCCCTGTTTATGGACGCCAATGGCGTGATTTTGAGGGAATAGATCAGATGAAAGAAGTGATAAATAGCCTGAAGAATAATCCTGATTCACGGCGGCATATCATTTCAGCCTGGAATCCTAAGGACATCCCAGTAATGGCAAAATCAGGCCTCCCCCCTTGTCATACGCTGTTTCAGTTTTACGTAGCCGATGGCAAGTTAAGCTGCCAGTTGTATCAACGATCGGCAGACGTTTTTCTGGGCGTTCCCTTTAACATTGCTTCCTACGCCTTGCTCACTTTGATGGTAGCTCAAGTAGTGGGGCTCCAACCCGGCGACTTTGTTCATACTCTAGGAGACGCTCATCTGTACCAAAACCACCTGGAACAGGCTAATATGCAACTTGCAAGGGAGCCACGTCCCTTGCCCACCATGATACTAAACCCTGAGGTAACTGACCTCTTTGACTTTCGATTCGAAGACTTCACCCTAGAAGGATATGACCCTCATCCCTCAATAAAAGCCGAGGTAGCCGTTTAAACGGACTGAAGATTCTGTAGCCAACCTGATACCTCTACGGAAGAAATCAAGGGCAACGGTCTCCCATTCAACCGCTCTACGAATGTGATGCCACTAGCATTGGTCAAGATCAACATATCGGCTTGCATAAGGTGTGGCAGCGGGAAGAGGCCTACCTGAAGTCTTTCGGGCCCAGAACGGTACAACTCAGCTATGATGTGCCTACGCATAACCCCGTGAAGGCAACCACTCGCCAGGTCTGGAGTGTACCAGCAATTATCTTTTTGCCAAAACACATTACTGTAAGTAGACTCCGCCACGTTGCCCAAGTGGTCTAACAGAATAAGGTCATCCAACCTACGCTCTTGGCGTTCCATGCCGGCCAACACATAAGTGAGTGCATTGTGTGTTTTAAAACGGCTCCAGAGGGAAGGCATTACTTTGACGGAGGTGGCCAACCCGACCTCTTTTTTGAGAGAAGCCGGTGGAGCCCAAGGATCCGCCCGAATAAGATATGCTGTTTCCCGACCGGGGGGGGTATATAGCCCACCTCCCTCACGCCATACGTGCAACCGGATACGCGCTTGCTCAAGTCCCATCTCTTCCACCAGATGAAGAACCTCCAACTCCAGGGTGTTTTTACTCCAAGGTTCCACCCCTTGCATACGTAGGGCTGCCATACCATGATTGAGTCGCTCCCAGTGGTATTTCCACATTCGCAACCACCCATATTTCACTACCATAGTCTCAAACAAACCGTCCCCATACCGAAAGGCACGGTTGTCCAAATCGAACGAGAGTTCTTCGCTTGGCAGCAGTAAATGGTTAAAGTAAATTTTCATACCCAAAAATTACCTTCCAACACTTTGGAGTTCGGTACGTATGCCTATGCAGGTACTTTTGGCAATAATAAACACTTTTTACATGGCTGAACGAAGCAGCGTCTTCGACATGATAGGCCCGGTCATGATTGGTCCCTCTAGTTCACACACGGCCGGCGTAGTACGTATTGCCCGCACTGCCATCCGAATTTTGAGTGCCCAACCCGAACGAGCCGAAATTACCTTTTACAATTCTTTCGCCCGTACGTATGAGGGACACGGAAGCGACAAGGCAATTGTGGCAGGTTTACTGGATTATAAAACAGATGACCTGAGAATCCGCGACTCTTTTGACCATGCCAAAGAAGCAGGACTGCAATATACCTTCAAGTCTGTGGGCAATGCTAATACCCTGCACCCCAACACCATCAAATTGCGACTATTCCACCAAGATAGAGAGGTATCCGTAGTGGGCGAAAGTCGTGGAGGTGGGGTTATAAAAATAACGGAGGTAAATGGATTCAGTGCCGGATTTACAGCCACGGCCCACACCTTGATCATTACCGCTGAGGACCGGGTAGGTTCCATCGCCTTCATTGCCAGCGTATTATCTCAGGAAGAGTGTAACATTGCTACCATGTCTGTTTCCAGAAAAGGGAAGCATGATTTGGCTTGCCAGTTTTTAGAAATGGATTCGGGGCTCAAGCCTATCACCCTGGCTTATCTGAAAAGCCTATCCTGGGTTAAAGAGATTATTTACATTCCAGATATCGATTTGTGATGAAAACCTTTTGGAAATTTTCTGTCGTCAGTCTGATTCTCGGCCTGGCCTCCTACGTGGGTATGGCCCAAAATAACAATGCGCCATGGACACTGGAACGATGCCTTGAGCATGGGTTACTCAACAGTATCCGTATTCGCCAGGGGCAGCTAGACGTGCAGGGCTCAGAAATAACCGTCAAGAACGCCCAAATGCAGCGGCTTCCTTCGGTGAATGCCAATTCTAGTGTTGGCACCAACCTGGGACGTACCATTGACCCCACAACTAACGAATTCACATTCAATAGTCTGGTTTCTCAGAGCATTTCTGCGAGTGCCAATGTTACTTTGTTCAGTGGTTTCTCAATTAATAACACCATCGCTCAGAGTAAAATTGACCGTCAGGCTAGCGAATATTCTCTAGAAGACACTAAAAACCAGGTCTCACTGGATATCATCAATTTTTTCACCCAGGTTCTATTCAATCGTGAACAGCTGGAGGCTGCTCAAGCGAGGCTTGAAACCTCTGAGGCACAGCTAGCTCAAACGAAGAAACAAGTAGAACTAGGCGTTTTTCCGGTGGCCAATGAGCTGCAGGCCCAACAGCAGGTGGCTACGGACGAGCTTCAGGTAGTAAACTTTGAAAATGCGGTAGCACTTTCCTTGCTACAACTACGCCAATTGTTGATGGTAAACCCCAATGACCCTTTTGACATCGTTTCTCCAGAGCTAGAGGCACCCGGGTCTTATCTGATTGACCAAGGTGCTCAGGCCATTTATGAAGATGCCGTAAAATACCAACCTTCCATCAAGGCAGTGGATGCACAGGTGGAAAGCGCGGGATATGGAGTGGAAATTGCCAAAGGTGGGCGTTACCCTAGTCTGTCGGCAGGCATCTCTTGGCGAACAAACTATTCCAGCCTGCTAGATTCAGTACCAACGGAAGAAACTGTGCTAACGGTAGTGCCAATAGGTTTCGTAGATGGCACCAATGAACTGGTAGTGACCCCGCGCAACTTACCTGCGGGACTGGAGCCAATAAGCTACTTTGGCCAGTGGGATTATAACTCTACTAACAACGTCGGAGTTACGCTTTCCATCCCCATTTTCAACAACTACCGAGTGCAGACCCAGATTGATCGGTCCAAAATAGCCTTGGAACGGGCAGAAGTAAACGCTATCAATACACGAAACACGCTACGCCAAAATATAGAGCAGGCGTACCAAAATGTGGTAGCAGCTCAAAAAACATATCAAGCCAATCAAAATTCAGTAAGCGCCCAACGAGAATTGTTTGCTAACATAGAGCAACGCTATAACTTGGGCGCGGCCAACGCTGTGGAGTTTACACAAGGGAAAAATAATTTGGCCACTGCTGAATCGGACTTAATCCGGGCCAAGTACGATTACATATTCAAGATTAAAGTGCTAGAATTTTACCAAAACAAACCTTTGACTTTCGACTGATATGGCAAAAAAGAAATCAGGAAATCGCACCATTTGGATACTACTCATTGCCATCGTAGTCGTATTGGTGGTAGCAGTCGGCTTGAAAAACGCCGGAGTAATTGGTAAGCCTGAACTCATTCAGGTAGAAATTACCGAGGCTACTTCAGAAACCATCATAGAGACGGTGACCGCCTCAGGCACGGTGCAACCAGAGGTAGAAATCGCCATTTCGCCGGAAGTATCAGGTGAAATAATTGAACTGACGATAGAGGAAGGTGATTCTGTTTCGGAAGGTGATCTACTAGTACGGATAAACCCGGAAATCTTTGTGCAGCGAGTAAAACAGGCCGAAGCACTGCTAAACCAAGCCAAAGCCAATGCTGCTAGTTCACGTGCTAGCTTGGCGCGGACGCAGGCCAACTTCGAACGCCAGAAGCTGGACTACAACCGGCAGGAGAAGCTGCATGAAGAGAAGGTAATCTCTGATGCTGACTGGGAAACTGCTCAGGCCAATTTTAAAGTAGCTGAGCAAGATCTGAATGCCGCTGAACAGAATGCCAAAGCCGCCGACTTTAATGTGGAGAACGCAGAGGCCTCCCTATCCGATGCTAGGGAAAACTTAAACCGTACGTCTATCTATGCCCCAGCCTCTGGCACGGTGAGTAAACTGGATGTAGAACAGGGAGAGCGAGTGGTAGGTACTTCTCAAATGGCAGGTACGGATATGATGCGCATAGCCAATCTAATGGCCATGGAGGTGCGAGTAAACGTAAATGAAAACGATATTATTCGAGTTCATTTAGGAGATACGGCTATTGTGGATGTAGATGCATATCTCCCCATGGACAAACAGTTTAAAGGCATTGTAACCGCTATTGCCAACACTGCCAACACTCGCGTATCCGCGGATGCTGTTACCGAATTTGAAGTGAAAATCAGGGTACTTAATTCTTCTTATGCTGACTTACTAGAAGAAAATCCTGGACAATCCCCCTTCCGGCCAGGCATGACTGCAAGTGTTGATATACAAACCAAAATCAAGCAGGGCATTCTTTCGGTACCGTTGGCTTCTGTCACCACTCGACCAGAGAGTGAGGTGGAAGATGCCAAGAAGTCACCCTCAACCGAAGAGGCCTCATCATCAGATAACGATAGTTTCACTGACGAGGAAGACGAAGATGAAATTGAGTGTGTGTTCCTGGTGAACGAAGACAATACGGTGAAGCTGGTAGAGGTGAGTACTGGGGTCAAGGACTTTGATAATATCGAGATTCTTACTGGCATAGAAAGCGGGCAACGCGTGGTTTCCGGGCCATATTTGGCAGTAAGCCGGCGGTTAGAGCATGGAGATCAGATAGAAGAGAAGAAAGAAAGAGGGGCTCGCACTGAGCGAAATACATCGAAGGAAGAGGAATAATCGCTCCCCCATCATTTCAAAGGCCACTCATTCTGGGTGGCCTTTTCTATTTACCCTACATAAAGAAGGTTTCAATTCACTCTCTCGCAACTACCCAACAGAAGCACAATCTTACTAAGACGTGAACTACCTAAGAGTAGTACTTTTAAGAAAAGACTGTGCCATGGAATACCCCGAAACTACGCTCTCTGAAACTCTAAATCTCCTACGCAAAGAAGGCTATTTATATGACTTCAATCTGCGGGAAAACCTACTGCATTGTAGCCATAATGGAGAAGCGTTTGGACCGGAAGATCTGGTAATCGATAGGGTATTCCGCTTTGAGGGAGACAGCAACCCGGATGATGCAGCGGTACTTTATGCAATATCTTCGCCCAAAGTAGGGTTGAAGGGGGTATTAGTAGATGGCTTTGGGATCTCTAGTAACGAAGACCAACACACTTGGCTAGCCCAGGTACAAAAGGCCTAAGGCCTACTGGAGTTTCTCAAACACTCCAAGGCCAAATAGTGCAAAATCATACTTTACGGGGTCATCAGAATCCAGAAGGCGCAGGTTTTCAGTAAGTTCCATAGCAGTACGCCAATCGTTCTGCTGGCGGGTAATGAGCCCAAACCGGCGAGCTACCCGCCCCACATGAATATCACAAGGGCAAACCAAATGGCGGGGCTGGATGACCTTCCAAAGGCCAAAATCAACTCCAGTTGTATCCTGCCGAACCATCCAGCGGAGAAACATATTAATCCGCTTGCAAGCGGATTTACGCTCAGGAGTCGCTACATGCTTCTTAGTTCGATCTGGCGCTTCGGGCAAGCTAAAAAACATGCGGTTGAAGCCCGCGATTCCTTTTTCCATTTCAGGAGCCTCACGAGATGTTCCTACCAAAAAACCATCTTCCAGGCTGTCGTACTGTTGGTAAAACCACCGAAAAAACTCCATGAAATAAAGGGTATCTGTAGTATTGAAGGTACGGTGCTTGAAGTCCACCAAACGCTTAAGGTCGGCCTCGGTGTGGTTTAACACAAAATCATACGGTGCGCGGTCCATTCGTTCCAACAGTTCATTACACTTGTTGATAATGGTGACCCTTTGCCCCCAAGCCAAGGTAGCGGCAATGAACCCAGATATCTCAATGTCCTGTATCCGAGAAAAGCGATGGGGAATGGAAATAGGATCTGAGGGAATGAAACCGGGTTGGTTGTACGCAAGCACCTTCTCATCAAAAAAAGCCTTCAGTTCGCCCGAAGGCATTTGAAGGCTTTTCTCCGCTCCATTAGTCAGATCGACCATCTATAACGATCAGGGAATGTACGAGATCTCAATGGGAAAGCGCTTATCTGCCGCGCCTAAACGTTCGTAGGCTGCATTCGATATCTTCAGAAGCAAGCGTTCGTTGTCGGTAGTCTGTGGCAAGCGAGCTACTACCCTTACAAATACCTTAAGATCGTTCATCTCATTACGGACTTCCATGATAGTACCTATGGGCGCAGTGGCGTGCATAGCCAAGTACTTTTTGGTTTCGCTTGATCCGTCAATCACCTCACAAAGTCCCTTCTCGTACATTTTACGATATCCTGTACTATTCGCCTCGTCTTCTGTACTGCTTAAGTCCCTTACACTCTCGGCAACTCGGGTGGGCATGCCTGTAGAAGGCATAGAATTCGCTGCATCCGGCTGGGGAGTAGCAGGTGTTGTATTGGAAGGGCTCGACTCTTCTGAGGCATTATTCTCTTGACCTGAATTATCAGCCACTTGAGTCTCGGTACTGGCAGGCGGTGTTGGTGTGAG
>DMST01000363.1:3755-19830 GCA_003454975.1 Cytophagales bacterium | reverse complement strand
GGTATACTTTGGTTATCTTCTTCAGCGGGAGCTTTCACAGCTAATGTCTGACCGGCTCCAATATTAGAATTGGGAAGATTATTCCAAATACGAAGGTCTGCGGCGGTCACTCCATACTTCTGTGAAATTGAGTACAACGTTTCACCGGATACCACCACGTGCGTGGTCGCAGAATTATCCACTTCGGAGTTATGGTTCTGGGTAGTAGAAGGAACATTCGTAGATGACGTGGACGAACGTGCAACTCCTTTGATGAGCAATTCCTGGCCAATAGCCAAATTGTCCGAAGTAAGGTTATTCCAGTCCCTGATATCCGCTTGACTTACATCATATTTCTGGGCAATTCTGAAAAGACCCTCACCAGGCGCTACCACATGCACCGTTGCATTGGATGAACTTGCCGGAGAAGCACTTGTTGCTGTACCTCCCAAGGGAACCTGAATAATCTGATTGACTTTCAAGCCTTGTGCAAGAATCGGATTGGCTTTCATCAAATCTCCCTGAGAAACACCATACCGGAGAGCTAACCGATAGACAGTCTCACCCGATTCTACTTTATGAATCACATACCGCTTCCCGTCTTGTACTTCCACCCGGATGGAATCCTTCAACCATTCAGCGGCTTCTGCACGGCCCAAACCTAGCAAGCCGCAAACCATCAGCATCACTGTTCCTCTAAAGCGCATATCCTACTAATTCCTTTTTGTCTTTGATATAAAAAAGTTTGTTACTGAATACCCAAAAGGTGTCTCTCCCTATACCTGCCAATCCCGTGCCTAATTCCACCTCGAGGACCTTTTGCCCTTGCACATTCATCCACCAAAAGTGGTTCGTTACTTTTCGGGAGGCTTCCGCTGCATACCAGGAAAGCCCTACACCATATTCTGTTTCCAGATACTCCGCTCCCCATACAGGCTGGGAACCGTTATTATGTAGGATAAACTCCCGAATGGTAGTAAATCCAGCATCTTCTTCCTGATAAAGGAACGGACGGATGACCGGGTTATTTTCCGGAACGGAAGTAGGCTGGGATTCTGTCTCTAAAAACTGACCAGAATCTAAAGATATTTCACCCCAAATCTGACCTTTTCCATTACTAAGGTAACCGTAACCGATGGTATCTCGCGTGGCAATGAGGGAAAAGTTATCCACGTCCCACTGAGGTATTCCATCCGCTAAGTTTATCGCGTGTAAGTGCTGATGCTCAGGGGTTTGCTCGTCTGCATACTCTCTTATGAGCACACTAGAATTAGTCACCATTGCCAGCTGTGTCCACCACTTTTCCGGCCAGGGTTGAGCCTTCCAGACCGGCACCCCTGTCTTGTTGAGTCTACAATAGGCCACCCCACCATCCGGCAGCCTTTCTTCTATTAGCCAATCATCGCCATGGGGTACCGGCAAGACCTGCCAAATGGTACCCTCACAAGAATACACTAAGCTTTGCTTCATGGATTAGCTATGGTCCTCTCTCCTAACCTCCTCACCTGCTCGTCAACAGACAATCGGAAAAACTCCCGGGGAGTCACTTCGGTTAGCTTTTTAAAGGCTCGGTTGAACGTACTCTTGGAACTAAAGCCAACCGTAAGCGCTAAGGCAAGAAAGGTGAGGTGTTGATCTTCTCCCTCCTGCACCCTCTGGATGAATGCCCTTACCCGGTAGTCATTCACAAAGTCGTAGAAGTTTTGACCTATCTCATCGTTGATCACACGCGAGAGCAGTCCTTCTGAGAGATCGGCCTTCTCTGCAAGCTGACTCAAAGACAGCCCTGGGTTAAGATAGAGCTTGTGTCCATCCATCACCGTACGTAGCTGTGCGGCTGCCTGCTTAAGGTCCTCCCCTACCGGTCTAACTTCACGCTCAGGTTCAGGAGCAGGAGATGCATCTGGTATCTGGGGGGCATGCAAGGCATGGTAGCCTATCACATAGATAGGTGCCGATACTAGCCACCAAGCGGCATTAGTACCCAACTCAATCCACTGGGCCAGTGGTACGCCCAAGCTGTATTCTATTACCCCAAGCAGGTTGACAGCAATCCAAATAGCGTATACACCGCCCATTACGGCCAATAGAGCCGGCAGGTATTGACCAGCTACGGGTCGGGCTAGTTTATTGGCCATAAGTACGCGGTAATCTCGCATGAGCCCTATGCCCCGCCACCACAACCAAACCCCAAAACCGCAGCCCAACCAACTGATTAGTCCAAAAAGTCCATGATCCGTTTGATTAACCATCCTCACCAAAAACTCTTCCTTTGGCATGAGGTGCCAGCCCAACATAAATAACAGGTGCACCAAACCCGGAACCCATACCCAAAGGGGCAATACACGTCCGGTCTTGTTGGGATTGACTAGCCGGTACATATAGCTATACACCAAGGGAGGGAAAACAAAATAGATGATATCTCCCCAAAGGATGATCCACGGATAAACATTGAAAATATCCCGATAATAGTAGAGCACTCTGAAAAGCAAGGAAACGACAAGCACGGACAGCACAGGCACTACGCTAGGACCTCCCCAACCCCGTTCCGGCCGACCAAAGATGAAACCCAGTATGAGTAAAACGCCCAACCCCACAGGCAATAGTAGCATAAGGGTGTACAAATTGAACCACCTGGTGGCTAAATCTTCCCAGGCTTCTACTTCGATATTCAGGTAGTGGTCTTTCTGCCCAGGGGGCAACACATACACTCGATTACCGCGTACCAAACCGTTCGCCCGGCCTTCCACGCTACTGAAATTGCCACGGGTAATTTTATAGTATAAGGTATCAGAAGGTGAATAAAGGCGTACTGTATAGTGTCCGTTTTCTTGCCTAATCAGTTCGTGTCTGGGGTTGTCAGAAGTCCATCCGTTAAAATTGCCCGCTACATACAAACGAGCATCGTGCGGGGTATTCTCCGGAATGTTCGTGACCGTAACGTGGATAGCTGTGAGGGGCTCTTGATCTTCCCATCCCTCAACAGAAATGTGGACCTCACGGGTAGGATGATCCACTAATAAATAGACCCGATCACCGCGTAGATCTCCCGCAGCATTGGCCTCTACCGTCTCCCAAGTACCTCGGGTAATTTTACAGCGCAAGGTATCTAACAAGAAGGGAAGCTGAATATAATACCTGCCATCTCTCAGTTTCCTAAACTGGTAGCGGGTTTCACCGGGGTTCCAATTATTGAAATTGCCCACAATGTATAACTGATCGTCGGCAGGAGTATTGGAAGGTACCTGATCCACATACACCCGGTATTGCTGTTTGGAAGGGGTATCTTCCCAAGACTCGATAGCAACGGGTACCGCAATGGGCCTACTCGGCACTACCAGCATTCGTTCATCCCTCATCAAGCCGTAGGCATTGCCTTCTACTGAAGCAAACGTGCCGCGGGTAAACTTATACCTAACCGTATCGGGTAAATCATTTAGAGTGATAGACCAATTGCCCTCCCGGTCTTTACGCAAGGCATATTCGGGCAAAGCCGCCTGCCAATCGTTGAAGTTTCCGGTGATGTACAATTCAGACTGTAGTGGAGTGTCTTCAGGAACAGAGGTGACCGTGAAGGTAACTTGCCCGTACAAGGGCCCCCAAAGCAGTCCACATATAATAGAAAGTAGGACTAATCGCATAGCGAATTTCAGATATGCAGGTGGTTTTTATTTAAGGTAGAAAAAATGAAGCGGGTAGCGAAACGGGTAATCTTGGTTTTCTTTATAGGTCAGTCTATCTCACCTTTAAATATCATCTTCTTACGGTCCTCCTTACCCAATCTAAGGTCACGGCCAAAGCGCTGCCGAGTAGGCAAATTCCAGGACCAAAGGAATAGCAGTATACCTAACCAGGCGCCCATTACCTCTTGTCTGGTAAGATACATCCCCAGCGCAATCAAGATGGTAGCGGAAGTAAGTCCAACGTATTTCCACATATTGGCCCGATACAGGACTTCTAATTTTCGACGCAGTGATTCCTGCTTTTTTGCTCTATTTCGTATGCGGTAATACGCCCCAAAAGCCAACAATAAATCTAAAAGTGCTCCTGTAGGTAAACCGATCAGCAGTAACCGGTGAAGGGAACTCTCTAAGAAGGGTTGAAATTCAACCTTGCGGGCTTCCAAATAGAAAAAGGCAAAGGCCATCATTGGGATGATGACCAGTAAATAGTAGATGGTTTGTGTTCGATTATAATAATCCTCTCCCGTTTTGAACCGGATATTCTCCCATTGCTTCATGGCGGCAAAAGTACATACTAAGCAGATGGGGTTATGAGTTCTTAATTATGAAATTTTAGTTGGTAGCCTGTGTACCAAGACAAACCAAAGAAATATAGTCCAAATGGGAAGTCTGTTGGCTATTGCAAAAGAGTACCCCGCCAGCAGACAAATAACATTACCCCCATTTATTGCTGAATATCTGGTCTGGCTTTCTTTCAATAAACCAAAAAATACTACGCAGGTCATAATCCCACCTAACTAGCAATAGTTCAAAATGATGGTTCTTATTCACTAAAAATGTCCTATTCACCACTTGTTAACCCAAGTCATCAACTTCACCAAACTTCCAAAAGGACAGTTTTATATAAAAAAAGCACCATTCACACCACAGCACCCTGCTTTCACCTACTCCGTATCAGGTCCAAAATGAATAGAAACAGAGCTGATTTAGCCTCTGGAATAGAAATTTATACCAAAAAGCACATCTAATTACAGTCCTAAACCTGTGCCCAACGTAAACAGTGACATGGTCTTGCTAATTTTAAGGTAGAAACATAGTCCTGTACTTAACATTAGGGAAGATCCGGGTGGTTATTGGGACAACTTCTATGCTTGGAGTACTACTTACCAATTCTTATTTTTTCATAGGGTTAGGGCTATTGGTGGCCTTAACAATCTCTGGCTGGTACTTAGCCTACAGGTATCACCGCAGATACCATCAATTCAAACATCAGTTTGCCGGTGTACAGCATCAGTATGCAGTACAACAGGAGGAGCTACGCAGTGCGCTGGAGGCCCAGCTCTCCCAACAGGACCAGTTGCGTGAACGTAATCGGGAATTAGAAAACTACGACACTTTCAAAACAAAAGTCTTTTCTATCATCTCTCATGACCTGCGCAGTCCTATCAATAGTGTACTAGGCATCATGGACCTCTTGGAACAAGGCCACCTGTCGCTAGAAGAGTCACAACACTATGCCCGTAAGGCTAAAGTGCGCGTACAGGTAACCTTGGAGATGATTACCAATCTTCTACACTGGGCCCGAAACAGGATGCAAAGTATTGCTCCTAAACCTTCATCGTTTGATGTAACCCAGCTTACGGATCAGTTGGTGGACATTTATGGCCCCATAGCCAGCGAAAAAGGAGTTACGGTAGAAAATCTAGTAAAGGCACCACAGTGCGGATTTGGTGACATGGAAATGATTACGGTTGTCATCCGAAATTTACTTTCCAATGCTATTAAATATACCCCTACAGGAGGCACGGTAACTTTGGAGCTGATGACCCAAACTGAATGTGTGAAACTTAGCGTAAAAGACACTGGTTTGGGTATTGATGCTTCTACCAAACAAAGCCTGTTCGAGACCCAAATGAGTAGCAAACCGGGTACCTCTCAGGAAAAGGGCACGGGACTTGGGTTGATGCTGAGCAAAGAATTTATTGAGCGCAATGGGGGGAGTATAGCCGTAGAAAGTCAAGTAGGTGAAGGAAGCATTTTCTGCATTACTTTTCCTAAGGAAAGCCCCCAATCCATGCTCTCCCCTACGGTATCTGTGTAAGCCTTCTGGTATTAGGGATTCAAAAACTTATTAGGGTGTATGATTTATAAGGAGTAGAGGCCTGTAGAAGGGTCTCTACTCCATTTTAGAGATACACTCAATAAAAAATACATTATTCAATATCTATACTGGCGATTTAACTCAAAGAGAAAAACGTACTGATACATATTTAGGATAACGGACATTAAGTCTAGACTTCTCTATTAGACTCCGCTGTGCGCCATTTAACAACTAATCTCCAAACAATAACTTGTTAAGTGTAAGAGATTGCCATCTATGAAGCCATGCATTCAGGTTTTGTTTCTATGGGTTTTAGGACACTGCTTCCTGCCAAAGGCGCAAGCCTAAACTTGCATGGCAGATATATTCCCCACAGAGCAACCATTGAAACTCAGAAGGACCTTAAGTTTGATTTTACCACCTGTGAATCACACGAAGGGAATACTTTTGTATTCGGTTATTTGACATAGAGAACACTGGCTAAAAGCTATCTGGACTAGTCCTTCCTATGGTTTCTTACTCAAACAGGACAACCCTACGGTCAGCTACCAAAGTCTCTTTTTGTAGCTACAAAAAACGGTAAACGAGCGGACCGAGAGGTTGCAATAGCAGAACGAAATGTAGAAGGACTACGCTTACTTTCATAGCCATGAGTTGCGTGGCCCCTTAGCACGTATACCAGGCCTTAACTACCTCACCCATCTTACCGAAGCGCAAGAATTTCCTGACTTCATTCATAAGATTGACGAAAACGCTCAGGAATTGGATGATCAAAGCGATGAATCACCGTATTGATGAAGGAGACGTAGGGGACCTAAATAGGGTCCCTTCTTTTACTTAGCCACGTATAGGTCACTCCTATAAGGATGACAGCACGCGCTCTACCGTGGCTGTTATGACAGGTAGAGCTCTGGAATCAGACAGTAGAACGTGCCCCACACCTGGGAAGTCATACAGGATAACCGCTTGCCCAAGCTCTTGGGCCTTCGCCACCCAGTGCTCAGCTTCTGCAAAAGGGACAATATCATCGGCCGTGCCGTGGAACCAATGAATATGCCCAGGAATCTGCCGTAAGTGCCGTTCCGGACTGAGAGTATCAAGATCTGCAGGAGAAGAAACCAGATCTGTGGAAGAAAAAATGGCAGGAGGGGCATATAAAATAATTTCTTTAGCCATCGGTACTCCTTCACGACCGCGCAGCTGGGCCATCAGGGCTAAATGTCCGCCTGCAGAATACCCTAGAAGCCCTATTCGGTTAGGATCAATACCCAGGTCTACTGCATGATGGGCTATCCAACGTAGAGCGTCTTCGGCATCTTCCATACTATGGACGGGCGTGATATCCCCACCATTCGCCAAGCGGTATTGCACACTGATACACACCATGCCCTGCTGAGCAAGGTTCCGGCATTGAGGATAAAAAAACTCTGGCGATAAGCTTGTCCAGCCTCCAGGATGAAAGAAAACCACTACTGGTATTGGGGAATCAAAGGAGCCCTCTGTGGGAAAAATGTGAAGCAATAATTCTCCTGCTGGCGTTCTTTTATATAATTGTTTATACATCGATAAAGTATTTATACTTCACTGAGTTCGGTGAAAATGAAAAATATAGTCTGTCAATCCGTGAATCCATCAACCCTGCTCTGTTCTTCCCGTTAGGATTAGCATCGCCTGCAAGAAAGTGAAATATTTTGTTGAAATAATCACACCCATTTTTACGCTAAACCACAACGAAATCAATGACCACCCCGGTAACATTGACAGTATACAAAAACACAAATGAAGGCCTCATTAAACAAAAGTCTTTCCTTCGTACAATAGGGCGCGTACTTGTAGGCATTTTGTGCCTATCTATATTCCCCTTGATGTATTTAATAGGCAGTTTGCTTTCGTAATGGATGGACCTTTTGTAAATTGAATAAGAAGAAATTCACTCTAACTCGCTGATTTACGATTACTATCTGTCTTAACTAAACAAAATCCGACCTCGTCGTATCCAAATACGGCGAGGTTTTTTTGTACTTTCTACAACACAAAAACCATGGCCTTATGCGCTACCGACGTGCCCAACGTAAAGATGTCCCGTTCATCGTAGCCCTTCTTGCGAACGACCAGCTCGGTCAAATGCGGGAAAACTATACTGTGCCTTTACCAGAAGTGTATTATCAAGCCTTCGATACCATTGACCAGGACCCTAACCAAGAACTGATGGTCATAGAAGATGAAATGAAACACATTGTAGGCACCTTCCAGCTCAGTTTCATCCCCTACCTCACTTATCAGGGTGGAACCAGGGCCCAAATAGAGGCAGTGCGGGTACACGAGGATCTGCGAGGTATGGGGGTAGGTGAACAAGCATTCCAATGGGCCGTAGCACGAGCCCGTGAAAGGGGGGCGCATTTGGTACAGCTAACGACCGACAAAAAAAGGCCTGATGCCTTACGGTTTTATGAAAAACTGGGTTTTGTGGCTTCACACGAGGGAATGAAGCTGCACTTCAAATAGCTAGAAACAGGCATGGAAATATGACTGAAATAAGCTGAAATATGACACTACAAGGTTCTGTTGTAGAATTGCACTATACAATCAAAACACCCTATAGAACCTAAGTGCTATGGCAGCCTACTTTGTAAAGACCGAGGAGAGAAGCAGCAAAACCTGGAATAGAGGCGGCATGTGGATCCTTGGCTCTCGTGAGCATCACAACCTCAATGTCATCGAATTGATTTCCCAAGATGGTGGAGATACTTTGTATGGCATTGCTTCTTATTCTGGTGAAAGTGTAGTGAAGGTAAAAGCAGAGTTGAAAAAAGGACACGTATACAATGTGTACTTCCGCAAGGGAGGCTTTTCTACTCCTTGGGAAGTGGAAGGCACCTGGGTCATTGGTGCTAACAACAGTCCCAAAGTGACCAGCATCTCTCTCAACTCAGCGGATAAAGGTGACCACCTGATGGGGCTGGTAACTTTCGCGGACAATACGCCCGTTAACTTTCAGGCCTCTATGGCGGGAGCCTTGGCTTTAGCCTAACTCACCTCCTTCATTTGGGGCAGTAGAATTGCCCCAAAGAGTAGGCTTGTAAACCAATGGCCAGCAAGTGCAGGCTTGTGGCGCACGCACGTCTCGGAAATCTTCGTTTGGAAACTGGGAGGATTTACCCTCTCCTACGCACCCTCGCCTAACTGGAAATAAAAAAGCCCCACAGCGTGGGACTTCTTGTATGGTGCTATCATCTATAGATTTAAAACTACTACTGCATTTACTATTCACCTACTCTATTTTCTGTATTGCTGCGCCCACTCAATAGATTGCTTCACGAGACTTTCCAGCTGAAACCAGTCTTGATTCATGATGATTTCCTTGGTAAGCAATTGGGAACCTAAGCCCACACAATGGACCCCGGCCTGGAACCAGGATTTCAGGTTCTCTTCGGTGGGAGTAACGCCCCCAGTCGGCAT
The DNA here is from genome assembly GCA_003454975.1 of Cytophagales bacterium. Classification (GTDB taxonomy): domain Bacteria; phylum Bacteroidota; class Bacteroidia; order Cytophagales; family Cyclobacteriaceae; genus DMST01. The sequence goes on along the minus strand of DMST01000363.1, from coordinate 10,608 downwards.
AATACTGCTCCATGGCATCGGACCGAGTACACCCTTCACAAAAGAAGGACCACCGACGGGGGCTCCAGGAAATATCTTAACTACTTCAGCACCCAACTCCTCGGCCTGGGAGATTTCAGTAACCGAACCGCAACCCGGTGACCAAGCCACCTTTCGTCGATTACATACCCTGCCTACCTCGGGGTTGAGGATGGGCGAAACAATGAAGTCAGCGCCTAGCTGTAGGTAGAGCGCCGCCGTAGGCGCATCTAGAATAGAGCCGATCCCCAGGATCATCTCCGGGGCCTGAGCAGCACAAAATCGGTTGAGCTCCGCAAAGGCCTCGTGAGCGAAATCACCCCGGTTGGTAAACTCAAATACCCGCGCCCCCCCGCGGTAGCAAGCCATCAATACTTGACGGCAAATTTCCGGGTCGGCGTGGTAAAATACGGGCACAATACCCGTTTGGCGCATGGTAAGCGCCACGTCTATTCTGCTAAATCGGGCCATTATAGTGTCTATTGGCAGATGGTATTGATTTCATGGTTGAAGCAGTATTTCCTCTCCCCATTCAGGGAGAGGTGGCTGACAGCCGGAACTAGGATTTCAAAACGCATCGGCCCAAAGGACGACACCTTTCTTTATGAAACTAGTGGCCTACTAAACCGCATCGCCTAAAGCGATTTGTTTACCAAACCCTTCACACTCAAGTGCAAGTCCAACTCCGACCCATTTCCCTTTCTTAGGGGAAGGAATCAGTGCTAACGACTAAGCATGCTCACCCCTTGCTTACCTACCAGCTGGTCTACCTCAGCCTCGGTGACTACGTTGTAGTCGCCAGGGATACTCAATTTGAGAGCAGCGGCAGCCAGACCGAAGTTAAGGGCCTTCTCTAAATCCCGGTACTTAAGCTTAGCGTGAATAAAGGCCGCCATAAAAGCATCGCCACCGCCTACGCGGTCTACAATGGCGCTGATGTCATGGACCTGCCCATGGAAAAACTCGGTACCATTATAAACTACGCCCGACCACCGATTATGCGACGCATTGATGGTTTGACGCAGGGTAGTGATAACGCTATGCATGTGGGGGAAACGAGCATGTACCATGCGGCTTATGAAAGAATAACTACGCTTACCGAAGCCTTCCAACTCCTCGTAATTGCTTTCCTGAGGTACTATGCCTAGGTACTTGGCAACATCTTCCTCATTAGCCAGCACAATGTTGGTATTCTGAATCAAGCCGGGCATTACCTCCTTGGGCTCCAGGCCATACTTCCATAGCTTGCTGCGGTAGTTGAGGTCGCAGGAAACAGGAATTTTGCGCTCACGGGCTATCTTGATAGCTCGAGCCGTGGCCTCGGCCGCCCCAGCGGAAACAGCAGGGGTAATACCCGTCCAGTGAAACCAATCGGCCCCTTCCAGGATTTCTTCCCAGTTGTAAGTATCCGCATTTACTTCCGAAAAAGCCGAACCTGCACGGTCATAGATGATATTCCCTCCGCGAAGCGAAGCACCTTTTTCTAGAAAATAGAGTCCCATTTTGTCACCACCTACTTTCACATGGTCGGTGTTGACGCCCCATTTGTTCACTTCACGCAGGGCGGTAAAGCCCAAGTCGTTGTTGGGAATGGCACTCACATAGCTCACCTGGTCCCCAAATTGGGCCAGGGACATGGCAACATTGGCTTCGGCTCCGCCTACGCTGACCTCATACGAGCCAGCCTACGAAAAACGCAGGTAGCCCGGAGGGCAAAAACGAAGGAGGAGCTCACCGAAAGTGACTATTTTCATAGCATGGAGCTTAAGAGAAGGCCAGGCCTCCGTTGATATCTATGTTGTTTCCGGTAACGAAAGAAGTATGACCGGAAGCGAGCAGGGCTACCACGTCGGCCACCTCACTGGCACGGCCTTCACGGCGCAGCGGCGTTCCGCCGGCTACTTTTTCGCGTACTGCATCCTTGGTAAAGGTATCATGAAAAGTAGTAGCAATCATACCTGGACAAAGGGCATTCACCCGGATGTTTTTGGGTCCCAATTCTTTGGCCATGGAGCGAGTGAAGGTCATTACTGCACCTTTAGCCGTTGCGTACGCTGTGGCACCGGGGCCACCACCATCACGTCCCGCCTGCGAAGCAAAATTGACAATGGAGCTACCCTCAGGCATGTGGGGTACCACTGCCTTAGTCATCAGGAAAGTAGAGGTCATATTGAGATTCATTACGAAGCTGAAAAAGTCCTCATCCATCTCCTCGATAGTTTTACGAGCTACCAAACCACCGGCCACGTTCACGAGAACGTGCACATCGTTACCGAACGTCTTGGTGGCATGTTCTACCACCCGCTCCACGTCCGCGTTCTTGGTCATGTCGCCTTGTACTACGGTAGCCTGGCCTCCCTGATCTTTGATCTCTTGGAGGGTTTCCTGGGCTTGCTCAGGGTTGTCGTAGTAATTGATGACTACTTTGGCCCCTTCCGCTGCCAATTTCTTGGAAACGCATTTACCGATGTCCCGGGCGCCGCCGGTTACGATGGCTACTTTATTCTTCAACATCATTTTACAGTTTATAAGTGAGAGAGAGATTTACTTTATTGGTTTGATGTCCTTGGCGAAGTAGTACAATGCACCTACACCTAAGGGCACCAGAATAGCGATGATCGCGAATACATAGGTGTACGAGTAGGCAGACAGCCAAGGCACCAGGTAGTTCATGCCTATCACTGAGCCTACTCCTACCATACCGCCAGCACCCGCCAGGGAACCTACCGACTTGCCACTAAATAAGTCACTAGGAATGGTTTGGATATTACTAATTGCAAACTGGAAGCCGAATAATATAATGGCCACCAATAGCACAAATGATAGTGGGGTAGTGGCAAAGAAAATTGTAGCCAGCAAGCCTAAAAACATAAACATACCGCCTATTGTGATGGTCTGCTTGCGCGCCCTGTTCACACTGTGTCCCACTTCAATAAGTCTACCAGAGTAGAAGCCTCCAGTAACACTACCTATAGCCGCACCTACGTAGGGAACCCAAGCGAAGTAGCCAATTTCTTTAACATTAAACCCGTAGGTTTCGAACAAATAGATAGGCATCCAACCTACAAACAACCACCAGATTGGTTCGATAAAAAAGCGAGACATCAGTACGGACCAGGAGGCACGGTGAGATAAAATCTCACGCAGGGTCAATCCCTTACTTTCATTAGGATTCACATCTCCTTCAGGTTGCCCTTTTTGGATATACTCCTTCTCTTCCTGCGAGATCCAAGGGTGCTCGGCAGGTTTCTTTTTATTGATGAGTATCCAGGGGATAATCCAAAGTAGTCCCAAAACACCTACTCCGAAAAAGGTAGCCCGCCAACCAAAAGCCAAGTATAAAGATGCAATCAATGGCGGTGCTACAATAGAGCCCAGAGCCGCACCGGAGTTAAAAACCCCTTGGGCAGTTGCTCGCTCCTTTGTAGGAAACCATTCTGCATTACTTTTTACTGCTCCAGGCCAGTTACCTGCTTCACCTAACCCTAGCAGTACTCTAAAAAAGCTGAAGGATGCAGCGCTCCTAGCCACCGCATGCAGCATAGTAGCCGCACCCCATACTCCAATGGACACAACAAAGCCCATACGAGTACCGATTTTGTCGAACAGGCGGCCTGATAAAAGTTGCCCAGCAGCATAGGCTACCAAAAATACATTCAGGATATCCCGGTAGTCGGTTTTGTTTAAACTCAAATCTTCCGAAATGGAAGGCCACATCACCGAGAGTGCCGTTCTATCTATGTAGTTGATAAGTGTGGCCAGGAAAACCAGGCCTAACACCCACCAACGTAGTCCTTGTAATTTCATAGTGGTTTTGTGTATGTCGTATCTGAAGCGGCGTATCCCTTTGGGAGACCAAGAGTCAAAACCCTTTCCGCCCTCCAGGCACCTTGTCGTGCGCGGACCCCGGCCCTGATTAGGGAACGGAATCAAGAAGCGACACTGTTTTTTAGTCCAAAAAGTCGGCTCGAACGGGGCTAAACGTGTCAATGAGTTCACCCGCCTCCAAACAAACGGCGCCGTGCAAAATGTGCGGAGGGATATAAAAACCGTCTCCGGCCTCGATGATCTTCTTCTCTCCGTCAATCTCCATTTCGAACTTACCACTCACTACGTAGGTGGTCTGACTGTGGAAATGGCCGTGTACTGGGGCTACGGTTCCCGTTTCGAAAGCTACGCGCACCATCATAAGCTTGTCATCATAACCCATGATTTTGCGCTTCAGACCAGGGGCGACTGCCTCCCATTCAATTTCTTTATCAAACAGATATTCTTTACTCGCTTGCACTTCCATTTTTATGTGTCTTTATCGTTCTGAATCAATTTTTGAGTAATGAACCGGTCCGGTCCAGGCAATGGAGTTCCCGCCTACGGCTAGCGTATGCGGGGTATTGGGATCCGAATCTTGGTTGGCCATGGCAAACACCCAGGTGGTACCGTCTTGATGGATGATTTCTACGGCGGTATATTCCTCCGAATCGGATAATATATTCAAGGCTTTAATCTGGCTATAGGCAGACTCTACTCGCTCCGTTACGGCCGAATAGCGCCCGTGAGCTTCAGTCACCGATGCAAATACGGTGGGCCCCTCCCCTTCTCTCTGCCAGAGGAAAACTGGGTCGCGGCGGAGGTTGAACTTAGGATCGTTCGCACCAATGCGCCCAAAGGTCACCTGATCGTCCGCAGAGGCCGCTGCCGTCCAGGTATAGAACACATCATCCTGCAACCAATTGACTGTAGCTGTCTTTTCTGATACCGTTCCTTTGGCCTCTGCCCACAAGTGCTGGTAACCGTACTCCTCTCCCATGGGCCTCAGCACTGCTTCGGCCTCGATGGGAAAATTGGATTGCATGAACTCTCCTTGAAAATAGAAGGGCAATTCGTAGGTATGAACGCCAGTAGCAGACTCCACTCGGAACAAATCCAGCACCAGGGGTGCCTGGCTGGCATCGGACCGAAGGAGGGCCATCGTGCGATGTAAAACGATGTCCGCATAACCCTCCCGGTCCTTTGCGCTCATTAGCTGTACCCGAGGATTGTCTGCCATAAAGAGGTACGGTTCACCGTGGAACTGGTCCGCAGTTTTGGTATTGGCTTCGAACTGAGACGTTCGGTCAATGACTAAGGTATTGTGGGCCACCGTTTGCTTGGCCCAGGTGCGGTTTTCTGTCAAATAGCCGCCACCGTCCTTTTGCTCCACATTTACCCAGCGAGCTGCGCCATAGTCCTGGAAAACTTCCCGGCTACCGTGGTAATACGAGAAGGAAAGTTTATCAAAATGGCCGTGGCCCATGCCGTGCTTGGCGTACTTCATCACCAAGGTAAAGTCGCCACTGCGCAGCACGCCAATGGCACCTTCGGTACCGCTAGCCCCATCACGCAGCAGAATAGAAGCTGGGGTAAAAGGCTCAGCCTCACCAGTTGCCATTGCGCTGGCCGTACTGAGTCCGGTATCGTCTAGCGGCACACGGTTTTGCAAGGCCACTACCGAAAGCAAAGAAGCATCTTGCTGACCAAAGTGATAGGCAAAGGAAACAGCAGTGACCAACTCCCGCGACCGAACTGACATGCCTTTCTGGGCGTCGTTGATAGGAAAGAACTCCCCTTCTGTATTGGTAAGGTTCAGGAGAGCATATACTCCTTTGATCAACACACTGTCCCGATACGCCACTATGCCCAGTTCTGGCCGTTTATTAGCCAAGGCTTCGGCAAATATCAAGAACGGATACATGGCGTATCGCTGGTAGTACGGTCCTTCAGTGTAGTAGCCATCGGGCGAGAATGCCTCATCAATCTGGGCCAGAAAGCCCGCCTTATTTTGGCCCGGCAGCGTTATCAGCCCACCATCATTATCCCGAATCTGGTCACCGGGCACCGCCTGGTCCAGACCGTACAGCGCTCGCTGCACCAGCTCATCATCATCCATCACCAGACCTATCATACCCACGGCGGCATTGCCCCAGGTACTGTGGTTATGAATACGGTTGAAAAACTGTGGATTCTCCACCGAAAGGAAGTCGGCATAAGGCCGGAAGAGCTCCTGGTTAAGCGTCTTCCGATCCTTTTCCGGTAGCCAGTGGTATATGCAATCATACGCCTGGCTCATGTACACCAACCAATTGGCATCGTTGAGGCATTGCCAGAAAAACTTGCCTCGGGCATACGATCGAGTCGCCGGGTGGCGATCGACCGTAGGATACAGGTCTTTGTACGCAAACAGCATTTCCTTCACATACTGTGCGTATTTCTCTTCTTGGGTCACTTGGAAGAGTACCCCCGCCTTTTGCAGGATAAAGAAGTTACTCTTGTGTTGCTCGTGGGTGTAGCCCCCCGCCAGGTCTTTGGGTATCGGTACGTCAATCCCTCTAAGCATGGCCGCATCTACCTCCGAGACCGTTTGTGCAAAGGTCTTATCTAGCAGAGGTGCCTGCCCCAAAGCTTCGCGCAGGTTTCGTGCACCACCTTCGGTGAGAATCAACGTAGGCCCCGACTGACTCCACCCAAGGGTGACCAGCAACAGCAGCAACAGAGTCGATATGGTCTTTTTGCGTAGCAAGGTTTATAGCTTGAAGTCTACGTTGATGGCATTGAAACCGAGGCGATTAAATTCGATCAGCCCGGAACGGGTAAAGAGGCTCTCGCGGATGTTTGTGCGGGGCTCTCCATTCGTGAGGTGTAGGCCCAATGGTGCGCTGTCCTCCCAGGTACAGCCTTCCATCTCCAGCAACTGTACTCCGTGAAACCGTAGCGAATTGCCCGTTTTGTTGCGCTTATCTTTACCTACTTCCACAAACTCACTAGACTGCACATTCACAATCGGCCCGAAGGTGCTTTC
>DMST01000363.1:0-3712 GCA_003454975.1 Cytophagales bacterium | reverse complement strand
ATAGATGTGGGCTACCGAACCGCCAATTTTTTCAAAGCGACAATCGGAGATGTTAACCCGCTCTACGTTGTACATGCCTAGGTCATCCGTCTCCCGGGCCATCGACAGGATGCTCCCCGTTACGTTGGTAAAGGTGGAATTGGACAGCTTCACCTCGTCCGCCATGGTACTGCGGTACACCGTCAGGAAGTGGAAGGAATGATTGACGTCCAGGTCGCGGATTTCGCAGTTTTCTACAATTAGCCGATAGTTCCGGTTCATGGAATACTTGCTGGTACTTACCACACTGTTGCCGGGTTGATCGGGCGATTTAGATCCGTCGAAAGCCAAATTATTCAGGGCCAGGCTGCCCTCATTCTCAATGGTAAGTATCACCGGGCGCGAGGAGCGAATCGTTGCCTTGTCCCCCGCAGGGGCCACAATGGACACCGGATGTACCGCCACCAAGTCTTTGGTGAGCAGGTACTCTCCGCCGTTTTGGAGCTGTAGTACGTCGCCCGGGCCGGATGTTGCCAGTGCATCCAGCAGGGTATTGGTACCCGGGGCAACGTCGATGGTTTTTCCACTCGCAAAAGCTATTTCGGCTTCGGCCTTAGGATAATAGCTTGCACCGGTTGCTTCCTTACTCACAGGTAAGGCCGGATTTTCAAACCCGATTTGGGACAATACTTCGGGTGAAGGAAGCAGGAGGCCCTCTTCGTTTTTGGATAAGGAATACGCTATTTGGGTAAATCCGGCCTCCTGCGGCGGCGCTACGTCTTCGTTAATCAGGTTATTCTCAAAAGTGATACCCGAGATGTCGTCGTATACCACAAAAGGAGTTGGGTTTCGTTGGCTCATGAATACGTTGTTGGCAAAACGGCTACCCGTGGGGATGGCCGAGCGCTCCTCATCACTACCGGCACACAGCTGCACATTGTCGCAGTCTACCATTAGGTTATTTTCTACTACCGCGTCTACTACTTGGTTGTAGCGGTTGATGGGGGAATTCGGCACGCCGTTCATGATCACCAGCGGACCGCGGAAGCGGTATCCGGTCAAACCATTCAGGTAGTTGTTTCGTACGGTCTGGTATTCATTGATCACCCGGATGCCCCCGGTATTGGGCTTGCCTTCGCCCAAAAAGTAGTTATTCTCTACCAGGGTATTCTGCCCGTGTCGCATGGTGAGTGTACCCTTGCAGCGGTAGAACACGTTGTTTTGAAAGGTATTTCCGCCTGACTTATTGGAGATGATTTCCAGCTCACCATCGCACTGGTCAAAGTAGTTGTTTCGCACAATGGAGTTGGAATTGGTACGGCTATAGTGGCTGGTACCGATCCGCAAGGTTTCGCCACCGTTAGAAGCCAATACCTGGCGTGGACCAAAGTAATTGTACTCGATGATGTGACCATTCTCCTGGCTGGCTTCAGTATTGAGGCGCACAGCAAAGGTAACCCCACGGTTGCGTTTACCGATGAGCGAGTTATGATCGAAGGTGTTATGCTTCCCGTACATGTGCACCCAGAAATCAGAGTCGTAGCGTTCGGGGCGGCTGTAGTTGTCAATTACGCATTGGGTAACCCGCGAATGGTTGGCCAATGCGTCGTCTCCGGTGCGGAACGAAATGACGGTGCTGGTGGGCGTGTAGCCGTTGCGAAAAACGAGGCCGCTCACTACCAGATACTTACCCGATAGCCCCAGGTTGCTCTGCCCTTCCAGGAACACTTTCCCGGGGTCTTCTGCTTGCAAAGTAATAGGCGCTTCTGGGGTGCCTTGCCCAATAAATTCGATCTCCAGATCGGTCCAAGTACCGTTAGCCATGGTAATGGTAGTACCGGGAGAAGCTTCTGCAATGGCAGCGGCCAGCTCCTCGGGTGTAGAAACTACGCCTGAACCAGCTCCACAGCCAGCCAGTGCTAACCATAGAAAACATACGGCACCGAGGCGGAAAACTATGTTGGGAAAATTGCTCATTTTACTCTTTGCAATGGTTGGAGGAAATGTACTCTCTGGGCATACCCCACCCAGGGCAGGGCTCTCTCGTCTCGAAATCGGCCCAGCCTGAGTACATTTCACAATCTTGAGTGTATAGGTCTGCCTGAAGGATACTATCAGGCAGACCGGCTAAACGTGATTACTGTACTTTGTTAATCTCCACCAAATCATACCGTCCGGTTACATCTCCGGGGGTCAATTGGAAGCGAAGATTCTCCGTATTCTCCGTATTCACTCGGTAAAAAACCTGAACATAGGTAGAGGCATTGTCCGTTAAGGGCACGCCCTCTTCTATGTACACCTGTGTGTCATCATCACCGTCACTGATTTTCAGGTTCCCACAGCTAGTACCCGTGCTGCTGGCGCTTACATACCAGAAGCTAATCTCATACGTGCTGTTGGTAGATACCCGAATGGTTTGGTCCAAAAAGTGACTGTCCGACTCCAACTTAGCACCCGTGGTACCGTCTGGAGGGGTAGGTGATCCTGATCCAGAATAGCTTCCCCAAACACTGCGGTCATCGCATTCAAAGCTGCTGCATTCGAATACGGGTACCAACTCATCCACCACAGCTACGTCAATCGCTACCGTGGCCGCTACTCCATTTCCGTCAGTGGCAGTTAGGGTAACGGCGAAGGTATCCTCACCGCTGTAGGTGTGCACAGGATCTTTGTCCGTAGAGGTAGTTCCGTCACCAAAATCCCAAGCGTACTGGTTGGCACTGATGGAAAGGTTGGTAAACTCAATTTGGCGGAAATCCTCGGTACTGGCCCGAAAGGAGAAATCGGCCGAAGGAGGTGTCAAATCTTCAATGGAGCCCACTTCCGGCAAGGGTTCGTTACAGCTGGTTGCCATGGCTGTCAGTAGCAAGGCACCGGCTACCGAACCCACCCATCGGGTCCGGCTTGTATGTATCAATGAAGGGATCTTTACCCGAATCATAATCTTTTCGTTTAGGTAATGGATTAATAACCAGGGTTTTGCGTCAAAGCCCCGCCACTCACGTTGATCTCTGCCTGTGGTATAGGCAATAGTAGATCGGTAGCGGTAAACGCGTGGCCTTCCGCCGTAGCAAAGGCACCCAGTACGTCAGTAGCCACCCCCATACGAATGAGGTCATACAAACGGTGGTTCTCAAAAGCCAACTCTACCCTGCGCTCGTTCATGAGCATGGTTTTGGTCAGGGTCTCACTCCCGTCCGTAGCCAGAGCAGTCACCCCAGCGCGCTCGCGAGTAGCATTGTAGGAAGTAATCGCACCAGCATCAGTGGTGGTATTAGCCCCGGCCAATACCGCTTCGGCATGCATGAGATACACATCTGCCAGGCGCAGAACGATCCAGTCATTACCACACAAACGCACGTCTGAAGATGCGCTGATGAACTTGCCTGTTTCGTTGGCATCCAGGGGATTCACCAAGGCAGCAGCACGTTCAATATCCTCTACAGCCATGAAGGCTTTGAAATCGTCGGTGAGGTAGTTCAAACCACTAGCCTGACCACCGGCGGTCATCTCGAAAGAGAAGTCCTGGCTTTCAACAGCATCATCGTCCAAGTAAGGAATCGCGAAAATGATTTCGTCGTTGCCCTCTGAGTAGAAGACATCGGAGTAATCATCTTCTAGCGCATAGTTACCGCTGTTGATTACGGTTTCTAGCAAAGACTGGGCGGCGCTATAGTTGCTGTTGGTTAGGTGCACCTTTGCCAGCAGTGCTTGAGCGGCCCCTTGTGTGGCC
>DMST01000170.1:9385-12162 GCA_003454975.1 Cytophagales bacterium | reverse complement strand
CCGGGCAATGGCAATCCGTTGCTTTTGCCCGCCCGACAGCTGCACCCCCTGCTCTCCTACCGCCGTATGGTACCCGTCGGGGAAACCCGTGATAAAGTTGTGCGCGTTGGCCAGTTTGGCGGCCTCCTGTATCTTGTCCAGCTCCGTGGCCGGATCGCCCAGCGCGTAGCCAATGTTTTCTGCGATGGTACCGGAAAACAGCGCTGGCTCTTGCTCCACAATGGCCATCGAGTCCCGGATGGATCGGTAATCCAGGGTGGTAGAATCAATGCCGTCGAACCGGATGCCCCCCGCACTGGGTTCGTAGAAGCCGAGTAGCAGGTTCACCACGGTGGTTTTGCCTGCCCCTGAGGGCCCCACCAGGGCTACCTTTTCCCCGGCCGTGATGGACAAATTGAAGTCCTTTAGGACGGTTTCTTCTTTACGGCCAGGGTAGGCAAAGCTAAGCTGATCAAATTCCACGTTGCCTTGCAAGTCGGCAGTTGCCAGTCCCTCTTTGTAGGTCTTCGATTCCGACACCCGATCCAGCAACTCAAACACCCGCTCGGTAGCGCCAAAGGCCTGCATCCATTGCCCCCACATAGCGCTGATGCCGTTCACAGACCCGGAGAGCATGCCGGCGTACAGCAAGAAGCTGGTCAGCTCGCCAATGGACAGGGTATCTTGAATGATGAGCACGCCCCCCACCAGTATGGTCACGAGCATGGTGCTAAACGCCGCAAAGGTGCTCAGTGCCTGGTAGGTAGCCATAAGCCGGGCATTGTCCAGCGTGCGGTCTAGCACCGAACTGGCGGCAATACCGTAGTGGGCAATGGCCTTCTTTTCTTGGTTAAAAGCTTGTGTGATGCGTACGTTGGCAAAACTCTCTTGGGCCGTTTGTAAGCTGCCCGAGATGCTGTCTTGCAGGCGCATGGCTTTTAAGCGTGCCTTTTTGCCCAGCCATCGGGTAAGGGCCAAGGTAATGGGCAGCGAAAGCACCACCAGACCGCTCAATAGGGGCGAAATGATGAAAATCATAACCAAACCGCCTATGCCTACAATGACCGACCGGATGATGGTGGCGATATTCATGCTGAGTGCACCTTGTAGCATGTCGGTATCCACGGTAAGCCGGCTGGTGAGCTCTCCGGTTTGGGTGGTATCAAAAAAACCGATCTCCTGTTTGATGATGCTGCCAAAGAGCCGCTCGCGCACCCTGCGCACAATCATACCGCCGGTAGATTCGAACAGGTAGAACCGCACGGCCGAGGCGATGCAATAGAGCACAAAACCTACAAAGGCCAGGATGGCCGGCAGGGTGTACCAGTCGGTGGTATTGTTTTCGGATATGTTGTCCATGAAATAGGAAAGCGCCTTCGGGAATGCCAATTGCAACCCGGCGGCCACCAACATGGCCAGGAAACCCAACAACAGCCGGCCCAAATAGGGCTTCACCAGTTGCAGGCGTTTGAGGTGTGCGGTGGTGGCTTTTTTCATGTCCTATCCTTCTTGTTCTAATTGCTCCAAAAAATTCAACCAGTTCTCATCGCCAATCATACCCTCGGCCTGCACCCTGTTTTCGGTATCCAGGAACAGGTAGTAGGGAAATGCCGCTTGTGGGTTGAGGTAGTCATAGGTAGCTTGTGTGGTACGCATGGTGGCCCCCAGCAATACCTCGTCGCGGAGGAAGTTTTTGATCTGCCGTTTTTTTTCTACCGACAAGATCCAAATCAACAAGCCCAGGTTATCCGTCTTATCCAGCGAAGCTCGCAATTCAGGTAGTTTGGTTTTGCATTTTGGGCATTTCGAGCCCAAAAAGACCAGTACTTTAGCATGGTTGGGGTAGGCCGAAAGTGTTACCGATTCTTTATCCGTAAACCGATCCAGAGTGATGTCTGAGACGACCGTACCGGCCGGTAGGGGAGGGCTCGTGGTGTTCGTGGAGATGGGCAAACGCTTCATGGTCCGGATCAGCCAGAAGGTAAGCCAGAAGTTGAGCGCTACTGACAGCGTAAGAAACCCCAAGACAAAGATTAATATCGAGTCATTTAGTATCATGAGTGCTTCGAAGCGCGGGCTACAATGGAGATGTTCTTGAGGTTGGTAATGACCATGTAGGCGGTGAGTGCCATCCCAAAAAATACGAACTGAACAGAAAGAGAGATAGAAGAGGCCTGTGGTCCCCACAAGTAGAAGCCGCTAGCCAGTAGCAGTACGCCATTGCGGATGATGTCCAGGTAAGAGACGTATTCCTCATTCTGCCCAAAGCAGTTGCAGCGCACCAGCCGGTCCTGGATGACCGAATAGGTTATCCATACCGTGAATCCGGCAAAGAGCATCACGGCACCTACCATGGCATAAAACGTGAGCCTGTTATTCAGCAAAAGGAAGATCGCCAATACACCCTCTACCACAATCAGGGTGGCGGTGGCCGCTGCCGCTAGCCCTTGGGATACCTGCATAGATTCCGTGAGGTCGTCCCGAAACTTGGCAAACGTGCGTCCTTTTCCTAGCGAGGAAAACAGCAAGACCGTGAAGATGAAGAGCCTGCAAAACTCAACCAGATAGGGGGATACGTCCATCGTTATAGTTTGATTTCTAGCCAGGTGTGAGCAATTCGTTCCAAGTGCCGTTGCCGCACGTGTCCCATGCTTGCTGTGGCTAGCAGCACATCGTTTTTTGGGTCCTGTGGCGTTTGCCGCACCTGCCCACCAATGAAGTTAGTCAGTGCTTTACCCACCTGCCAGGCCAGGGCCTCCACCTTTTCGTCCCGCTTTACGCGGAGTCCCATTTGCTCT
>DMST01000170.1:3335-9318 GCA_003454975.1 Cytophagales bacterium | reverse complement strand
CGGGTAATGGCATAGCTATGCGAGTGATACCCGTGCATCAGTTGGTGCACAATCTCCGACCGGCGCTGCGCAGTTTCCTGAGGTAATTGGAAGGCCAGCAGCTCCTCAGAGATATCTTTCATCTCCAGGTTGGCCCGGTACAGGGCGGTGAGGGTGGTGGGGAATATACTACTGCCTACTGAGGCCAGTAGTTGCATGCGAATCTCCTCTTGCTGAATGTCCAGGTGGAACCAGGCCTTGCACATTTCATTAAACAGCCGTACGCTTTCGCTATCCATCTCGTGAATACTGTTCGGGCCATCTCCGTCCACGGTTTGTAGTCGGGGATCTATCGGCGAGAAGGAGGCCAAATCGCTCGCAATTACCTCATGCCCAGCCAGCGCCAGGGCCGTGCAGGCCGACTGGCAGTGGTAGGGCACCACAAAGCTCAGGTGTTTCGTAAACTCATGCAGCAGCAGGCCTATCCGCCGGGCGGCATTGATCTCCCCACCTCGGCCGTAGAGCACTACGTCCAGCCGTTCCGTTTTCCCAATTTCCAGCAGCACCTCATAGAGTTGGGGCAAGAATTCAGAATCGAGCATAGAGGCGGCCAGCACCAGTACTTTACTGTTTCGTTCGCGTTCTAGCTCTGCCAGCATAGGCAGGCGTAGTTCGTTCAAGTTCGTCATGGGGTTCCTGCAATCAGGCAATTGGCTAGTGTGTCAATCATGGTAAATTCCGGTACCAGCTGTTCTACAAACAGGAACTGGCCCGCAGGGTTGTTTTCCAGAAATACATATTCACCCTCGGGCGTTACTATGATGTCCATAGCCCCGTATTGCAGGTTATAGCTATGCACAAACTCCCGGCACCGCTGCTCAACTTCCGGTGGTAAGGTATGTGCCTCGTAGTCTATTTCGGCGCTATAGTCGCGCAGGTCTACCTTGGTTTTCTCACTCGCCTGTGAGTCTATCTTGGCGGCAAACACATGATTACCAATCACGGTCACCCGCAGCTCAAACTGCTTGTCTGTATAGGCCTGAAAATAGCAAGGAATCTCCTGTACCGATTCCACACTGTCCATCATATCATCGGTTACGATGGTAGTAGATAGCCCCCGAACCACCACCTGCTCACCATCTTCCATCTTTTCGGCTGCCAGGGTAGAGGTAGACATGGCCTTCAGCACAATGTCATGGTTGACACGCCCTTTGAACTCAACTACCGCCTCTGGCCGATTGGTGATGAGCGAAGGGGGCGTTTTGAATCCCATTTTGGTGGCTCGCAAGGCTTGCTCTCCTTTCCATAGGGCTGACCTTACCGCCAAGGGATGATTCATCCAATAACAGTCCAAAGAATAGAGCAGGCTATTCAGTACATGTTGAGTCTCCTCCTTTGCGTAGGTCTTTTCTTGGGTAGAAAATTGATCCCCGCTAGGGAAAGCAAACTCACTGGTTTTGCGCGTCCAAATAGCGGTAACCGTGTTCAGTATCAGTGTACTCACCGAGGGGGTATGCGTAAGGGTAGCCGACCAGCCATCAGAATCAGACGCATATTCCAAGACAAAATCCCTGGGAAATTCATTTAGGTTGATGCGGAAAGGTGTCACCCCTTTTTCGGTGAGATTGGTAACTACTAAATCCGCATGCAAGTCACCACTATTGGTGATAATAAGGATGGTAGGAGTCAAAGCAGTAGGTAACTATAAGTAAAAAACCTTGAAGGACATCCCTCAAGGTTTAAGTCTAGGGTAAAGGGAAGCTTAGCACCACCAGCCGTCGTCGGTGTTGTAAGGCCAGGTGTTTCCGCCGGTGCCGCGGTATCTGAAATCCCAGATAGGGGTCCCTGGAATTTGTGCCCTTGAGCAACCGGCTACGGCTACCCCTTCGCGTACCTTTACTTCTTCGGTAGACTCAGTAGCCTTGGCTACTTTGAAAGTGAAAGACTTTACGTTTTCCATCGTTTTAATTGGTTTTTAGGTATCTATAGTTCTGGCAATAGTATCGTTCTTTTGGCATTCTTGCAACTGAATATCCAGACTAATTGTGTTATGCAAAAACACGATAATTCCTGATGGGATGCCCCTTCTAGATCGTGGATTACCATTGAAAATGTATGTAATTGGCTTAAAATCAGGCCTATGAAGGGATTTAATGGCAAGGGATTGGGAAGTGGATTGTCCGGGTAAGTATACAAAGGAAATGTTTAAAAAAATCCAAAAATATTCGAGAGTAGATGGATTGAGCGGAGGGCTTAAAGATGGACCCTTCTAAGAAGGAAGGCATGGATGGCATTGGCTTCAGCTTTTGGTTGAATGCGTGACCTTAGGTTAAAAGTCAGGAGGGGGGGGATAGGATTTATTAAGAGGCCGGCAAAATAAAACCTTGAGGGTTCTTACCCCCAAGGTTCAGATTATACAGTAGGCAAAGCTTAGCACCAAGGGCCGTTGTCGGTTTGGCCCCAACGAGCGCTGCCGCGGTATGCGTAATCATACCATCCAGAACCTGGAACAAGTTCTTTTAGAGAACACCCGGCAACAGCTACCCCTTCGCGTACTTTTACTTCGTTGGTAGACGTAGTAGCCTTGGCTACTTTAAAAGTGAAAGACTTCACATTTTCCATTTTAATGAGCATTTAGGTTAAAAAAACATGCTCCAATAGTATTGTTCTTTTGTTACATGTACAACTGAAAAATTAGACTTTTCTGTCTTTGTTATAATGCAATATTGTCTAGAGGTATATGATTGACAATATTGCTTTTTTGCATTGAAAAAATTTGTAATTATCTTTAAATCAGATAATTATATTATTACCTCTCGGAAGATTTGAATCTTTAGTTGTCTTTGGTAGAAGTACAAAATTAAATCAAAAAAATACGGAATTTTTGTAGCGTTGGTTTGTGCTCGGGATCTTTGCTGGGAAGGAAATATTTGGTGCTGCTGAGATAGAAATGGGATGCTGATTCTTCTGAAATTCCCTACGGCCAGAATAGGGATGTTTTGTGGGAGGTGGGCTATGCAGGGACCAGAGGGTGTGTATTTTATGTAGACTCTTCCTGGACAGGAAATCCCGTGGCCACTTTCCTTCT
Organism: Cytophagales bacterium; assembly: GCA_003454975.1. Classification (GTDB taxonomy): domain Bacteria; phylum Bacteroidota; class Bacteroidia; order Cytophagales; family Cyclobacteriaceae; genus DMST01. Next base: position 6,251 of record DMST01000170.1, on the reverse strand, counting down.
TGTTATAAAAAAGAAAAAACCTTGAGGGCAGCCCTCAAGGTTTAAAACTTGTGTTTTGCTTAGCACCAATAGCCGTTGTCTCCGGTTTGCCAAGGGTACGGATTCCACCGTGATTTGGGCTCGCGACCCCAAGGAGTTTCTACCAAGGAGCATCCTGCCATGGCTACGCCTTCGCGCACTTTTACCTCTTTGTTAGACTCAGTAGTCTTCGCTACTTTAAAAGTGAAGGACTTAACGTTTTCCATCGTTTTATCGGTTTTTAGTGATAAAAATTAAGACACAATCTATCGTCCTTGACTCATTCCTGCAACAAAATTAATCGACTTTTTTTCTGAATAAAACTATCGCTTGGCTGACATATCGTTTACTTGGCTGGTGGTTTTCAAGAGAAAGAATTAGGCCTCATGGCGTGTAAAACGGCTGCGCTATTGGGTTTTGCTAAAGCTAATGGATTGTTTTTGAGGCCAATATGGGTGTTTGCGACCCGAATGATGGCGGGAGAAGGGAAAAGCAGGCGGGTAGGGATGGTTAGGGTATGGTGGAGGAGGCAGCTGATTCGGAAAGGGCATAAAAAAACCTTGGGGGGAGCCCCCAAGGTTTATAACGTGAGGTGGGATTAGCACCATGCACCGCTATCGGTGCCAGGGTGGTATCCGTTGCACTTAGGCTCAGCACCCCAAGGAGTGGTTACCATAGAGCATCCAGCGTTGGCTACGCCTTCGCGTACTTTCAATTGATTGTTTGTTGACTCGGTAGTTTGTGCCACTTTAAAAGTGAAAGACTTACTAGTTTTCATAGTCTTATTGGTTTATTGTGATAAAAATTGAGACAATAATGTATCAGTCTAGTCCCCTATCTGCCAAGTATTTCGGGGCTTTTTGGCTTTGTAAATCAGCTGCCTGACATTTAGTGTATTTAGCGTGGTGATTTATGGGGTAAGTCTTCTTTTACAAGTTTGCCCTCGCCGTATCCGGTGATGAACTACCCAAAAGATTTATCCCATTCGGGTAATCCTTTGTCTCTAAGGGTGTGCCAAGTAGTACCCCTTACTCCGTTCCTTAGAAATACGATCATGGCCGCGTCATCCTCTGCCACTCCTGACCAATGCCTTCCTTTTAGTGACCAACCTATTCGTTTTGATGCCCAACCCTAGTCAGGTAGAATTGTGCAGCGTGTAACCGCATTTGAGGGGCATTGGTCATGAATAATTTTTCGTTCCCGCAAGCCATGGGATGTTTGAAGCAAAGGTCAAAAAATGGCCGGGTGAGCGATTTGTTGCCGCCCACAGCTTTGCACACGTCAAACACGTAGAATCATGAAAATTCTGAGGAAAATTTTCAAATGGACCGGCATCTCCATCGGTTCTGTCCTTCTTCTCATTGTACTGGCTGGCATGAGTTACCGTTGGCTAGGGCCCGCTCCCCAGGCGCCCAAGGGCGAGTTTATTGATGTAGGCGGGTTTCGCTTGCATATTCATGCCACCGGTGCCAAAAGTGACCGCCCTACAGTTGTAATGGAATGCGGTGCCGGACTCACCACGGAGTTCTTTCACTGGCTAAACGAAGGCTTACAAGATAGCCTGTGGGTAGTACGTTACGACCGCGCTGGGCTAGGCTTCAGTGATGGACACCAGACCCCACGCGACCCAGAAACGATAGCCCATGAACTGCATACCCTGTTGCAAAAGGCCGGAGAAGAACCACCGTATCTGTTGGTGGGCCATTCCCTGGGCGGGCCCTATATTCGGGTGTTCGCGGACCTCTATCCTGAAGAGGTAGCCGGGCTGTTCTTCCTGGATGCCACCCACCCACAGCAAGTAGAACTATTCAATGCGCCGGAAAAAACCTCTCTTAAATTCCGAGCATACATGGCTTTGTTGGGGGTGCAGGCGGTAGCCGGAGAGTTGGGGATCGTGGGGCTGTACGACCGTCTCTTTGATTTTCCCTACCGCGGGCAAGGCCTACCCGCTGAGACCGACCACCGAGTGAAGCAGTTTCTCCAGAACGGTAAATTGATCAGCGCTTACCGGGCTGAAATTATGGAATATCACGCCACCCTGCGGAGGTCTGATGCGACGGGCGATTTTGGTGATCTACCCATTCGGGTGTTTAATGCCCACCAAAGCCCAGACCACACATACGGTATAGCAACTGAACCCTGGGAGGATGATGAACGCCACCCGCACCAAGACTATGCTGACCTTTCTACAGACGGTAAGCTCGCCTTCCTGTACGGCAATCATGTCTCTATCTATACGGAGAAGGAGAATGCGGACCTTATCTGCGATGAAATCCTGCAGGTGGTGAGGGAGCTGGAACCGTAAGGTTCCGGCTATTCCCGGAATCTTCTTTTATCTTCAGGGCATGCCCACTAAGGTCCCATGAGAAGAAATAAGCCCAGTAGACTCAAGCAGTTGATACCTGCCTTCCAGGCCTGTATTATCGATACTACCATCACCATCATTCATCAGCCTGCTGGGTACTGGCAGGGCGACCTTTCGCAGGCCAATGAGGGCAACCCCATTGGGAATGCCATGATGACGAATCATGTTTCCGGACTGTTCGTAATCAGTGGTATTTGGCTCATTATCATTGGGTTAGCCGGTTATTATTTCCCCAAAAGACTCTCTCGGGTATTCTTGTTGTTTACCGTAATTGCGCACTCGTGGGGAGCCAGCACCTGGGTTTCCAGCCGGTACGGCTTTTGGTGGGTGATGATTTTGATTCTAGCCAACACGATCACCTATCTGTGGGCAGCGGAGCAGGATCGGGAATTGGCACGGTAGGAGGCATTCTGCTACAATTCGGTGTACCACTGGGGTCCCTTGCCCGCAAGCTGCGCGTAGAGTGCCAGAGATTCTACAGGCTTGGGCTTGCTGAATTCCAGGTAGTGTGGCTTATACATGGCGGTACCTAC
>DMST01000170.1:0-3300 GCA_003454975.1 Cytophagales bacterium | reverse complement strand
GGCTTGCGCTTGCATCGCGACCAGCCACGAATCCCGCCTTTCTTGGTTTCATGAGGGTGGGCAGTAGTGCATTGGCCGCAGCGGAATGCTCCCTGGCCAGTTCACCCAAGGCATACCCCCCGTAGTAGGCAATTTGCCAGCCTTTGGCTCCTCCCTTTTCAAGTACCTGATCAATAAAACCGGCGTCGTTGCGTAAAATCCCCGCCTTCAGAAGCCAGCCCATGGCTGCGTGTGGCCGGTAGGAGAATTCGCTAAAGTGGTGGAATAACTCATCCAGCTTGGGGCCAATATCCAGACCCGCCTGATGGCAGCCTATCAGCCCCGGCAACACATCAAAAATCTCTCCCTCACCATCAATATCCTCTAGAGCCGCCTCTTCCTCTGCTTTTGCGAATTGTAAATAGTAGTCCCTTTGGATATGGGCCTCCGGTTGAAATTCCATGGAGATTTCCTGAAAGAACGCTTGTGCTTTCTGGGAATCCTTACGGGCCAGGCGGCAAGCTTCCCAGCTTTGCCAGGCCTCATGCATAGTAGGCTCCAGGTCATTGCTGGCTAGGGCGGCCCACCCGGCCTCTCGCTCCGTTGCGTCATGCCCCGCATCCATGGCCTGTAGCAAAGTGTAGCCCAGAATATTCACCTTGGCTAGTGGGTTCGGTTCCTTTTCTAGTAGCCTGTCTATCAGTTCGAAAGCAGACAAGTTGGCTAACGCTTTGAATAAGGGAAAGCCTGCAGGCTGGTCTGTCTCCGTAAGAAATTCAGCCACAGGTACGGGGTGCACCTGGGCTAAGAGTGGTTCTACATTTCTTTGCAGCCGCTGTGCTTTCACCTTGCTGGGTAGGCTATTGGCTTGCTGAAACACGTTGGCGTAATCCCCGTTGACAGCCCACTGGGTCATTTCCGCCAACCTAGTGCGACTCACATTTTTGAACGGAGGTAGTTCCTGCTCGGCATCGATGGCTACCCAAAGGGCTTCCAAAAAGAGCTGGTCTGAGTAATCCGTGAGGGGGAGCTTAGCATAATGAAGGAGTAGGCTTTGGGCAACATTTACAGCGCCATATTCACGAACGCCGTTGTCCTCTTCGGGAACAGGCTCATTAAAGGTGACCGTCTCGTACACCGGCTGGGAAGCGGGCTGATCTCGCGGTGCTTGGTTTGTTGGTGTTTGAGAGGATGGCTCTTGTTTCTGGCTTTCCTCTTTGGCTGATCGTTTACCCGAAAGCCAGCTAAAAATTCCCATGTGCAATTGGTTGTGCGTTGCCCGGACGAACTTATGGCTAGATGTGTACGGGCAGTGTCCTAAGAAACAAAGAATGGCTTACTCGCCGGTTACCCCGGCATTAATCTATTTCTATGTATTCAGATTTGCCGCCCGACAGGTCTCCATTGAGCCAACGCCAGTCAAACTTTAGCTGGAGTTTCCCTGCGGGGTTTCTTGAAATAGTACCCGTGGATTCGCCCACTTTCAATTCTCTATCCTGCGTTAGGCACTGAAAGAGCAACTGTATTTTTGATCCATCTACCTGTTTTCCTACCAGATTCCCCTCCAGGATGGCCCCTCCTTGGTAACGCCCGGTGATGATATCTCCATTCTGGAAATAATGAAATACCGTTTCGTCAGAAGATAGTCCGCTGTTGTTTTCAATGGTGACAAACCTTCTATCGTTTAAATCCATTGTTTTTCCTTTTCTATTTCCCTGAATTGCTGCTGGCAATATAGTGGCTTGGATACTGCAATACTCCTACCTTTGCCAGGCATGCCACTAAACTACACGCGCAAAGAAGAACGAGGGCTGAAAGAAACTTCCGTTTCCAACGAACAGCCCAACAACCCACTGCACGGCATCAAGCTCGCCGACATGGTAACCGAGTTGGTAGAGCGCTACGGCTGGGAGGAGCTAGGTCGCCGTATCAAGATCAATTGCTTCCTCAACGACCCCAGCGTGAAATCGAGCCTCAAGTTCCTCCGCAAAACGCCCTGGGCTCGCGAGAAAGTGGAAGAGTTGTGGATCCGTACGTTTAGAAGCTAATGCCAAAAGGCAGGTCCCTGCTGCTCTTCGTGGATAGTAAACTCCTGAAGAGGGATTGTATTGTGCCGATGTATTGTCTAATTTGCTAGTCGGTTGTTGCGGTGGAATATACCCTCAATAGAGATGGGGAAGAAGATTTGGGGATATGACTAAACTGAATACAAGACTTGCATATTTTGACTGGTCGGAGTCGGGCATCATCAAAGCCACCACCCACCCCATAGACCCTACGCCCGAAGAGGTAGAAGAATACCTGGCCGGTTTTAATACCATGATTAGCTCCGTCTCGGGTCCGTACGTCATTTTTGTAGATGCTAGCCAAGCCAAATGGTACAACTCTAAAGCACGCACCCAACTTGCTCTGGGAGCCGATGCGCTGCAAAAGAAATACGAAGGGCGCAACCAGGGGTCGTTTGTGGTGGTGGGGAGTGCCATCGTGAAAATGTCCTTGCAGGGCATTAATCTGATCTTCAAAAACCAAGCTCGCCAACGGGTATTCACCTCCTATGCCAAAGCCCTGGCCGCCGCCCGGGCCAAGATAGCGGAGGTCAATAAGGAAACTCCCAGCTCAATCAAGCTGTAATCTCTACGCTTGAATGTTAGGAGAAGGGGGGGCAGTAACTACCTCACCAGAATCCCTACCTTTGCCTTGGCCCTCGTCAATCGTCCCTTGTGCCTTCCCTTATGTCACTAAAAAGCCAACAGGATATCCTGACCAAGCTCAATATTGAGCAACTCAACTCCATGCAGCAAGAAACGGCCGAAGCCTTGGCTGAGGCCAACCACCTGGTGCTGCTTTCGCCGACGGGTACGGGAAAAACGGTAGCTTTCCTGTTGCCCATTTTAGCTAGCCTCGACCCGGAGGTCACCGAAATCCAGGCGCTGATTCTGGTGCCTTCGCGGGAGCTAGCCATCCAGATAGAGACGGTGGTGCGTGAGATGGGTACCGGCTACAAGGTGAACTCGGTGTACGGCGGTATTCCCGCTACCAAAGACAAAATGGCCATCAAGCACCGCCCGGCTATCCTGATCGGTACTCCGGGTCGGGTGTCCGACCACATCCACTACGAGAACTTCGCTACCGAGCATATCAAAACCTTGGTGCTGGATGAGTTCGACAAGAGCCTGGAAATTGGCTTTGAAGACCAGATGCGGGACATCTTGCAAGCCTTGCCGAACGTGCAACGGCGCATCCTTACCTCGGCCACGCAAGGCGTGAAAATTCCCTTCTTCGTGGGGCTGCGCAACCATACCACCGTCAACTACTTGGACC
>DMST01000362.1:18089-21841 GCA_003454975.1 Cytophagales bacterium | reverse complement strand
CGATCCCCGCGATCCGGTTGCGGAGTCGGACGAGTTCGTGCAGCGCATTCGTGACAACGGGGGAGAGGCGGTATACCTCCGTTTTCCAGATGAAGGCCACGGTATTCGAAAGATGAACAACCGGATTACCGCCTATGTGCGCGTTGCTGAGTTTCTGGAAAAGCATTTGAAATGAGGTCTAAGGTATGTAGGTAACCCAAAAGGAATGGGAAGCTCTTTTTTAGTTTTCGACCTTAGCTGGGATTCCTTTCTGAAGAATCTGGGCACGGGGTGAATGCTAATCATACGATGGTGTACCCTGAATAGCTATGGGACTATTCTAAACTGGGTGCTTTGGGATGCTATTCAGAAACGGTGGTGAATGAATGCACTAGACTGAATTACCAGTATGGCATAAGCCCTTCGAAGTAAGGATCTTGAGCAATGAATGCTTTCCTAAAAGGTCGGGCTTTGGGGGGCGCTTTCGGAAACTTACTGGTTTCGACCAGCATCCAAGGCGGCTTGCAGAGAATCTCCAGAAAAAGGGACGGAGGAAAATTGACTGGGTGGCTGACAGGCGGTTCCTACTGCCAGCCAGGCTAATAAACATGCCGCTACTGCGGCCAAATAGTTACGTTGAGTACGCATAGTTTCAAGATAGCAAAACACAGCAGTGTGCCTAAGAGGGATACTCGGTGGGTTGGCCACACAATCCTAAGGACACGGGTATACCGGGGGAGATATACCATTGCCAGGGGACAATGATCCAATTTCTACCCCTGGCTTTGACTGTCCTGCGCAGAAACGTACCTTCTCCAATACCTTTTTTGATCAAACCGACCCCCATGAAAAGCACCTACCTGCTTGTAGGACTGACGGCTCTGCTTTTTGCCGCATGCACCGCCCCACAAACCCCTTCTGAAGAAATGATCCTTACCGATGGATGGCAATTTCGCCAAGCAGGAGAAAGCCAATGGCTAGACGCCACGGTACCCGGTACCGTGCACACGGATCTGCTTGCCCAGGGAAAGATTGAAGATCCCTACTACCGGCTCAATGAGCACGACCAGCAGTGGATCGATAAGGAAGATTGGGAATACCAGACGGAGTTTGATGTGCCTGGCAGCCTGCTGGATAAGGGGCAAGTGGTGTTGGACTTCGCAGGACTGGATACTTATGCAGATGTGTATTTGAACGGTTCACTCATTTTGCAAGCCGACAATATGTTTCGGGCCTGGCAGGTGCCGGTAAAGGACCTCCTGAAGTCCCAAGGAAACCAATTGCGGGTGCTATTGCGGTCGCCCATTCAAGAGGGCCTGGCGGCCTACGATAGCCTGGATTACATCATCCCGGTATCGGACAACGACAACAGTACGTTGGGCGGAGTAGGAGAGAAGCGGGTGAGCATATTTACCCGCAAAGCGGGCTATCACTTTGGCTGGGACTGGGGTCCCCGGTTGGTATCCAGCGGTATTTGGCGACCCATCACCCTACGCGGTTGGGAGGCGCTTGCGCTTACGGATGTGTTTGTGAAGCAAAACAGCCTGACGGATGCCAAGGCGGAGCTTTCGGCCCAAGTAACAATAGACGTGAAAGAGGCCTCCGAAGTGACGGTGGAGGTGGTAGTGGCCGATGAGGTAAAGGCCAAACAAATCACCTCATTGGAGCCAGGTGAGCAACTTCTGACCCTTCCCTTTGCACTCGAAAACCCGCAGCGCTGGTGGCCGAATGGCCAGGGTGATCCCTACCGGTATCCCGTTACGGTGCGGGTGAGCCGCAATGGGCAGGTGTGGGACGAAGAAACCAAGCAGGTAGGCCTCCGTACTCTGGAAATCATCCGGGAGCCGGACAGTGTGGGCATGAGTTTCACAGTAGCCGTGAATGGACAGCCCGTATTTATGAAAGGTGCCAACTACATTCCCTTGGACGTGTTTGTGCCGCGGGTATCCGATGGACAGTACGAGCACGCCCTACGTTCGGCCCGCGATGCCAACATGAACATGGTGCGCGTGTGGGGCGGCGGCATTTATGAAAATGAGATCTTCTACGAGCTGTGCGACCAATACGGCCTTTTGGTGTGGCAGGACTTTATGTTTGCCTGTGCTATGTTTCCGGGTGACGAGGCTTTCCTGGCAAACGTGAAAGCCGAAGCAGAGTATAACGTGAAACGCCTACGGCAACACCCGAGCATTGCCCTTTGGTGCGGAAACAACGAGGTGCTTTCGGCCTGGAAACGCTGGGGCTGGGAAGGCCAGATGGAGGAGACCTACGGCGCGGAGGTCAAAGACAAGGTATGGAAAGCCTACGACGATATTTTCCACAACATACTGCCCGAGGCGGTGGCCGCTCACGATCCGGACCGGTTTTACTGGGCTAGCTCACCACAGGTAGACGAGGGCGTACCGGAAGAGATGCACAGCGGCGATGCCCACTACTGGATGGTCTGGTGGGGCAAGCAGCCCTTTGAAAGCTATCAGGAAGCGATTCCCAGGTTTATGAGCGAGTTTGGGTTCCAGTCCTTCCCGGACATCACTACCGTAAAGCGGTACACCGAGGAAGAAGATTGGTCTATCTACTCGGAGGTCATGCAATCGCACCAGCGGTCTAGCATTGGCAATGTGACCATTGCCGAATACATGGAGCGGGACTACCGGGATCCCAAGAATTTTGAGATGTTCCTCTACGTGAACCACGTACTGCAAGCCGAAGGGATCAAGATGGGCATAGAAGGTCACCGGAAGGCGATGCCCTACTGTATGGGCTCCCTGTACTGGCAACTGAACGATGTGTGGCCGGTGGCTAGTTGGTCGGGTATGGACTATTTTGGCCGGTGGAAGGCCTTGCATTATTTCGTACGCGATGCCTTCCAGGAGGTGGCGGTGATGCCCGATGTAGCGGGTGACCAGTTGGCCGTAACGGTAGTGTCCGATCGGTGGGAAGAAATTCCCGCCAAAATTCGTCTACGTGCCCTCGATTTTGCCGGACAAGTGCTGGGAACAGTCGATGTGGACTATACTATTCCGGCCAATACCAGTGCGGTAGCTACCGAGCTGCCGCTCTCAGATCTGGGGCTGGTAGACTTGCCCAACCAGCAAGCGCAGGTGGTTATTGCGGTAGAGGTGCTGGACGCCAAGGGTGCGCTGTTGGCGGATAACCTGAAGTACCTGGTGAAACCCAAGGACTTGGATCTGCCCGAGGTATCGGCTGAGCTGTCGGTTACTATGGAGGAGCCGGGGAAAGCTACCCTAACGTTGACCGCTTCCACCCTGGCCAAGCATGTATACCTGCAAACTTCCGTGCCGGGTCACTTTTCAGATAACTACTTTGACCTACTACCTGGGGAGACGGCTACCGTAAGCTTCCAAACTACTGCGCCGGTTGCAGACACCGAGAGCTCCCTCAGCTTTTCGGTGGTCAGTTTGGTAGATAGTTATGAGAAATAGGAGAAAATAGCGCAAAGGAGAAATTGCTACCTTACCAGTAGCAACAACTTTTTCGTCATGTTAATTACCCTCCTAACCCCCACACCCAACTTAGAGCAAAGTGTGGCCTTCTACGAATCGCTTGATTTTCAGGTGGTGCATAGTGGTGGCGAATTTGCCGTGGTTACCGACGGCAAAGCCGTAATTGAGATTAACCCTGACCGATTCACCCGGGCGGGGGTAAGGTTCTACGGAGCCGATGTGGAGGCACTCACCGAAGCGCTTAGCCCCTTGGTGAAGGTTCATACCACTGAGAAGGGTGCCTTGTTGGCTGACCCAACCGGTACCTGG
>DMST01000362.1:17316-18048 GCA_003454975.1 Cytophagales bacterium | reverse complement strand
TACCTGGATCTATCTGGAGGAAGCCCAACCGCGTTTGCTGATCCCCAGCAGCGAAAACTCCACCTCTGTATTGGGCAACTTTGTTGGCATTAGCCTGGAGACCACGGATATGGACCGTACCGTTAAAGTCTGGGAGGCCCTAGGATTCTCCCATTCCTCGGGCGCCATCGATCAAGGGTGGATCACCCTTACCCACCCGGACGGCTTGGGCGTTTCGGACATGCCGCACAACGCCTGTCCGCACCTCTTTTTTAATCCCTCGCTCACCTACTTCAATAGCGGTAAAAACCCCGAAGTCATCGCTGAGGTACGGAAGAGGCAGATACCCATCACCGAAGAGATCACCCACTTTAATCCCAAAGGAGAGGTGGACAACATCATCATTCGCGACCCGGGCGGGTACGGCTTTTTTGTGTTTAACGACTAAAAGGAGAAGATAAAAGCGGGAATTGAGCCAATTGCATAATATTCCAAATCGGAAAGGTGTAAATGAATGTGTTGGCAAAAACGCACATTATGGATAGATAACTTCTCTCCGGTAGCCCAACTCATAACTAACAACTAATAGCACTTTTTATTCATGTTTCTTCACGGCCCGCTCGTACTTCTCCTTCATGCGCTGGCGTAGGCTCAGCGGTTTTATCACCTCCAGGGTATCCGCGAAACCGAGCAGTACGCGTTCAATCTCGGCGTTATGGTGCACGCGCAGGCCAACGCGAGCACTGCCGTCTG
>DMST01000362.1:16731-17281 GCA_003454975.1 Cytophagales bacterium | reverse complement strand
CCTGCCGTCTGGGTACTCTTCCAGCAGCCGTTGCGAGCTATGGAAGGGCTTGGTAATTACGTAAGGGGCATTGTGCCGGTCCACAATCATCTCGATGTCAATAATCTGGGCATCGTTCATCACCGTAACCCCGAACGTATGGGCGTAGTATTCGTCCGGATCAAAGGCCTCCGCCCGGTATTCCTTGGAGAGGTTTACGTCCACTTTCACTATCCGGTCCAGGGCCAGGGTGCGGATGTTGGGGATGCGCTCTTGCTTGCCCACCAGAAACCAACGGTTGTTGAACTCCTTCAGGATGTAGGCGTGGAAATCAAAGGTCTGCGGATCTTTCGCCTTAAAGGATTGGTAGGTGAGCTGCAACACAATCTTCTTCTGAATGGCCTGGTACAGAAAGTCCAGGTGTTCCAGGCCCTTCAGGTGCTCGTTCTTGTCAATGTGGATGATGGGCTTTCGGTTGTCCGACTCGTGAAATACCTTGTCCTCCAGCTTCTGGATCACCCCGTTGAGCTCATCGAACAGGGAGAATTTCTTGAATTGCTTCAGCATCTCC
>DMST01000362.1:7619-16682 GCA_003454975.1 Cytophagales bacterium | reverse complement strand
CCGATTCGGTGAGCACCTCCATGTCCACCTGGGTTAGTGGAATGTCCGTGATGGAATAATCCGGGTCCTCGTAAGTGTAGTACTTGCGGTCGTATACTACAATAGGCGCATTGTAGCCCAGCTTGTCGCTGCGCATCAGTTGAATATCCAACTGTACCGTGCGGCGGCTTACGTTCACGTCCTTGCCCTCGTATTCGTACAGGGCATCCGAGCAGGCCTCAATCAGATCGTCCAGCGTCCACTGGCGCGAGCGGTTTTGCAGGCATTTGTCCAATGTTTGGTAGCGGATGAGGGCTTTTTTGTTCCAAGGCATTGCAATTGACGATTTTAGAATGATGAGGAACAAACATCTAAAATTATAAAATTTCCAGAAAACCCTTCTCTGCATTTGAAATCACCGTTTTTGGCGCGGAATTGGCCTATTATTCTACTGAAATCATGGTTTATATGAACTGGATTTCACGAATAATTCACAAATTCTAAACGGTCATTCCGATGAACTTTACGGTAAATTTTGAGTGCAAAACCGTTTATATATAAGTGAGGACCTATTACCTGCCAAATGGAAGGGTACACGAGAAGAGGTAAATGCAGCTTACCTGTAACAAACTCTAATTAAACTTTACTAGAGAGGATTAGTGGGACTGTGGTTTACTCGCGGGTTATCCGGTGTAGCGATCGTAGGGAGCGGCAGCCGGGCATCCCGCGGACCAACGTTTAGTATATGAAGCGTAGCATCCCGCAGGGTGCTATGATTTCATATACCGTGTTGTGTTTAGTTTTCATTCTTTTATTTCTTTATCGAGATTGAGTTCCGTATTAAAATTGTACTCCTCGTTTTCAGCAACTCCCTCGTGTTCAAAATCTACCAAGAGACTGCATTTAACTTTGTATTTATTGTCTCCAGTTTTCTGAAATTCCATTTCTTTTATGTCACAAGGGTTATGAGCACTTCCAACGTAAATTGAAACCTCTATTTCATCTTCTGGATTTGATGATAGTTTGAGTCCTGCTAATTCAGTTGGTTCTTTTAATTTGAGATTCAACCATTCCATTACAATCTCTGTTTCTAATGGCTGAGATTCACATTCTAACCCAGAATCAAATGGTTCTAAGGGAATATAGATTCTATGGAGAAGAGTTTTCTTTAGTCCTATATTTTCATTTTCGAAATAATAGATTTCTATTTTTCCATTCTTAGCAGTCGTTTTCTTTTGTAGTTCTATTTTCTTCATTCAATCTCTTTTGTAATACTACTCACAACTTCAGTACGATATTCTGGCTTATCAATGTTCGAGTCAAAAGGGACAATTACCACATCTGCCCAAGCAACTTTTTCAGGGTCATTTACATAAGGAGATTCTTCAAGGATGAACCAAGAATCTCTTCCGTCCCAAATCAAGCGAAAACAGTGTTTATCAACTTCGTTTTTCCAAACAACGAATCTTGAACCAAATGCTTCTTTGTGGTATTCACTTTTAGTTATTGAATATCCCTTCTTTGTAAGAATTTCACCGAGGGACTCTTGCAGTAAGCTATTTGTTTTGGCTATGTTATCTAGTCTATCCATCAATTAAGCACAACGTTCCGGCTATGAAGCGTAGGAACGGTTTGGTAGGTTAGGCCTATGATTTATAGCCATTGTTGGCAGTAGTTTAATTTTTTAATTCTTCGAAGGTTTTGTCGAATTCCATTTTCGTTAGTTCAATTTCGCGTTGCGTCTGACGATTTAGAATTACCCTTCCGTTTTCGTCAATTATTATCTGTTCATTCAAAGGGATAGGCTCAATCTTGAAATATGTCAGATTATTTGATTGGTAGTCGTATCGAGTTAAAAGCTTTGTTGTGCAGTAAGGAGATTCGAAATAGTCTTCTTCTAAAATTGCCCCCCAAATGTTGAATTCTATTCTCTTCTTTTCATGTTTAAAGGTTGAGTCAGTTATACAGGAAGAGTACCATTGTCGATATTGATTACCCCAACTAGGTTGCTCAATCCAATCTTCTTCAATAGTCGGGACCCCATTTTCAATTCTTGTTTGGTTTTTGGTCAAGCCATATTCTTTGTCTAGGGGGAAGATTATTTCATTCAACCATCCAAATAGAGAAGAAACAATCAAGAAGGCTACAAATATAGCTATACCCTTAAATGAACCTTTAATGCCTGAAAGGAAGTATTTCTTATCCCTTTTATAGTCCAGATAATAACCAACCCCGATTAAGGCTATTGGGATACCGAAGAAAATTAAAAGTGCGACTATTATCATTTTTGTTTTTCAATTACTGCCAACGTTTTGAATATGGGGCGTTTGGCATTTTGAAACACCTACCTATTAAACCGCTATATGATTTATTAAATGTTAACATGTTCAAAATTAGCATTATCCGCCAAATGACCTATATTTTTTGTTAGCGAAAGTTTTTCATTCATATTCATAATAGTAAATAAAATTCGGTTCATTTATTTCCTCATTATATTCATATCGTTTATTTATATCATTGTTTTTATTGTAGAAGTATCTTTCTCTTTGAACTAACACCCCTTTATTATCAAATCGCAAAAACTCAATCTTATTTCCAGCTATATCATAAAGACAGTAATTGTTCCAGCCAGGATATGAGGTTGTTGTATATCTAATTTGTCGTCCTTGAGAATCATAGTCATAACATTTCCTATGTATATCTGTGTAGTCAATACAGGTCAATCTATTCAAAGAATCATATTCGTAATTAACCAGCATTCCATTACTACGTTTTTCTTTTACTAATAATCCTGCTTTATTGTAGATGTATTTAATGTAGCTTTGTATAATTCCATCTAAATTTTTGGTTTTTATGTCAGTCAGTAGATTTTTTTTGTCATAGCTAAAATATGTTATCAATGTATCTTTACTTCCCCATTCCCGGGTCAATATTTCATATTTTCTGACCAATATTGAATCATTTAAATATTCTGTTTTCGAAGAATACACAAGCTCTTCGGAATCAAAGTGTTTGCATGCGATTTCGAATCCTTTAACATTATATTGATATACCGATTCTAATTGTTTAAGAGAATCTACTCCTGCCGAAATATCTACTTGATATATTTTTAATGTCTCATAATGCGTTTCTTGACAAAATGAAGAATTGTGTCCTCCAAGCAGTAAAAGTACAATCAGAATTATATGTCTCATTTGTGTTGTAGTGGTCATTTTAAATTTTCGCTAACTCGTTTATATCCACAATATAGCAAATATATCAGTTTAGTATATCTATTACGGTTGGTTAAACGCTATATAAGCCTTATATTGTACTATGGAGGCTATAGAGGATTTTAGGAAGATTTTGGAAGTTAAACGGTATAGCAGCAATACCATAGCTTCTTACATCAGCGCGCTACGGCTCATAAAAGGAGCCCTGAAAACTCCCGCCTGGGAGCAAGTAACAGAACCCGATCTATTCCAGGTTATCTACACTCTTATCCATCATAAGAAAGCTTCGGTAAGCTATCAGAAGCAGTTAATTATGGCTACTCAGCTTTTCTACCGAGAGGTCTATCAAAGGACGCTACATTTAGACCAAATGCTACCCCAGAAACGTCCGAAGACCTTACCTGTGGTATTGTCTGTGGAGGAAGTGAAATCAATGTTAGTGAGTCTAACGAATAAAAAACATAAGGCACTGCTAAGTGTGCTGTATGCCGGCGGCCTACGCGTGGGTGAGTTATTGCGGCTACGGTTAGAGGATGTGGATAGTGCGCGGATGATCATCCATATCCGACAGAGTAAGGGGCAAAAAGACCGACAGGTTCCGCTTACTCAGCCTTTGCTTTCGTTGCTGCGCGAGTATTTCACCGCCTACCGACCAAAGGATTATCTGTTTGAGGGCCCCAAGGGTAAACCCTACTCTGCTACCAGCGTAAATGCCATCATCAAGCGGGTAGGTAAGGCCCAGGGAATTACCAAAAAGATTTCTGCCCACACCTTCCGACACAGCTACGCTACGCACTTGTTGGAGAAGGGAACGGATATCCGGGTGATACAACAATTGTTAGGGCACAATAGCTTGAAGACGACCATGATCTATACCCACGTAAGCAATACGTTACTGGGCCAAGTGGGCAGTCCAATTGATGCTATTTTATAAGCATACGTAATGGTTGTATCCCTTTTCCGGTTTATTAGACGTTTTTTGCGGGGTGGTTTAACGGATTGGTGATCAGTTTTTTTGCAAAAAGTTGTAAAAGTAGGCACTGCGCGGGATGTCCCAAGGGACTGGCCTATCTTGGTTTCTGGGGAATACGTGCCGAATCGTAAAAAACTAAATTCTTGCTTTTTATCGAAGTAATTTCATTATCAGGATAATTAGTAGGAAATCACCCTGATTGCGCCAAAACGTCACTATTTCCGGTATAGGATTAAATGAAGAACTTTCTATTTCACTAATTATTCACAACCCAGAAAATGAGTGGTTTTGATTTATTTGTAACAACATGATTTTCAGTTGTTTTACTATATAATTGGCGATTATACGAATTTTTCGATGTTTGATTGACGATTGTTTTAGCGAACAAGGGAGGTTTCCAGATTTAGCAAATGACCCTATACCTCTGTGCTCTCCGGGTATACTCAACCTTCTCTGTGTTCCCTTTTTTTCACAAAGTAGAGAATGAAATTTTACTGCGCAAAACCACTGCGTAGTAAGGGACCATTCTTGTATTGTAAATTTGAAATACCATGGAAATTACCGGAAAGACATTGATCGAGTGGGGGTACAAACCCGGCAAGTGGTTTAAGGGTGCTATTGAGCACGCCAACCAGCACCAGTTAGCTGGGGATGCCTTGCGCCAATACCTGGATGCAGTACAGCCCACCATCATTGATCCACACGCTGAGGCGGCGCCCTTTTATCGGAATATTCGGGCCGAAACGCCGGATGAGGAGGCGAATGTGCAACAGGTGCTGGCAACCATGGATGAGCTAATGAAAACGCCCACGTTGACGGGCGGTGCCGTCATGCCTGACGCTTGCCCTACCGGACCGGTGGGGCAGATTCCTGTTGGGGGTGTCGTGGCGGCCCAAGGGGCCATCCATCCGGCTATGCACAGTGCGGACATCTGCTGTTCTGTGATGATGACTTCTCTGGGTAAGGTAGATCCTAGGCAGGTGCTGGATGCCGCCCAGTCGGTTACACACTTTGGCGGTGGGGGCCGTAAAGCGTTATTCGACCTGCCTGCCGAATTTCTGGATAAAATACGGGGCGACTACTTTCTGGGCGATGAGCGCAGCTTGACCTTGGCCCGCACGCATTACGGAACTCAAGGAGACGGTAACCACTTCCTATACGTAGGGCGTTCGCGCAATACCGGCGAAACGGTGGAGGTGACCCACCACGGGAGCCGGGGCTTTGGGGCGAACTTGTTCCGCAAGGGCATGAAGGTGGCCGAAGGCTTCCGCAAGGAGTTTTCGCCTCAGACTAAGCCTACCAATGCCTGGATTCCGTACGCGGAAGACATCGGCAAGCAGTACTGGCAAGCCTTGCAATGGGTGCGCGAATGGACCAAGCTGAACCACCAGGTGATCCATGACCAGACGCTGGCGGCGGTGGGTAGTGAAATACAGCTGCGCTTCTGGAACGAGCACAACTTTGTGTTCAAGGACGAGGACGTATTCTATCATGCCAAAGGGGCTACTCCGCTTGACGATAAGTTTGTGCCCGATAGCCACGAGCAACTGCGGCTGGTGCCGCTCAACATGAGTGAGCCTGTACTGGTGGTGCGCGGTGAGACTACTAAGAGCAACCTGGGCTTTGCCCCGCACGGAGCTGGCCGCAACATGAGCCGCTCGCAGCACATTCGCAGCAAGGGCGGTCGATCTCTGCAGGAGATCTTCCATGAGGAAACCGAAGGCCTAGATGTACGCTTTTACTCCGGGGAGGTGGATATCTCCGAGCTGCCTTCGGCCTACAAAAATGCCCAAGCCGTGCAGGCTCAGATGCAGGAGTTTGGGCTAGGGGAGGTGGTAGACGAGATTATACCTTACGGATGCATAATGGCAGGCGATTGGAATAAAAATGCTGCTTGGAAGCGGAAGAAAAGAAAGATGGGTACGGTCAATAAGCCGTCTTAGCCTCCGAACCTTCTACGCTGAAACCTTAAAAATAATCCCCGGCCACGTCAGGTGGCGGGGGCTTAATACTAGTTTCTTTTTCGTTTTTTTGATTAGTTCCTCCAAGTAAGCAGCATGGGGCAGTATAGATTAAGATGGGGACCCATACTTAGCCCTGTAAGGGTGAACTAATGTTTCCTTGAAGATTTACGTATTGGGTAGGTGTACATCCGTGAATTTCCTTGAAGGCCCGGTTAAATGTAGACTTGGCGTTGAACCCAACCTCCATCGCCATCGCCAGCAGGGTTTTTTGGTGGTGCTCACCATTAGTCACTTTCTCAAGAAAGGCCTGGATGCGTAAGCTGTTCACATAGCTGTAAAAGCTCTGTTGGTAATGCTGATTGAGTAGCCAGGAGAGGTTTTGCACACTGGTATCGAGAATTTGGGCGAGCTGAGCCAGAGAAAGATCACCTTGGACATAGAGATGCTCCGTATGCATCAGTTTGTCCAGCCGTTGGGTAAGCTGCTGAATGGAACCCTGATCCAGTCGGTCTTTGTCCGGGACGGGTGCGGTCGGCAGCGCCTCCGCCGTTTGGCGGAACGCCTCTGGGCGAAGTAGCATGGCAGCGCCAATGAGGTAGGTGATACTGGCCAGGAAAAACCACATGGTGTTGTACCCGATAACGTAAATGGGGTAACGAAATACCCAGGCTGAGACGAAAGCGATCGTCCAAAGCAGTAAGCCTAAGCCGACCAAAATCAGGATGCCCAACAGGAACTTGAGGGAGGGAGGCACCTGAGCCCAGACCCATTTTCGAAGGCGCCATCGGCGCCACAGAATGCGGATGGTCACCACCCAATACCCGGTATTGAGCAACAACCCAAATAGCTCGATACCGCCATACCAATACCATATGGAGGGGCCTTGCTGTAGCTGGAGGAAATAAGCACGACCGAGGGTAGAAAATACCACAATGAGTGCCAAGTGGAGGAGGACCGGTAGCCAATGG
Organism: Cytophagales bacterium; assembly: GCA_003454975.1. Classification (GTDB taxonomy): domain Bacteria; phylum Bacteroidota; class Bacteroidia; order Cytophagales; family Cyclobacteriaceae; genus DMST01. The sequence continues at coordinate 9,586 of DMST01000362.1, read as the reverse complement.
AAAAATGGAGGCTGGTATCGTTCTTTTTGAAACAGCTGGCGAACAAAGATATAAAGCAAGGGTCCGTAAAGGAATATGGAGGTGTCTGCCACCATACCGAAAGCGGAATCGAAATAGTCGGGCATGCGCCGCACCAGCACTCGGCCGACCAGTAGGGTAGAGGATAGGTACAGCAGTGCAGCAAGAGCGCGGTGCGCGTGATGGTGCTTACTGCGCAAGCGTTGCAAGATAATTCCCAGAACATAGCCTTGAGCTAATGCGGGAAATAGTAACAGATCGATGGGTTGATACACCATATAAGGTTTTCATGTGGGTATACCTATAGAACCAAACATAGACCCAAAAGGTGGTAAAATGGAACCCTGGTTGATAACCATCATGTAGAAAAGAAAGCCGGAATGTAACGAGCATGCCCATAAGGAATACTACCTGAATTAGAAACTTCCGCCATAGGATAGGCCAAAAGACCGTGGTTCTTGCCAGTTCCAAAGGATTGGAAATAAGAAATTACTAATTTATCGTAATTTCATGAGGGTAACGAAGATGTTGGCTGTAGTAGTTGCAAAGACCTTAACAATGAAAAATACCATTCTCAAATCCGCAGTGCTTTTCTTTGGGGGATTGGCAGTGTTCTTAGGTGCGTGCAGGGAAGAAGTAGAGATGATTCCCATCCCAATGACGGTTCAGTTTGAGCAGAACCTCAGTGCTTATAACATCTTCCAGGGAGACCCGGGAGAACTCGTTCCTGCAAATGATTACACATTATTGGAACTGAATTCCACCTTGTTTTCCAACTATTCGGAAAAACAACGACTGGTGAAGCTACCCACGGGTAGCCAAATGACCGAAACTGGTAATGGGCTGCCTAGTTTCCCTGATGGAACCATCTTGGTGAAAACCTTCTTTTACCCCATCGACGAGCGCGACGAGACGCTGGGTAGGCAGGTCGTCGAAACCCGCCTGTTGATCAAGGCAGAAGGCCAATGGAATGTGGGTACGTACATCTGGAATGATGCTCAAACAGAAGCTTCCTTAGAGCTCAATGGTTTCGACAAACAGGTAGAATGGATTAACCTACAGGGAGCTAGCCGTACCATCGATTATCACTTTCCTGACCAAGACGAATGCGCGGCTTGTCATCAGCAAAATGCTCAAGTACTGCCCATTGGCCCAGCATTGCGCAATCTGAACATTGAAGTAACGCGTGATAACTTCACCATCAACCAATTGGTGCACCTTCAGGACAATGGTTTGCTTACTGATTTTGATGTGAGCCAGATCGGCCAATTGCCAGATTACAAAGATGCAAGTCTTTCCTTGTCTGAAAGAGGAAGGGCGTATATGGATATGAATTGTGCCCATTGCCATAACCCCGGCGGTTGGTCAGAAGCGGCTAGTCAGCGCGTAGATTTTCGTTTCGAAACCTCTCTGGAGGACTCCCGAATTTTGAATAACGTAGATGAAATTACCCGACTGGTGCGGGAAGGCGAGATGCCCTATTTGGGCAATACGGTAGTGGATGACGAGGGGGTAGACCTAATTATTCAATACGTAAATAGTCTTTAACTATTGATGCCAATTAGGTTTTAGTAATTCATGCTCATCAAGGCAAAAAAATAAAGAGGCTGCTCCCGAAGGATGCAGCCTCTTATGTTTGGAGTACGCTAAGGGTTGGCCCCGATATTCATTTATTCTACTACTAATTTGTGTACTTTTTTGCCCTCTTCATCTACAGCAATGATGAGGTAAGACCCAGCCTCTAGGCTTGCTACATCCACGGTAGCCTCACGACCTGAAATCTGGGGAGTGGTTTGCATGGTTTGCCCCAGCAGGTTCATTACCGATACTTGCTTCAGTGGGCTGCCCGCCGTTACGGTCACTACGTCCACCGCTGGGTTGGGGTAAATGCCCGAAATGGTAGCTTCTAATTCCTCACCTAGCGAACCACGTGCCGCACCACCGCCACC
>DMST01000362.1:6973-7577 GCA_003454975.1 Cytophagales bacterium | reverse complement strand
GTTGGAAATGGTTACGTATTTGGAAGACGAACGTGTGACCCCGCAAGAGCGGTAAGTAAGGGTCACGTATCCGGAGGATGTTCCCAGGGCCTCTAGCACAATGCTGTTGGAGGTGGTACCCGTGAGAGGGCTGAGGCTGCTAGGAAAGGACCAGCTTCTGTTGGTGATGCCATAACCCGAAACGGTGTAGCGGCCAGTATTGTAACGCCGGAGGGTAGAAGGGCCGGTTACCGGATAGGTCTGCGGACCAAACTTCACCGTTTTGGTGCGCAAGCCGCTGGTGGCAGTACAGTTGCCACCGCTAGTGGCCGATACGCGTATCTGCCCGTTTGAAACCGAACCCGAGCTAGGAAAGCGAACGGAGATGCTCCGCTGTGTACCCGAGTAGGAAGTAACCAACGAACCGGTAGCGGGGTGCACTATCCGGTAGCCGCTGGTAACGGACCAGTTGTAGGTAGCGGCCCCATTCACCGCACTGATGGAATAGGTGCGGGTGGTATTATTGCCACATACATTGGTGGAGCCAGATATGGTGCCCGGTGTAGCGGGTGCTATGCCCCCATAGGTGATAATAGAAACGGCGGGAGCCCCGGCGCCATTGCTG
>DMST01000362.1:0-6913 GCA_003454975.1 Cytophagales bacterium | reverse complement strand
ACTTTGGTTGGGGAAGGTAACCGTGAAGCTACTGCCGTTGCCAAATTGCGCGCCGCCAGTAGAGAAAATAATCTCCCAGGACACTACGCCTCCACCGCCGTTATTGGAAAAGGCAAAATACTGACCAATACCCCCACAATTAACTAGGGTAGGCCCAGCAATGTAAAGACTTTGGGCTTGGGTGGTGGTGAGCGACATCAAGGTGAATACCAAGGTCGCACAGAATAACCGTGTAATTGTTTTCATGTTGTTGCGTTTTTAGATGTAGTTGAAAAAGAAAAGAACGGGGGCCATGCGTTCTGTGATTTCCTTTCAATTAACAAACCTACCGATTTGCGTAATTTTCATACAATCGCAATTTCATGGTAAACGTCTGCTTTTGAGTAATTGGGTAGTTTTGATGGTGAATTTGGGTAGGTTGGTTGAGTATTTGACGGATTGCTATTTCATAAAATTGATATATTGCTTTAATGATAATTGCTAAAAAAGTAATAATGGTTTTTAAATATTAATGTTCAATTATGAACAGGAAATCAGTTTGGTTTTTGATAATTACTTTTTTGCAAGGGTTGGGATGAATATTTCCGAGATGAGTTTTGTAGGTACCCTTGAATAAATTGAGCAGAATGAATCTTGAATCCGTTCCTTTTTAGTGATCCCTACGGTCCTCAAGGCTGTCAGCTAGTTAAGAATCCTTCGGTCCATCATCTACATCGTCTGGAATTAATAGGGCCCAATGCGAAGTTTCCTGCTTTACTCGGTACAGCCCTAGCTGTGTGGGGTCTTCTATTTCTTCCAGGCCTTCCCGCAATGCTTCCCACTGCTCCGCCGGATAGGTGCCCATGGCTCGGTCAATTTTCTTTCGGCTCCAGGTAATGTAGTGCAGGGGAATAGGATCAAAGGTCTCCCAGTGCGGGTCTTTTTCATCGTCGGTGGGGTAGTACAGCGCCACCGTGGGTATCCGGTCTCCCAGCGACAATTTTTTGAGGCTGCGCACCTCTATCACCTTTACCACCGGGTATTCTTCGCCCCACACTTTGGTCAGGCTGGTAGCCACCGCTACCCGGTAGGGTTTCACACCCACCACCAATCCCCCGTTGGAATCACCGTGCTTAAAATGCTCCTTCTTGGCTAGCCAGTAGTATCCCATGCTGAAGAGGAATGGAGCCATGAGCAAGCCCCACCACCATGAATGCTGAATTGCCCAGTAGCCCGAAAGGGCAATCATCATGACACGGAATCCCACCGCTACAGGATGGTATACCGTCCACACGAGCGGGTTTACCTTTGCGCGGCCAGGGTTGGTGGCCGTGGCCTCGTCGCTCATGGTATATAGCTTTTCTGTACTCATACTGTTAGCGGGCAAAGCGGGTATCGTTCCAAGCTACTATTTCGCTCCAAAACGGTATGTGGCGCACCGGAGGTTCTTCACCGTAGCGCCAAGGTATCGTAAAACCGAATTCGTGCTCGAAATAGCTAACCAAGTCATTTCCGTAGTAAATGATATCCGTACCCACCACGCTGAATACCGGATTCTTAGTTAGGTCTGGGCTTGAGGGAATGTATCGGTGGCTGTAGATGGGAATAAGGACAGGATACTGGGGGAAAACCTCCGCCAGCCGGGCCTTTTGGTCCTCCAGCGTAGCAGGTTTTTCCCCCCAAGCTTCCCACCAGAAGTGGTTATGCTCTATGCTGAAGTATAGGCCCTCCAGGGGCCTTCTCAGCCTTTCTTTCACTACCACGGCATCAGCTTCATTATTCAGGGCTGCACGCCAGGGAACAAACCGTTCTGAAACAGGAAGTCCTGTCTGTAAGAACTCCTTTAGGTCTATGGGGAAAGTAACCCCAAATACCTGCCGGATGCCCTCGATCTCGCGGTCCGTTAGCCCTGGCTCGAAGGCAATGCCCTTTCGGTTTAGCTTAGAGAAAAGTTTGGGGGGAAGTCCCAACCGTCTAGGTTTAACTATTCACGGAAAGGTATATATCCACCTCCGCCTTGGCCCAGTCATGGCTGCGCTCGTCATATACCTCATAGTCAGCCCCGTAGCTGCGGGCTATGTTGCTGGCCCAGATGTCCTGCCAGGCTGAACTTACACAGTCGGGCATTTTACCCTGCACAGTCACCTTCTGGTACTGCTGTGCCGGTATTTGCAGACTTACCAACCCCTCAGGTGCCGCGGTGCCCGGTTGCACTTTGGCTCCTATGAAATAGGCAAACGGTTGGGTATGGTCTCCATCATAGTCATGGTATACCGCTAGCACTTCTTGGCTTAGTTTGTTGGGTATTTGGTCAAACACCTTCTCCTTTTCAAACTGCTGCCACAGATTGCCGCAGTCTATATTGGATTGGCCATGGGTGTTGATCGTCTTTTCTGGGAGCTGTATCCCAATCAGTTGGAAAGAGGATTCTTGCATAATGAATTGTGTTGTGCGTTAGGGCGCTAAAGTAGGAAGTAAACCTAGGTTTCAGGTTTCTCACTTAGGTTATCTCCCATTTTTGGAGAATAGCTGATCCAATTGGGGGTTCTTGGGTAAGGCTACCCACAGGGATTTTATAGATTTGGTAGACACTTTTTTGCGATATATTCCGATGTTATGTTGCGTATTTGGCTGAAAAATGTCATATTTTTATATTCCTCGAACGTCTTGAAGGTATCCCATTTTTCGGTTTTTCAGGCAGGAAAATAGCTTCTACGTTTCAGGGTCATGAGCTAAAACCATGTACAAATAGTTGGGCTTGGCATAATTACATGATTGCCCTTCTTGGATACAGTTAGTGGTTTTGGTTTTTTGGATAGAGATAAATCGATGTTATTCAAAGTATTAACAAATTTTCTACAGTAGTTGGTCGAAAAACTATTCGAGCCGGAGGTCTTCCATAGATATTACACAACAAATTAAGGCCTACCACAAAGTAGCCTTCTCAGAAAAAATCTAGTCCCGGCATATCCATTCTTCCCTATGACTGCATTACCGTTAGATCTGCTTGAAGATAAAGATAGACTTACCGAACTGTATAAGCATGGGATATTAGACTCTAAACCAGAGAAAAAATATGATGATTTGGTAGCCTTGCTTGCCAAGACTTGTGAGGTGCCTTTGGCTTATTTATCGCTCATAGATAAGGATCGGCAGTGGTTTAAAACCGTGTACGGTGGCGACTTTGGGGAGGTTGATTTAAAAGATTCCTTTTGTACCTATACTATTCAGGGGAAGGGTACACTGGTCATTCCGGATGCCTCCCTGGACGAGCGCTTTCGGGACAACCCCTTCGTGGCGGCCCCCGATGGTATCCGGTACTATGCAGGACATCCGCTGATCTCGAGTGAAGGGCACGTGCTCGGTACTTTGTGCATTGTAGACTTCCGGCCCAGGGAAATGGGCGAATCTCAAATGCTGGCCATTAAAGTGTTGAGTGGTATGGTTATTCGGGAATTAGAGGCCCAGTTTCGGGAGAAACAAGTGGTAAACTATGCTAAGGAGTTGGAAGGTAACCGGCGGGTGATCGAAGACCAGCACCAGCAGCTGAGTGCGGCTATGCAACAGGTACAGGAGATCAATGAAAAGCTAAATATCTCCAACGAATCCTTGGAAGATGCGATGAAATCCCGCACCGCCGAACTCGAGATGTTCCTCTACCGGGCCTCGCATGACCTGGCACGCCCCATCAGTAGCATGCTGGGGTTGGGTATGCTGGGTGTCATGAAAACCGAAGACCCGGAGCTGGAAAACATGTTCGGCCAGGTACAGCATTTGGCCAAAGGCATGCAGACTTTGCTAGACAACCAGTTGCTCATTTATGAATTCAAGGACTACGTGCCTGTGCCAGAGACCTTGAATCTTAAAGTGTTGGTGGGCCGAGCTCAGCTTACGGCGAGTAGTAAGTTTCCCAAAGCCAAATGGAATGTGCAGTTCCATAGTGTTTCCCAAGAGGTGTTTTCGTCCGATGCCAACCTATGGACGATCATTCTGGTAAGCCTACTGGAAAACGCATGGGTGTTCCGAAAAGACCCGGAAAGTATTCCTACGGTATCCATCCGCCTGAAAAGAGATGAAGGGGAGGGGATATTGTCCGTCAAAGACGATGGGCAGGGCATACATCCCGATGCCGGAGACCGGATATTCGAAATGTTCTACCGCGGCAGTACCGCCTCGGACGGCAATGGGTTGGGGCTATACCTGGCACAGAAGGCCGCAGAACTGGTAGGAGGGGAGATCACCTACGAGTGCATCAACCGCGGGGAAACCACCTTTTTTGTGCGGTTCCCATGGTCAGCGTAAGTACCCATGTTCTTCCCTCGTAGGTTTTGCTGAACTTACTTTTGCGAAATGGGCAATAGCCTTGAGTCTGCCAAGGCTGCGGTGCGGTGACCCGCCGTTTTCAGATCATCTTCGTTTTGGGCAAAGGCCACAAACTGAGCCACCGAGCCGTGCTCTACCAACAGTACCAAGTCCCAGCTTTCGTCCTGTGGCCCGATAAGGTAGCCGGCGCTTTCGCCCAAAAATAACACTCGGCTACCGGCGGCTTTCAAGAGAGGGGTTGTGGCCTCCATGTACAACTGGTAGGCCTCCCGGCCCGATATTTCCTTACCCGGATCCAGGTGTTCCAAGCCTGAGTAGTCCGCTACCGTTTTGAATTTCAGTAGGTTGAGCATCACCACCTTGCCTTGGTCATGATAGGCCTGATAAAACTGCTTGCCGGCCTCGGGCGTAGCTGCTATGTGTGACATATGCTTTGGGTTTATTTTGGTTTGGAAGATACAATCAAACCTTGAGTTTCATTGCCCTGATGATGATCTGGTGGTTCGATGAGCCCATGCCGTCTGGTTCATGTCAAAATTTCGGATGGCTTGCCTGGGCTCATTAGAATATGAGGCAAGGATATGCATGAAGCAGAGTCACAGCCGAGGCAGTCACATGGGAGGTTCGCCGCCTTACTTTAATTTCATATACAGTGCCTGCGGCGCTCAGCATAGGGCCTAGGGGACATCTAATTTGTGACCTACTAGCCCGCCAGAATAGTTAGGACTTGGGTGGGTGGTAGGAAAGAAAACGCACAAGGCATTAGGTGTCCTTCCTGTTGGGTTCCAATGGGTTTCCTTTGGGCAGATTCTACTCCAACACCTACCCTCCATATGAGCGCCCAGCGGGCGCTACCAATGAATTTGAAACCAAGTGTCTTATCTACCCCTAGGCTTGCCATGGCCACGACTCTTCATGGTGAAAGTCATGACCCTAAACCCTACGTACTATTTCTTCAGCCAGAGGTCAAAGTAAAGCTGTTCCGTTTGGTTGCGCGGTGCAGAATCGGCCAGCAAGAGGAAACTCCAGGTTCTCATGAGGCCATGCAGGGTTAGTGGTGGTGTGGCCTACAGTACCAGAGACCACAAGAATACGAAGATAGCACCACTTATGGAGAGTGTCAGGGTCATGAGTGACCAGGATTGGAAGGTCTGCATCTCCTCCAGGCCCAGGTACTGCTTTACCAACCAGAAGCCGCTGTCATTGACATGCGAGAATATAGAGGCCCCACTAGCGATAGCGATAACGAAGGCGGCACCTTCCATGCCGGTGAGGCTTTGGCCCTGTAGTAAGGGAGCTACTAGCCCGGCCGCGGTAATCATGGCTACGGTAGCCGAACCTTGAATGAGGCGAATAAGCACGGCGGCTAGAAAGGCGAAGGGTAGCAGGGGAATGCCCAGGTCGGTAAAAAACTCGGCTACCTGCACGCCCGCATTGGTATCTACCAATATCTGCTTGAAGACTCCGCCCGCGCCCGTCAGCAGGATGATGGTGCCGGCGGGTTTGAGGGCATCTACGCTGATCTTTTGCAAGGCCTCGGAAGAGAACCCTTGCCGACGGCCCAGCAAGATCCAGGCCAGGATCGTGGCCAGAATCAAGGCGGATATAGGATGCCCAAGCAGTGTGATCAGGAAGTACCCCACGGAGCCTTCGGACAGCCTGATGAGGCCACTGCTGAGGGTGGTATTAGCTAGGATAAGCACGATGGGAATCAGAATGATGGCGAGCACCAAACCGAAGGGCGGAAAGCGATCGTCGGCCATCTCCTCCCCCTCCTTGGGGGGAGCGGGTATGTGGATGCGCCGGGCAATGTACCGGCCAAACAGAAGGCCGCAACAGATGGCCGTAGGAATACCCACCAGCAAGCCCATAATGATCACCGATCCCAGGTTTACCTTCAGGATGTCTGCCACCGCCACCGGCCCTGGGGTAGGGGGAATGAAGGCATGCGTGACGGCCAGCCCGGCCAGGAGCGGAATGGCAAAGGCCAGGAGGGACTTGCCCGTTTTGCGCTGCAGGGCATAGAGTACGGGCACGAGGATGATAAAGGCCACGTCGAAGAAAACGGGAATAGAGATGATGAAGCCACTGAGCAGCATGGCCGTGGGCGCTCGCTTCTCCCCAAAGCGCTTCAGAATGGCCTGCGAGATGACTTGCACACCCCCGGCATTTTCCAGAATGCCTCCCAGGATAGCCCCCAGCCCAATGATGGTGGCTACGAAACCCAGCGTGCCGCCCATGCCTTGGGTGACGGATTGCAGAACAGCGGTAGGATCAAGCCCCGATAACAACCCCACCGTAATACTAGAGATAAGCAGGGCCAGGAAGGCATGGATCTTAAATACCAAGATGAGCAGTAGCAATACTGCAATGCCTACAAGGATACTGAGCAGGGATAGAGCCATGGGTTTAGGATAGGTTTTCCCAATCGGTGTGGTAGTGAGCCTCCGTGGGGTCGTTTACTTTCTGATAGGTATGGGCGCCGAAATAGTCGCGCTGGGCCTGGATGAGGTTGGCGGAACCTTGGCCCAGGGTATAGGAGAGCAGAAATTGCAAAGCTGCCTGGTGGTTGGGTAGGGCACAGCGGGCCTGGCTGGCAGCGTTGCATACC
>DMST01000482.1 GCA_003454975.1 Cytophagales bacterium | reverse complement strand
CCGGTGGGCTGGATATGATCCTGAAGGTGAAGAGTGTCAAGTCTGCCATAAAAAGCCTGCGGTCCTATGGGCTCGAGGTCTCCGAAGAAGATATTGAAGTGGAATTCATCCGGTTGAATTTTCAGGGCTGACGTATTCGCCAGCCATCCTTGTTTCGGCGCAGGTTACCCCATCTACGGACGTAGATGGGGTAGATTATTCCTTAGATAATTGATAACAGCATGCCCGTGATTTCTTGATACCGGCACTGGGTATGTTGACCGCCCCAATTTGACGGTATAGCCCACATGCCGAGCTGAAAATTGTTCGATATGATGAGGTTGGATCATGAACGAACGGTGTGTTTGTATGAACGAATCCGGTAGCTGTGCTTGTACCGCTTTGAAGGTAATCCGGAGCTGGGTAGTGTATACTTCGTGCTCGTCTTGCCAACAAAACTCTACATAGTTTTTCTGGGCTTGTACCCACAGCAGTGAGCGTGCTGGTAGTGAGAGGTAGTCCCTACCTGAGTTAGATGAAAACACTAACCGATCGGTGGGGAATTGGGTGGGAATTGTCGCTTGTAGTAACATGTATTTTCTGGTTTTTGGATTAAAGGATGAGTAAGGTTTCCGTGGAGGCATCCAGGAATATGGCTGACTCTTGAAAGGGAGCATTACCTAGTAGTCCTTTCATGGGCGATAAGCGATACATCATCTCGATGTACCAAGGGAAGCCTTCGGTGTAGGTGACGGTACCCAGTGGGAATTGCTTGCCAGCGAGCTCTATCACCTGCTCAGAGGCTGCTGTATACGTGTATAGTATCCGGTTATTCTGATTGCTGGGCTTGGGCTGTACCGTGTCGGTGCCTATGGTGAGTTCCTGCCAGCGTTCTTTGGATGTCATCAAGGAAAAAGCAGAAGTGCCCGTGTCCCAGATCATAGATTGTTCCTTGCCTTCCAGTATTATCGGAACCATCACCCGGCGCTCTTCGAATTGAAAGGTGCCTCGGGCTGGATGCTGTGCTAGCGAATCAGGCACCTGGGGTATTAGGTGCAACAGGGATGCCTGAAAGTCAAGCAGCATTGGGCAGCGTTCTAGCAAGTCGGAACCCAGGGTGCCCAGTACCGGAATTTCCTCCGAATCCCACGCTATGGGAATACCAAAGTCACGGAGGCGAAGGGAGTCCGCTTGGATGGTAATATCCCCGAGCAGAAGCTGTACATCCCGGGGGCGAGTTACCACCTCTAGGGCATCGGGGTACCGGTCCAATAGCGACTGCAAGGTGGGCCAGTGAAAATAGCTGTAGGTGGCCCCGTAGTCTAGTTGCATATGGAAGGTATGAGGTACCCCCTCCAACTGTACCGGTACCATAGCGGCGGCACGCTCAAAGTGACCGTGGTGCTGCCAATGTATAGGCACTGTGCTGTTGGTGCCCGTTACCGAGAGTTCGTTGGGAGGTGCTTGGAACATACGCTTTAAATAGAAGTATCCTCCGGCGCCTCCCAGTACTATCAGTACTAGAAAAAAAATCAAAATAAATTTGATGAGCTTTTTCATGATATCGTGTGGATGGTGGGAACCTACCAAGTGGGATGCCCCCGATTGTGGAATTAGTACAGGGGAGCAGGTATTCTTTACACCTTCTCCGCCAAATGCCCGGGCAATAAGTGGAGGAGGGACGAAAAGTGAGCACGACACCTTTGCGTCAGCTGTATGACAACTGCGTTTCCAGGGAATGGAGAGGGTTTTTATGCTTCCAGCCTTAGGCTTGGGTAGGGGAGTAGGTCGCTACTAAAATAGCGTGGGTGTGTGGGGAAATACCTGGGTGTAGCGACGCTCCTGCAGCCGGATGGCCATGCGTAGGGTTTGGATGATGTGCCACAGGGCCATGATGAAGTAGGTGCGGAGAATCCAGTTTCCTCTCGGTAACTTAAGAGTGTCCATCAGCCATGCATGGTTGAGGCCCACTAGCAGCAAACTGCCGTATGCCACCAGCGACCACAGAATCTGGAAACTAAGAATTCGACCCCCGTAGGCTTGCACCAAGCTGTTGGACCGGTGCTTACGGTAGATGATAATGGGTAATACGAGTTGGGCATACGGAATACCCAGGGCCAGCAGGCCAGAAAGGTTCATCCACTTGAGGGCATCGCCTGAAGGGGCCCATTGCTTGGCCTCATGGCCTTGTAGGTATTCTACAGATTGGTTGAAAGCCAGGGCAATGGCTTGTAAACTGTGGCCGTACGGTTGGGTGTCGCCCTTTTCTATCCTTTGGATGGTACGTAACGATAATCCAGACTTATCAGCAAGTTGTTGCTGAGTCATGCCTTGTGCTTTGCGTAGCTCAAGTACCTTATCGCTGATCTCCATAGTACACTATCATTCCGCAGTGGCTTACCACAAGATGGGGAGGGGTGGGAAGAGTTGAACGCAAAGTTAGCAAACTAGCTACCGTATAGTTGTCATCTCTCGACGGCATTTTATGTGAAGCCCTACCTGAGTCTTTATTGTACTGCCCCTCTCCGCCATGAAAATACTGAAGAATGTCCACTTATTTGAAATAGCAAATGTGTAACTATTTCAACATGGAGGTAATTTATAATGCAATAATTAAATAATGCATTGTATTAATTGAAGAGATATATCCATTGATTTTCGTGTGGGAGTGGGTGCGTAGGCTTACATTTGATGTGTGCATTTTTTTACCCTCAACAAACTCCTACTGAAATTTTTCAATCCAAATTATATCCACATGAAACATTCATCATTGATTTTTCCAGCGCGAAATATCGCAGGTCTTTTCTTGCTAGCTGGCGTTCTTAGTTTAAGCGCTTGTATGGACACTCTGGAACCCGAAATTTCCTCCCATGAGGAGTCCTTAGTAATGCCCGAAGGGGTTTTGGTGTTTGAAGACGGCCAAGCCATGGCAAATGCTATCGAAGCGGTGAAGGAAGGCTCCTTTTCGCCACAAAAGTTTGCTCAGGAGTCAGAGAATTTTACTTCTCTTTATCAAGTGTTCGTAAAAGCAAAGGCTCAAGCAGAGGCTATCATGGCCCCTCTCATGGCAATTCCAGAAAGCGAACTTGAGAAACACGAAGCTGAGATTGCAAAGGCTGAAAAGGCATTACAACAGTTGGTTCTTGCCTACCAGGATAAGGTGGTATTTGACGGATATCAGCCGGTAAGCTTAAAATTTCAGGACGAATTGTTGGTACATTTGCTAAATCCCGAAGGTCTGGTTGTCGTAGGTAGCTCCTTGCTACGGTACGAGGACGGAAGTTTCTACCACACCCAATTAAGCCCTCAATACGATGCTAAGGCTGTACTGTTAGGTAACGGTGATCAAGAATTGGTAGGTTCTGTGACGTGGTTAGATGCTAAAAAAGGACTGGCCAACCGGGATGATGTAGTGGCACAAGAAGGCTGTTCCACAGGAGACGCCTCTACTCTATTAGATACCTATGTGAGGGTAACCAATACGGTACTGCCAGTTACGGAGCGTCAGCGGTACTGGGTAGAGCCTTACTGTGAAGATGAAGCTGATGTGGATTGTGGTCCTACGGAAGACTGTGACATACCTTGTTACGATGGGTATTGGGCTTACCGTACCGTAGTAGTGGGCTATGAAACTACCAATACACGGATATATGCTGAGCTCAAGACCAGAAAGATCAAGTGCTTCCTTTTCTGGTGTAATACCAGCGATAACAAGGTTAATCATGAGCTGCGGGTTACCGGAATGGGACTTAACGAATTCAGCTCTGGTTTTACGGCTACCTCTACTATCACTGTAGACTTGGCAACCCCTGCCGTACACGGTAGCGTTACTCTAGATGCCTATACTCCGCTTTACGCCGGCTTCACCTGCATTCGTACGGCGAGTTGGTAGTTTAGATTAGGTGATATTATTGGTGGTACTTGTCAATACTTGAGTTAAAGGGGTACTTCTTCAGTCCCTGGTTAGCTTCTCTAAGTTTCAGGTCATTCGCCTTTCCAGAGAAAAATGCTACTTCAGGCTGTTCCTAACGGGACAGCCTTTTTTAGTTGGTTACTAAGGGCATATTCATTATGAGGATGCTTGGAGTAGTAATTGCCTTCCAGCCTCTACGTTCCAGGGTGTTCGATACCGTGGTTTTCGAATGAATTAGGGAAGAGATAACTCATGGTACTCCATCCAGCGTTGCATGCTCATCATGTTGCGGGTGAGGTGATCATGACTCATGAACACATTAGAGAAATTGTCAAAAGTCTGGATCTGAGTGTGCAGATAAAACAGCATTATGGACAGGCAGGCAGTGGGAAGCAGATTCCTTTCGGCAGGAGATAGGGTAAGGTGTTTTTCATATCCCTCCAGAAAGGCGATGGCCTTTTCCTCGTAGGCTTTTGGGTCAGGGTGCGTATAGAATAATTGGTAAAGGAAATAGGATACATCGTGCACCAACCAGCCGTTGCCACAAAAATCGAAGTCGAAAATGGTCACCTGCTGGTCATCGTGAATGTGTAGGTTATCAAACCAGATGTCCAGGTGCACAGCTCCACTTCGGACTTGGTCTTCATCCACCTGGCTATACACCATAGGCAGCCACTGGCTCAGCTTGTCCATAAACAAGCGTGTAGGGGTAGGCTCGGGGAAGAACTCCCGAATGCCTGCAATAGCATCCTTATGCAGGATTTGGGTGTTGTAAGTAGTACGTTCCAGCGTTATGCCCTCCGCTTGCCGATGCAGCTTGGCCATGGCCTGGCCAATGTTGTGGCTTGCTTCCTTGCTAAAACGAGCATCTTTCTTGCCGGGAGCCTTAGAAAAGAGGACCCCGTAGCGTTGCCCCTCAGGAGCTTGGAAGGCTTGGAGAAATTTCCCTTCCTGATCTTCAATCACTTTAGGAACCGAAATTGACGCTTGCGCCATCATCATCCAGCGCAATTCCTCGGCAATCTCCACCGGTGTCCGCCAATTGTGTGAATAAATTCTCAATACATAGCCGGTTGCACCGTCTTGAACCATATATACATGGTTCATTCCCTTGCGAAATAGCGTACAGGTAGTATTAGACCCCAAGCCGTATTGCTGGCGGAGGAAGGCCGCCAAATGCTCAGCCGAGAGGGTGGATTCGGTTACAGGAAAGACTGACATGATAATGGGGAGGGATTGAAATTTGGGTAAGCAATATAGATTGTGCTCGGGTATTGAAGTGGAAAAAAGGGCCGATAGCGGGTTCGAAACCGAACACTTATGTTTCAGAGTGAAACAGATTTGAAACGGTGGTTTGGGTAAGTGATTGATTTACAGGGGTGTAAAACCACTGGTCCAGCTTTGGGTTATTTTTATGCAAGGTCAAAAACTTTTTAAGCCATGTGGAGAAACTACTTCATCGTTGCCTTCCGTAATATCTGGAAGAAGAAATTATTTAGTGGTATCAACCTTTTGGGTCTAGCCCTAGGGATCGCCACTTGCCTCTGTATCTTTTACTACACTCAGTATGAACTGAGTTTCAATGATTCGTTTGAAGATGCGGCACATACCTATCGCGTTTCTTTGGTTGAAAACCGTGCCGGGCAACCCAAACTGGTACCAGCCCTGCCTTCGGTGATGAAGGAATCAGCTGTGCAGTTGGCTGAAGTAGAAGGAGCATTTAGAATGTTGCCCATTGACTATCAGAACAACACTTTGTCGGTCGCTTGGGCGGGAAAGACAAAATCATGGCAGCCTTCTGGGGCGTATTTTGCTGACGCCGAGCTGGGGGCTGTACTCGGTATCACTCCCCTTGCCGGAAACTTTGCGGCTATGCAAGAGCCTCTCAATATGATGCTTACTCAATCGACCGCTGAGGCTTTGCTGGGGCCTGATTGGGAATTGGGTAGCACCATATCTCTTTCCAATAATGTAACAGACCAGGATTTTCAGCTAGTAGGAGTGTTGCCTGATTTGCCAGGTAATTCCACCCTTAATTTCACCGTGTTGCTATCTTTCCCCTCTTTGGAAAAGGGAGAATTTGGATTGGGCGCTGTAGATTCTTGGAGCAACCGCAATGTTCAGTTGTTTGTTAGTTCTCCAATTTCAGATCTCGAACTTACAGCTGCCTTAGAGAAAGGAATTTTACAGCGCGAAGCCGCATTTTTGGAGGATGGAGCAACCTGGGAGGCAAGGGTGCTGAGCCTGTCGGATGAAAACCTGCAGTATTGGACGGATACAGGTTGGCTCAATTCCACAGCGCAAAACACCATGTATGGTTTGTCCTTTCTTGGGGTTCTGATCTTAATCTTAGCGTGGACCAACTTTATCAATTTATCGACAGCCCGAGCCATGGAGCGGGCACGGGAAGTGGGTGTACGCAAAGTCATGGGTTCTACTAAGAACCAGCTTCGGTTTCAGTTTACCGCAGAGGCTCTCTTGATGAATCTACTGGCTGCCATCCTTGCTTTTACCTTTTTGCAATTGGCATTGCCAGTTTTTCGTAAGCTCACCGGACTTACCCAGTTAGCACCGCCTACCCAGTGGCAATTTTGGTGGCTGGCAGTAGTAGTCTTAGTGGTAGGTTCGCTGCTTTCGGGAGCCTATCCTGCTTTGGTAATGGCTGCTTACCGTCCTATGCAAGTTCTGAAAGGAAAGCTCACCACCCGGGCCTCAGGGCAATCTTTGCGCAAAGGTTTGGTTCTGTTTCAGTTTGTAGCCTCCATTGCCATGATTACTGCTTCGCTGGTGATCTTCCGCCAGTTATCCTACATGCAAAATCAAGATTTGGGCTTAGCTATTGACAATAAAGTAGTACTGGACGCTCCACCACAAAAAGTGATCAGTTCAGGAGAAAATGCCAATGCCATTAATGCGTTCCTTGAAGAAGTAGAAAAGCTGGCTGTGGTAGACCACGTAACTACCTCTAGTTTTGCACCGGGTGAGGAAATAGGCTGGAATGCTAGCATTCACCGGATGCAAGATCAGCCTGAGGAGGCCAGTTCAGTAGGACTGATTGCTTGTGATGCAAGTTTCGCAGAAGCTTACGAGCTAGAGTTAGTGGCAGGTAGATTCTTCAAGCCCACGGACAATACCTTTGGCCGGGGTGATTTTGTTATAAATGAGCGAGGGATCGCCGCACTAGGATTTACCTCGGCTGAAGAGGCCATCGGCCAGGAATTGAAGGGGGGATACATGTTTCCAAAACTGACCATAATAGGTGTTGTGAAAGACTTTCACAATGAATCGCTGCGCGAGAGAATAGAGCCTACCGGGTTTGCACTGAGTACTTGGAGCAATTACTATTCGGTAGTCTTCAATTTTGGTAAAGAGACGGATACCGAGGCCCGACTGGGGGTGATTGAGTCAGGTATTGATCAGCTAGATGGACTTTGGTCACGCTTTTTTCCGGACACGCCCTTCAATTATACCTTCTTAGATGAAAAGTATGCTGCGCAGTACCAAGCTGACCGAGATCTCTCCAAAATCATTTCGCTTTTCACACTCATTTCTATGGCCCTTGCCATCTTGGGTCTGTTAGGCCTATCTGCCTACACCGTAGCGCAACGGACCAAAGAAATGGGCATTCGGAAAGTGCTGGGGGCTAGCTCGTTGAGCGTGTGGCAAACCATGGTTTCTCAGTACCTCACGGTGATTGTAGCGGCAGGAGTGGTAGCGGTCCCAATAAGCTATATGGGCATGCAGCAATGGCTAGTGATGTTTCCTTATCGATCTACCCTCACTTGGTGGATATTTGCTTTGCCGGTGGTAGCCATTTTGCTCATAGCGTTGGCCACGGTAGGTACCCTTATCGCTAGGGCCACCCGGCGAAACCCTGTGGATTCATTGAGGTACGAATAGGTGACCCTCTGGCTGGGAGGGTAACACCTTCGAGCCATCTTACTTAATCAGAACCGTTGCTTTCGTGGCGTGATCGATAGCGATAGCTGAGATAGCTACACAACTCTACAAAGGCGTGCATACCCTCGCGGTCACTCTCTGTGAGCGCTTCTTGCTTTGCTCGCTTACTTTTGAAGAGAAAGATGCCATTCAAGCAAATTTGTATTGGGTTGGATAACTCTCCGCCATGAGCTTGCATGTGGCGGTTGATGTGCAACTTGGCTTGGTCGAAGTGGCCGCGGTACACGCGGTCGCTGCGAAGGAGATGAAAGTGAATCTCATTGAGTTCTTTTATATACTCATCTAGTCTGCCAAGGTGCCCCTTTTCTTGGGAACCTTCTTCCTCTAGCGCGTGGGCCACCTTCGTGTACCAGGCACGATTTTGTGATTTTTCTTCTTCACTACCCCCCAACGCATCAATATGCTCTGCAAATAAGGCATCCAAATTGAATTTGTGTTGCCGGATCAGATCTTCTGCCTGGTATACCTGAATAATGTACTCTGAGATATTCTGAACGCGTTTGTCTTCTAAGGATGCCATGGTGCCAAATTTGCCGCAAAGATGCTAAATGCCCTGACAAGGCCCAAGTAATTCCTGAATTAACCTAATGTTATATGGCTTTAAATCAAATATGAGCGAAGATTATTCTGATAATAAGTTTCCGAACGATTGGTAAAATATTGGTGTTGGGTATACCAAGGATAACGTATCATTATGATTGAGCTAATCATTTCACCTTCTAATAGGGCCCATTTGGGCGCTTTGGAGAGAATAGAATCCATGACTTTGGCTAAGCGAATACAGTACAAGGAAGATCAAGAGCCTACTTTGTTGGATGGTGGGCAGGAGTACCGAGGCTTAGAAAAGATTGACGCATACCTCGATGAAATGGAACAAATAGTAGCACAGTGGTATGAATGCCGATGTGATAAGTACGAGGATTTGTAGAAATAATATGGGTGTTAGGCCCATTCAAGGCCGATAGAAAATATTTTATCGATCAGGTAAAAGCGGACAGTATGCACTTATCCATTTCCTTCTATTTTTGCACTCTGTATGAGTATGGAGCGCATTCGAAATTTCTGCATTATCGCTCACATCGACCACGGTAAGAGTACCCTGGCCGATCGTCTGCTTCAAAGCACCGAAACGGTGTCGGAGCGCGATATGCAAAACCAATTGTTGGACGACATGGACCTGGAGCGTGAGCGTGGGATTACCATCAAGAGCCACGCCATCCAGATGAACTATGTTCACGAGGGGGAGACCTATACATTAAATCTGATCGACACTCCCGGACACGTAGATTTTAGCTACGAAGTGTCACGATCCATCGCCGCTTGCGAAGGAGCACTATTGGTCGTAGACGCCGCCCAGGGAATTGAAGCACAGACCATTTCCAACCTGTATCTGGCCATGGAGCACGATCTGGAGATTATTCCGGTGCTCAACAAGATTGACTTGCCTGGCGCCATGCCGGAAGAGGTCACCGATCAGATTGTGGATTTGATTGGGGTAGATCCTGAGGACGTAATACCGGCTAGTGCCAAGGAAGGTATAGGTATTGCCGAAATCCTGGCTGCTATTATCAACCGAATACCTGCACCCGTTGGAGACGTAGATGAGCCCTTGCAGGCCATGATTTTCGACTCGGTGTTCAACTCCTTTCGTGGGGTGGAGGTACTCTTTCGCGTTTTTAACGGGACTATTCGGAAAGGCGATAAGGTGAAGTTCGTGAGCACCGGGAAAACCTACGACGCAGACGAGATTGGAGTGCTCAAGCTGAACCAGCAACCAGAGAAAGAGATTTCCGCTGGCAATGTGGGGTACATCATCTCGGGAATCAAGCAGGCCAAAGAGGTGAAGGTGGGGGATACGATAACCCACCTAGACCGGCCTACCGATAATATAGTGAAGGGTTTCGAGGATGTGAAACCTATGGTATTTGCCGGTATCTATCCCGTAGAAACTAGCGAATATGAGGACCTGCGTGCCGCCATGGAAAAACTCCAACTTAATGATGCCTCGTTGGTATGGGAGCCAGAAACTTCCCTTGCATTGGGTTTTGGATTCCGTTGTGGGTTTTTAGGTATGCTGCACATGGAAATAGTGCAGGAGCGCCTGGAGCGAGAGTTTGATATGACCGTAATCACCACGGTGCCTTCCGTGCGGTTTCATGCTATCGATAAGGACGATGAAATTATTAAGGTATCGGCACCATCAGAGATGCCCGAGCCTAATACCGTCAAGCATATTGAAGAACCTTTCATCCGGGCACAGATCATCAGCAAGGCCGAATATATCGGAGGCATCATTGAGCTGTGTATGGATAAGCGGGGTATCATCAAAAATCAGGTTTACCTCACCTCTGATCGGGTAGAACTCACCTTTGAACTGCCCTTGGCTGAGATCGTTTTTGACTTCTTTGATAAGCTTAAGACCATCAGTCGTGGATATGCTTCGCTGGATTACGAGTTGATTGGCTACCGCGAAAGCAAGGTGGTGAAGCTGGACATTCTTCTGAATGGAGATAAAGTAGATGCCCTTTCTGCCATTGTACACCGAGACAAGGCCTACGAGTGGGGTAAAAAGCTATGCGAAAAGCTGAAAGAACTGATTCCTCGCCAGCAATTTGAAATAGCCGTGCAGGCTGCTATTGGTACCAAAGTAGTGGCACGAGAAACGGTGAAAGCCCTCCGCAAAAACGTAATTGCAAAGTGCTATGGTGGAGATATCACGCGGAAGCGAAAACTGCTCGAAAAGCAGAAAAAAGGGAAGAAACGTATGCGCCAGGTGGGGAATGTAGAAATCCCCCAGGAAGCTTTCATGGCTGTATTAAAATTGGACTAACCCCGCTATTTTGACAGAGACTGCTCAAATTCTGGATGGTAAACAGATGGCTGCCGATATTCGGGCGGAGCTTCGCCTTAAAGTGGAGGCCATGAAAGCAAAGGGCAAACGTGCTCCCCATCTGGCTGCTATTTTGGTGGGGAGCCACGGGCCTAGCGAGGTATATGTTGGTCATAAGATTAAGGCCTGCGAGGAAGTGGGTTTCACCTCCTCCAAGTTAAGCTATGACGTTACTATCTCCGAAGCGGACCTGTTGGAAGAAATAGATAAGGTAAATGCCAACCCGGAGATTGACGGACTGATTGTGCAGTTGCCTTTACCTGAACACATCAAGGCGGATAATCTTATCAATAGGATTCAGCCAGAGAAGGATGTGGATGGCTTCCATCCATTGAACTTCGGCCGGATGGTTCAAAGTCTCCCTACCCATGTACCTGCTACTCCATTAGGCATTATGGAGATGATCAAGCGGGCTGGAATTTCAGTAGTAGGTAAACACTGTGTAGTTGTGGGGCGTAGCCGTATTGTAGGGTCACCCATTAGCATCCTTATGAGCCGCCGTAGGTTTGGCTACCCCGGTGGAGCCACCACCACCCTAACACATCGGTTTACTCCAGATTTGGCACACCACACCCGCCAGGCTGATATCCTCATCACCGCCGTTGGTAAGCCGGGTTTAATCAACGGCGATATGGTGAAAGAAGGGGTCGTGGTGATTGACGTAGGTATCGAGCGGGTGAAAGATCCGAGTAAAAAGAGTGGCTTTGCTCTGAAAGGGGATGTGGATTTTGAGACCGTAGCCCCCAAGGCTAGCCTGATTACTCCCGTGCCAGGTGGTGTCGGTCCTATGACCATTGCTGGCTTATTGAAAAATACCTATCACGCAGCGTTAGGGGATATTTATACGCGGGAGTATCACTACCACGATTGATTTCTTAGGGTTAGTTCGAAACTAGTGGCTTGGATTTCTATCCCAGGTAGAATATTTCTTTTTACCAGATAAACGGAGCTGACGAAATTATTCATAGTGTCGTTGAGTATGTGAAAGAGAATCCATCAAAGAAGGTTTCTTTACTAAATCACGAGTATCTCAATTTCCCCTGAATATGTCTAAGTACTTACTAGTTGCCTTGTTTTGTCTCTTTGTTCTACCCTGGTGTGTGGCTCAAAAATTTTCCTCAACCAGCGGGAGGGCCATCAAGGCATACGAGGCGGGAGTAGAAGCGTACAGAAGCCGTCAACCAGAAAAAGCCATTGATGCCTATGAAAAGGCAGTGAGCCGTGACCCACAGTTTTGGGAGGCTCATTTGGCCTTAGGTAATACCTACGAGCTATTATTCGATACCACCCAAGCCATTCCACATTGGATAGTGGTAACCGAACTGGGCGGAGATGACCGACGAGTATCCGCTACTCTGCATAAGTTAGGGATGTATTACCTGAGGACTAAGCAAATCGATCTGGCCAAGACCCAGTTCGAAGCTTTTTTGAATATGACCACTCAGGTAGGAAAGCTGAAGCCTGAAGTAGAGAAAGGATTGGCCCAAATCGAGTTCATTTTAGAGGCCAAAGCTAACCCCGTAGAATTTGAGCCTATTTTGTTACCCATCATTCTGAATGGGTTCGATTTGCAATATTTCCCAGTCCTGAATGTGTTACAGAATCAATTGATCTACACAGGAAGGGTGACTAACCATTCTCAGGAAGATGAGGATATATATATAAGTGTGCAGACCCCCGCCGGCTGGTCTGAGCCTAAATCGATTTCACCAAATATAAATACCCCACTTCAGAACGAGGGAACATGTACTATCTCTGCCGATGGCCGAACCCTGATTTTCACCTCTTGCCAGCGCAGTGATGTTATTGGTAGTTGCGATTTATACGTTAGCTACAAGCGAGGAGATGAATGGTCGGCGCCCATTAATATGGGGCGACGGATCAATACCAAGGCTTGGGAAACACAACCTACATTGTCAGCTGATGGGCGTACCCTGTATTTCGTTTCCCGAAGAAGAGGAGGGTATGGTAATGCGGATATTTGGGTGAGTCGTTTGCAAACGGATAACACTTGGGGGTATCCTGAAAATTTGGGGCCTACCATTAATACTCCGGAAGATGATCTTTCGCCCTTCATTCATGTAAATGCCCAGACACTATACTTTGCTTCAAAAGGGCATCTGGGGTTGGGTGGGTTCGATATTTTTAAGAGTGAATTAAGTGACAAAGGGTGGACCCAACCGGAGAATTTGGGGTACCCGATAAACGATGAATCCGACCAACAGGCACTCTTCATAACGGCGGATGGCTTAAGGGCATTTTTCAGTAAGTCAACCCGAACCCAGTCACAAGGGCTCCAAAGCAGGTTATATACCTTTGAATTACCTGAGCTAGCTAGGGTAGCGGTGCCAAGTACGTACGTATACGGAAAAGTATTAGATGCAGAAACGGGTAGGCCTGTGGGAGGTTGGGTAGATTTGATAGACCTGGAAACCGATTCTGTTCTTGGAAAAGTGCGATCGGATCCTATTACAGGTGAATATCTTATGGTGCTAAACAGTGGAACTGAATACGGTCTTTTCGCACAATCCAAAGGGTATCTGTATAATAGTTTGACGTTCAATTATGAACATCAGCCGAATCCAGAGCCCATCCAACAGGATATATTTTTGGAGCCATTGGAAAACGGGAAGGCCGTAGTAATGAATAATGTGTTCTTCGATTCCGATAGCTACGCCCTTCGCAACAAATCAAAAACAGAACTCAATCTGGCAATTAGTATTTTACGCGACAATCCTGATGTTCGAGTGGAAATAGCGGGGCATACGGATGATGTAGGTCCTGAGGCCTATAATCAAGAATTATCACTTAATAGGGCCCGGTCAGTTTATAACTATCTCATAGAAAAAGGAGTGCCCCGTCAGCGGCTTCGGTTCAGAGGATATGGAGAGGGCCAACCTCTTTTTGCGAACGATTCAGAGGCACATCGGCAAGCTAACCGACGAATTGAATTTGTAATTTACCGCTGAAACCGAATTACCTCCCTTTGTGTAAGCCCATTATTTTCGCCTACGATTACCGACCTAATTTGTTTATCCAAAATGTGGGCGTGGTTGAACATTCTAGAATTATTTATGTTGCATAAAGAAGGAATCGATTGAATTCCTGGCATAATCCAACGTTTTACCAAACATTTGTGTCTTCTGTTGAGAAACATCAAAACGCCTAAACACCAATCAATTTAAACCAATTGTAAACATGAAGAGGATTTTCCTACTGAGTTTCCTTGCGTCAATCGTGGCCTTCCAGGCTTGGGCGCAGCGGACGGTATCCGGTTCGGTAAAGGACGCCACTGGTGCGACCGTACCCGGAGTGAATGTGGTAGTAGTAGGTTCGGGATCGGGTGTAATTACCGATCTGGAC
>DMST01000349.1:8851-11977 GCA_003454975.1 Cytophagales bacterium | reverse complement strand
CGGGAAGGGCGGCACCCACAAGTCAGCAAAGTGACCCGAGCGGCGAATGGCGCTGTTCCACTTGATATTCAGGGCACAGCCTCCGGCAAAGCAAAGGTTATTATCCTCATGCCCGTATTTCTCCACCTTCTCGCCCAAGTGTTGAATGAGCAAGCGCTCTACAAAGGCGTGGAACGAAGCAAGGATATCCTCATGGCGATAGTTCTTTTGGCGGGTAGCCTTGATGAAGGAGCGGGCGATGCGATCACCCGAATCAATGGTGTATTCTTCCTGGCTATCGTAGGCAATCTGCAAATCTGCGATGATGTCCTCACGCGCCTCCCCGTGGGCAATGTAGGCCATCACCTTTCCGGCTACCGACAGGTGAACGTTCTTCTTATTCCGCTCTTGGCGAAAAGGCTCAAAGTGGAGCGGAAACAGGGAATAGATGTTCCCGATGAGGAAGAACAATTTACCGTAGTTGGCAATGGTACCGGCCTTAGGATCTACATAGTACAGGCGTGGAAACATACCCCCATCCCATACCAATACGTAGCTCCCTTTCTTCTCTTGCGCAAACGGGCTACTGGCGTAGGCGCCCAGTACATGCCCCGTCACGTGGAAGTAAGAACTGTACGAAACCTGACGGTCTCCAATAGTAAAGCCCTCACCGGTGAAACGCTCCAGGATAGAATCGGATAGCTTTTGCTCCCGATACGGGGCCACCGCTACCTCATGGTCTTCACTCTGGCTTTGGTACCGCAGGCTGGAAGACTCCAAGCCGTCCCATCCGTCGATAACAAACCGATCGACCTGATCGATGGAATACCCGTACGAAGCCAAAATTTGCTTTAGCTGTACCGTATCCTCCAGGGTGCTGTACCTGCCGTTATTATCCAGCTTTTCCATCTCGTAGCTGAAAACCAAACGGTTATTGTCAATCAGCGCAAGTCCACCGTCGTGGGTCAACTTAATACCACAAATGATCATCGTATCGGGGCTTAAAAGTCTATTTCTGTGAGTTTGTTTATGTCAGATTCCGCTACTTCCTCTGGCTGCAATAGCAGCGCTTGTTCGCGTACTGTAGGGTAGCTGAATAGTTCAGCTATGGTCATCGAAGTATCAAAGGATTGCTTGAGAACCTGAAGCAGTTGTATCACCTTGATGGACGTACCTCCTACGTCGAAGAAGTTGTCCGTTACTCCCATGGCATCATGGCCTAAAACCGACTGCCATACCTCCAGCACTTGTTGCTCGGTCTCGGTATTAGGTTCTTCCTTGGGTCCGGTAGTGGCAGTGGCCGAGGGTTGCGGTAGCTTCCGCAGATCTACCTTGCCGTTATGGGTAAGGGGCAATGCCTCTAGCCGGATGGCCTGGGCGGGCACCATGTAAGCCGGGAGTGTCTGGCGCAGTTGGTCTAGTACCTGCTCGGGGCTTACAGAATCAGTACTGACGTAATGGGCCAATAGCTGACGATCGGGACTTACCTGAATCACACCATCGGCCATCGAAGGCAGTGCCAGTAAGTGGGCCCGGATTTCATCCAGTTCTATCCGGAAACCGTTGATCTTCACCTGATGGTCTTCCCGGCCAAAGAACTCGATCACTCCACTGGAGAGGGCACGACACATATCGCCGGTACGATACCATCGTTTCCCGGTTTCAGGGTGGGTAATAAACTTCTGAGCAGTAAGCTCTTCCCGGTTCCAATATCCTACCCCCAGATTATCTCCAGCAACCCATAGCTCCCCGATTACCCCATAAGGAACGGGCTGCAAATGGCGGTTAACCAACATGGTTTCTACTCCAAGAATAGGATAGCCCACGGGTATAACATCGGAAGTTGTATCCCATTCGGAGAGGGGATAACAGGTAGAATAAACGGTGTTCTCGGTAGGCCCGTATCCATTCACCAGGTTGGCAAGTCCATAGTATTGTCCGTATCGCCGAACATGCTCTGGAGAAGCCGCCTCACCACCGAAGATGAGCGATTTCAGTTTTTCCAGACCTGCTACCTTCACATCTACCAAGGCATTGAATAAGGAGGTAGTGATAAAGGTGTGGGTCACCGCATAGTTCTCCAGAATATGCTCCATGAAGGCTTTATCAAACAACTCATCTTTGTTACCCATGAGCAGCGTTGCACCGTTCAGCAGCGATGCAAACAAGTCGTAGGTAGAAGGGTCAAAGGAGAAATTAGTGAGGCATAGAAATACATCACCGGGTTCCACCTGGGTGTAGTTGGAATCTACCGAAAGGTTGAGCACCGATGAGGTGGGTACCATAACGCCTTTGGGTCTACCTGTAGACCCGCTGGTATAGATGAGATTGGCCGGTGCCTCTTCGGAATGATCATCAAGAGGGCCACTTGGAGCTGAGGACAGGACCTCGTCCAAAGAGATGGCCTGAACCGCATCGGAAAAAGGGGCAAGTTTCTCTACATCGTCTGTGAGTACATATTGAATCCCTGCATCTTCCACCATGTACGCCAGCCGGGCATCCGGCAGGGCCTCATCCATGACCACGTAAGTATGCCCGGCCCGGATAACGGCCAGCAGTGCCAGCGGCAGCTGAACCGTTCTACCCACCATTACCCCTACCCTTTCCGCTGGGTTCGGCAGGGTAGCACGCAGCAAAAGCGCCAGTCGCTGGGTGAGGTCTCCTAGTTCGGCGTAGGTGATTTGGTTGCGGAAATCATCTACCGCAATACGGTCAGCTTGGGTTTCTATTTGTTGCTGCAAGCGACTGCCCAGGGTATAAGGCAGGGCTTTAGTACGCGGAGCCTTCGGCATGGCGGGCATCGAAAGCCCTGCCAGGGTCTCCAAGGAGGTACCCTCTTGGGTCAATACCTGCAAAATCTCCACCAGATGAGTGAGCAGTTGTTCCATAAACCAAGGGTGGAACAGCTGAGTGTTGTACAGCAAGCCTATGTGGGCGCGCTGTGGAGCCGTATTGAGGTACACCTGAATCTCGTAGTGACTCCGTTGCAACTGGATGGGGTCCTCCCCTACATCACCATCCAAAGCTTGCGCGGTAACGATGGCATTGAAAAGCGGGAACCGGTTGGGCTGTGGAGTAATGCCTGCGTCGGCAATCATTTCCTCCACGGGATAATACATATGGTCCAGAGCACCTACGCAAGCCGTC
>DMST01000349.1:6189-8809 GCA_003454975.1 Cytophagales bacterium | reverse complement strand
CCGTCTCTACCTCTCTCAGGTACTCCAAGATGGTATTTCCTGGGGAAACGGTGGTTACCACAGGTAGCGTTTTCACAAAGCACCCGGGTTGATCATCCCAAACCTGATGAGGGCGGCCTGAAGCGGGCATGCCGGAAATCACCCGCTCTTGTCCCGTGTAGCGGGCTACCAAAGCATGGTAGGCTGCGGTGATCTGGGTATTCATGGAAATACCCGATCGCTGCTGCAGCTCTTTCATGGCCTGGAAGGTGGCGTCGCTTACGTTAATGCTTTGGTACTCCCCTGAAAAGGTATGCTGCCCAGGACGTGTTTTGGTTTCGCTCAGCGTAGTCAGCGTTTCCAGGTCACCCAAGTGAGACATCCAGTACGTGCGATCGTCCTGATAAGCCTCGGTTTCTGCCCGGGCGGCCGTCCAGTAGGCGTAGTCTTTGTACTGCACCGTAGGCTTTGCCTTGGCCGCCTGCCCCAGGAGTCGCTCCCGAATTTCTTCTACCAACAGCGATACAGACACCCCATCACTTATGATATGATGCATACACCAGTACAGGTAGGTCTGCCCTTCACAGGTCAGGTATTCCCCCCGGAATAAGGGGCCTGCCTCCAAGTCGAAGGGTACGTAAAGTTGCTCATTGACGTAGGCTTCCAGCGCAGCCTGGTCCTTCAATTGGTGGGTATTCAAGTGCACAGGCACCGTGCCTTCGGCGTGCAGTGTCTGGCGCGGTTGGCCAGCCTCATCTGCTTGGAAGGTAGTTCGGAAGATATCGTACCGGTCTACCACCTCTTGCAACACTCCGGTGAGTGCTTCCACCGACCCATCCACGGGTACCAGCAAGGGCATGTTGTAGGTTTCCAGTCCACCAGCCACGTGGGAGAGTGCCCACAATCGATGCTGCTCGGGAGAAAGCGGATAATCAGACTGTACGGGTGCCAGAAGGCTGGACAGATCTTCCTGATTATTGGAAAGCGTATCTAGTTCAGCAGCTTGCTCAGCCAGCGAGGGATGCGCAAAGAGGAATCCTACTTCGAGGGTTTTTCCGGTCTCTTGGGTAAGCGCATTTTGCAATTTCAACAAGCGAAGGCTATCTCCGCCCAACTCAAAAAAGTTAGCCTGACGGCTGGGTACAGTATCTAAGCCCAGTACAGATGACCAAACGGACTGAACCAAGGTTTCAGTATCGGTGACGGGCTCCTCAAAACTTTCACTGATTTCGGGCTTGGGCAGGGCTTGCCAATTGATTTTCCCTTGATGGGTTCGCGGCAGGCTATCTACTACCACCAGTTGGTTGGGCTGCATGTAGGACGGAAGTTTGGAAGCCATGTGTGCTCGCACACGCTCTTCCTGCAGGTCCTGGGTAACTACCCAAGCCACCAGCTGATTTTCCCACACCTGCACCGCCGCTTCGTGGATCTGGGATTGTTGTACGAGTACGGAGGATATTTCTTCTAACTCAATGCGATAGCCCCGGAATTTCACCTGCTGATCCGCGCGTCCTAAGAAGCGAATTTCGCCTTCGGCATTCCAGCAAGCCAGGTCTCCGGAACGGAAGACGGGCTCATCCGTACCTGACAGCTTGGCAAATTTTGTGGCCGTCTTTTCCTCATCATGCCAATAGCCCTCGGCCAGTGCAGGACCTCCTAGTAGCAGCTCGCCCGGAAAGTACGGCGGCACGGGCTTACCATGGGCATCTACCACCCAAGCTTTGCCTGCTCCTAGCGGACGGCCAATCAGATTTTCCGAAACCTCTTCCACCTTGGGCCGGACTAGGGCATCGATGGTGGCCTCCGTAGGTCCGTAATGGTTATTGATCTGTACCTGGGGCAATGCCTTTCGCAAGGTTGTCACCAAGGCTTGGGGCAAAGATTCACCACCGATGCACAAATGCTGAAGGTGTGTTTGTAAAGCAAGGGCCTGGTCCGCAGTTAATTCGGTAACCCAGTGGGCGAAATAGCTCGGCGTGCCTTGCAAAACGGTTACTTTTTCCCGGATAAGGTTGGCAATGGTAGCAGCAACGTCGTCCTCAAGGGGGTGCATCACAACCCTACCACCCAGCATCCAGGGCAGCACGCGTTCCAGGAAGGAAACGTCAAACACCGACCTTGTCAAGCTATAGGTAACCAGCGAGGCATCCAGGTTATACAGGGCCGCCTCTTCTTGGAGCTTCTGGTACAAACTTCCATGAGACACCGCTACTCCCTTGGGTACTCCGGTGCTACCTGAAGTATAGAGTAGGTAAGCAACCTGCTTAGGGCCAGATTGCGCGTCTTCCGTGAAAACCTCCTCCCCGAGTAATTCCCAATCCACAGCTGTCAAAACAACTGCTGGGGTACAATCACTGATCACCGTTTGCTTACGGTCTTCGGGAAAATCGTGAGAAACCGGAACGTACACGGCTCCTATCCACCAAATAGCCCACATGCTGCATTGCTCCTGGTAGGCGTTGGGGGTATTCACCACCACCCGATCCCCGGTCTTCACGCCCTGTTTTTTCAAAGCATAGGCTATCCGACGAATATCGTTCGTCACCTGGGCGTAGGTGTACTCCTTGCTCAGTACCGTGGCCGCCACGGATTTAGGTGATCGCTGAAGTTGCCGTGCAAAATCAGCCACCACGGTGGAGGG
>DMST01000349.1:666-6140 GCA_003454975.1 Cytophagales bacterium | reverse complement strand
CACCACGGTGGAGGGAGTCATCGGTGTATCGGGCCCTTGCGACCAAGTATCCAGTTGAATCTGGTTTCTCCCCGAAACCAACGACAAGGCCTCCAGTGGCTGGTCGCCTTGGAGGAGCTGCACCAATACCGTCTCCATGGCTTCGGCCAGCTGGCTAACCCACGCTGCAGGGAAATACCGAGGGTCGCGCTCCATCACCAGCGAGTAGCCATCTTCGAAATCCATGACCGTACAGGTAAGCGGATACATGGCTTGGTGACGGCGTAAGGTCATTTCGGCGTCATCGCTCCTACCTAGTTTCTCGTGGGTAGGAAAGGCAATCACGCAGGTAAAAAGCGGCTGTGTAGCCTGCTGGGTATAGTCTATATCTTTCAGAATGTACTCGAAGGGGTACATTTGATGTTCGAGTACCTGATAGTACTGATTCTGTAGGTCCCGCAGTACTTGCTCCGAGGTGGCGGCATCGGTGTACTGAGCCCGCAACGGCAGGGTATTCACGAAATCACCCAGTACATTGCCCAGCTGGGCATGACTCCGGCTGGCTGCTGGAATACCCACCACCATATCTTGCGTCCGTCCGTACTGACGAAGGGCCCACGTGTAGGCAAAGGTGAACAGCGTAGAAGGATTGAGGCGGAGTTGCTTGGCGTAGGCCCGTAGCTGCTTAGAAAGCTCAGTCGAAAAGCGATGGGTCTGCTCGATCTCCTGGTTCTCTACTCTCCCCTCCTCCCGATACAGCCAGTGTGTAAAATCCTCAACGTAGCCCCCCAGTTGCTCCTGCCAAAAGCTTTGTGCAGATCCTGCCCCACGCTGCTTTTGTAGCCACGCTACATAGTCCCGGTATTGTAGGCCATCATACTGGTAGGTACCGCCCTGCTGCTGCAACTCGTAGGCTTTGAACAGCTCCTGAATTAACTGCGGAATGGACTCACCATCGGCAATGAGGTGGTGCAGCTTGACGTAGAATCTGTATTCATCCTGCCCCAGGTGGAAAACCGTCAGGTGCCAAGGGGGAGTACCTGCCAAATCAGCAAAAGCCACCTGCTGGTCTTGCTCGATATGGGATGTTACCTGGGCTAAAGCATCCTCTTCGTGAGCCAGCTCTACCCAGGTGAGGTGGTCTGCAGCCGATACCGCTACCGGCCGCTGTTGTGGCTGCCCCTCCTCCACTTCAAAAACCAACCGCAACACCTCGTGGGCTTGCACCACTGCCGTCAAAGCCTCCACTACCCGATCAGGCTGTAGCCCCGGTACTGTGTGTGCATACACCACGGGTATCACATACAGCAGGCTTTCCGGGTCCATCAGTTGATGCATCCAGATCGTTTGCTGGTTGGGTGATAAAGGGAAAGCTTCGGCAGTCGGCTCCGCTGGGGTAATCAACTGCTTAGCCGCTTTCTGTTCTTTGAAAAAAGCGAGCAGTGCCTCCTTGTGGGTTTTGAGTTCTGCTTTATCTGCAGCACTCAAGCCCTTCAGGTCACCTTTTACGCTCAGGCTTTCCCCGTCTTTACCCAAAGAAAGGTGCACCTGTCGTTGGCGGTATTTGGTAAGTAATGTTAGAAGGTTTTCCATGGTAGGCTGGCTTAGATAAGTAGCTCGTCTTGTTCAGTTTCTAGTTCCTCTTTACCAGCTTCCACCCACAGCAGGGTATTGATGTACTGGCTTAGGTGCTCTATGGTAGGGTCGATGAAGAGATTCTTGAGGTCAATTTTGACCCCAAACTCTTCCATGATGCGCGTCAGTACCCGGGTCGCTTTCAAGCTATGCCCACCCAGATCAAAGAAATTATCCTGAATACCAATCGGAGACTGTTCGAGCACCTCTTCCCAGATGGCTACCACGCGCGCCTCCACATCGTTGGTAGGGGCTACATAGTTGTTTTGCGCAGTAGATTCGGGCTCGGGAAGGGCTTTCTTATCCAGTTTGCCGTTGGAGGTAAGCGGCCACTCTTGTAGCGACACAAAGTAGCTCGGCACCATATAGCCAGGTAGCTGCGCTTGCAAGGCTTCCCGAAAGCCGTGGGCCTCCTCATCGGCAATCAGGTAGGCAATCAGCTCGTACTCACCCGCAGCATTTTTGCGTACGGTTACCACCGCGTCTTTTACTCCCGCTAGCTTCAATACCGCTGCTTCCACTTCAGGAAGCTCGATCCGGTGTCCACGGATTTTCACCTGGTCATCTTTCCGGCCAATGTATTCAAGATCGCCATTGGGCAGCAATCGGGCGAAATCACCGGAACGGTACAACCGCCCTTCGCCCGCAAGCGGATGTTGGATAAACCGCTCCGCAGTGAGTGCTTCCCGTTGATGATATCCTCTGGCCACACCGGCACCGCCCACGCACAGCTCACCCACTACCCCTACGGCGGCAGGCTGCAAGTCATGGTCGAGCACGTAGCAACTCAGGGTGGGTATCGGCACCCCAATGTTGCTCTGATTCGCATCAATTTCCGCTTGGGTTATCTCCTTGTAGGTTACGTGCACGGTGGTCTCCGTGATCCCGTACATGTTTACCAGGGTACATTCTGGGAAAGCGGCATGCCATGCCTTCAGTGTTTCGGGCATCAGTGCCTCACCACCAAACACCAGGTACCGAACCGGAACGGGGTGGTTCTGCAGCTTACCTTCGTTGGTGGTAGCCAAACTGCGGAAGGCTGTCGGCGTTTGATTGAGCACCGTAATGCGCTCGGTCGCCAGAAAATCATAGAAAGCCGTACTGCTTTGGGCTACCTCTTTCGGTACCATTACCACCGCACCACCGTACAACAGGGCACCGTACATCTCCCATACTGAGAAATCGAAACAGTACGAATGGAAAAGACTCCAGCGATCTTGCTCATTGAAATCGAACAGAGGTTGCTCGGTGAAGAAGAGTCGGTGTACGTTCCTATGCTCAACCAGTACGCCTTTGGGCTTACCGGTAGTGCCGGAGGTATAAATCACATAAGCCAAGTGGTATGGGGCAACCGAAACCTGAATGGGAGTTTGGGCATAATCTACCTCAGGCAACATCACTACTTGCTGCGCGGCCATCAGAGCTAAGGTATTCCCTGATAGCTCCTGGTCGGTAAGCACCAACCTGGCGGCGGAATCTTCTACGATGTACTGAATCCGCGAAGCGGGATAAGCCGGATCCACCGGCACGTAGGCAGCGCCCGCTTTTAGCACCCCCAAGATGGCGACCAACATCCACTCCGAACGGTCTGTATGGAGCACGATGAGTTCTTCGGGCTGCACCCCGTAGGTGTGTACTAAGGTACGCGCTAATGCCCCGCTTTTAGCATCCAGCTCGGCATAGGTAATACTCTTTTCACCAACAACGAGGGCTTCCCGATCTGGGTAGGTACGTGCCATTTTGGCAAACCGAGAAACAATCGTTTCGTCTTTCTGATACCCAATGGATGACTGGTCAAAACGCGATTGCACCTGAGCCCAGGCCTCTTGAGAAAGTAAGGATACCTCGGCTACGGGCACCTCTGGGGCGGCCAGGGTCAGCGCCATCACCCGCTGCAATTGATCAATCAACCGCTGGGCACTGGCTGGCTCGTACAGATCGCTATTGTATTCCAGCTCTAGCTCAATGCCCCCCACTCCTTCGGCAAAGGAGAATGTAAGATCGTACTTCGTTACCTCCGAGTTGAAGCCTAGTTTTTCCAGGTGCGTATCCCCTCCCCAAGCCAAGGCATTGGGCTGTGGCCCGTCAAAGTTTTGCATCACCACCATCACATCAAACAGGGGTGAGCGCGACAAATCCCGCCGGGGCTGAAGGGCTTCTACGAGCAGCTCAAAAGGAAACTGCTGATGATCAAAGGCTTCCAAAAGTTGCTCCCGGTGCTGCCCAACCAGGGTGCGGAAGCTATCGGAACCCGCCAGGGTATTTTTGATGGGCAGGGTGTTCACGTAAAAGCCGATCTGATCGTGCAATTGGCCCTGATCACGGCCACTCACGGGGGTACCTACCACCAGGGTATCCTGATTGCTCAGCTTTTTGAGCAACAGGTTTACCTGCGCTAGCAAGGCCATAAATAAGGTAGCCCCTTCCTCGGCTGCTAGTTTTTTCAGGCCATCGGCAATCTCAGCGGAGAAAGTATGCTGCAAGATGCCCCCTCGGTAAGTCTTCACCTCCGGCCGGGGGTGGTCAGTAGGCAACTCCAGCACCGGCACTCCGTCAGCAAATACTTCTTGTTGCCAATAGGCCAACTGCTCCTGGAGATAAGCATCGGTAAATAGTTGGCGTTGCCAACGGGCAAAATCCTTGTATTGGATGGACAACGGTTGGGAGGCAATAGCTTGTCCCCCTGGCAACTCTATGTACGCCTGGGTGACCTCGGCTACCAATACACCCAACGACCAACCATCACTAATGATGTGGTGCATGTTGAAGGACAAGATTTGTCCTCCGGTAGTGTGGATGACTTCGCACCGGACCAGAGGCCCGTCGGTCAGGGCGAAGGGGGCTTGCCACCGCTCTACCAAGAAAGTCTTCAATGCGGTGCCTTCGGGCAGGGAAGATTCTTCTACCGAGAAGCCCATCTCGGACCGCGGAAGGACTACTTGCTGCGGCTGACCTTCAATTTCTTTAAATACGGTTCGCAGGCTTTCGTGGCGGTCCATGACGTGCTCAATCGCTGCCTGTAACTGGGGTACATTCAGGGTTCCGGTTACCCGAAAAGCCGCAGGCATGTGGTAGGCACGCGATGCCTCTTCAAAATTGGTAAGTACCCACAAACGCTCCTGGGTGAACGACAAGGGCACGGGAGCATCTTCTGCTTCTTCTATGGGGTGGAAGGTCTGTGCATCCGGGGTATCATCCGCCTTCTCAGATACCACGGGGGCTAGCTCCGCAATGGTTAGATGCCGAAACAGCTCATTCAGCGTCAGCTCTTTCTGCAAACGGTTCTTCACCATACTACGTACCCGCGTGGCCTTCAGGCTGTGCCCACCCAGTTCGAAGAAGTTATGGGTGATACCAAAGTCTTCTCGCTGCAGCACCTCCCGCCAGATGTCCCAAAGAGCATTCTCCATATCGGTAGTAGGAGGTTGAATCGCATCCCCTGTTACCTCGGGGGCCTCGGGGGTGGGCAAACGGCGCTTGTCCACTTTTCCGTTGCTATTCAGCGGAATTTCATCGAGTTGCATGACCACGCTTGGCTGCATAAAAGCAGGCATGGCCTCTTGCAAAGCCGCCTCCAAGTGCGATGGGGTCACATCCGTTCCGGACCAGTAGGCCACCAGGCTGTCTTCACCGCGCACGGGCAACACCAATACTACCGCCTGGTCCACTCCCGCTACGGACTCCATGTGGTATTGTACCTCACCAAGCTCTATCCGGTATCCGCGGATTTTCACCTGGTCATCCATACGGCCCACAAACAGCAGCTGACCGTCCTCGGTCCATTTGCCTACATCGCCCGTGCGGTACAGGCGGCGCCCTTCTTGGTAGGGGTTCTCGATAAACCGTTCCGCGGTTAGCTC
>DMST01000349.1:0-631 GCA_003454975.1 Cytophagales bacterium | reverse complement strand
ACCAGGTATCCTTGGGCAATCGATTCGCCCGAGAGGCATATTTCTCCTTCTACACCAATGGGAACTAGCTTTTGATGGCGGTCCATCACGTAGGCGTGGGTATCCCCTACGGCCACACCAATCGGCACATCGGTTCGGCCATCGGCACGGAAACGGTAGAAGGTACTGTAGGTCGTATCTTCAGAAGGGCCGTAAAGATTGCGCACCTCCATGCGCTCATAGTCCAGTTGATCTCTAAAGATGTGGGGTACCGGCTCGCCCGCCATGTTGAGGGCCACCACACGATCCCAAGCCACACCTTCGTCGAGCAACGTGCGTACTACCGAGGGTACGGTATTGATGAAAATATTTGATTCCTGTCCTAAATACTCCGGAATGTGTAGCGCATTGTCTAGCACACGGATCGGTTTGCCTTGCAGCAGGGGCAGGAACATCTCGAAGATGGAAAGGTCAAAGCAGTACGAGGTAGCCGCAAACATGACCGAATACGGCGTCTCTTTAAATTCTTGCTGGGCCCAGTTCAGGAAAGCCACCACATTGCGGTGGGTAATCATGACCCCTTTGGGTTTACCCGTGCTACCCGAAGTGTAAATGAGGTAAGCAGGCTGTTCGCGGAGGTCGGCCTCGATGG
>DMST01000261.1:6798-7908 GCA_003454975.1 Cytophagales bacterium | reverse complement strand
CGCCCGCGCATGGTAGAAAATACCTCGGGCCCCTTGGGGCAGGGGCATGCCATGGGCGCCGGAGCAGCCTTAGCTGCTAAGTGGTTTCGGGCCAAGTTTGGCGCTTGGATTGACCATACTGTTTACGCCTACATTTCCGATGGCGGCATTCAGGAGGAAATCTCCCAGGGAATAGGCCGGATTGCGGGCTTCCTGGGCTTGAGCAATCTAGTGATGTTCTTCGACTCTAATGACGTACAGCTCAGCACCTACACGGATGCGGTGACGCAGGAGGATACGGCCAAAAAGTACGAGGCTTGGGGCTGGCAGGTAATGACCATTGATGGGCATGATCACGAAGCTATCCGCATGGCGTTGCAGTCAGCCAAAGACGAGCAGGAGCGTCCTACCCTCATCATTGGCAAAACCATCATGGGCAAGGGCTGTGTAGATGCCGAAGGTAAAATCTACGAAGGCTATCCCGAATTACACGGCAAACCGATTGGCGCC
Source organism: Cytophagales bacterium (assembly GCA_003454975.1). Taxonomy (GTDB): domain Bacteria; phylum Bacteroidota; class Bacteroidia; order Cytophagales; family Cyclobacteriaceae; genus DMST01. Next base: position 7,419 of record DMST01000261.1, on the reverse strand, counting down.
ACCGGAGCTGATTTTGCGAAGACTCTGGAAGCTTTGGGTTCTAGCTTGGAAGCTCCTTTTGCGGTAGCGGAGGATGTAAAGGCACATTATGAAGACATTAAGCTGCGGAAACGCAGCGAGGTAGCCCAGCACCGCGCGGTGGAGGAGCAATGGCGTGCTGAGAACGCTGAAGCCGCTGAGAAGCTGGACCGCTTTATGGACCACGAACTCCCTGAGCTGGATTGGTCAGAAGTGGCTTTCAAAGAGAATGGCGCCACACGCGAAGCTTCTTCGGCAGTATTGGGTTACTTGGCTGGTAAGGTAGAGAACCTAATTGTGGCCAGCGCCGATCTGGCGAATAGCGACAAAACGGACGGTTTCTTGAAAAAAACCAAGGCCTTTGCGCCCGGCGTATTTGATGCCAACTTCTTGCACGCTGGGGTAGCAGAGTTCAGTATGGCGGCTATGGCCAACGGTATGGCCCTACACGGCGGTGTCATACCCGTAATCGGTACCTTCTTTATCTTCTCCGATTATCAAAAGCCTGCCATTCGTCTATCAGCATTGCAAGAGCTGCCGGTGATTTACCTCTGGACACACGATGCGTTCCGGGTAGGGGAGGACGGCCCTACGCACCAGCCA
>DMST01000261.1:6550-6724 GCA_003454975.1 Cytophagales bacterium | reverse complement strand
AAGTGATGGAGCGCGTGCACAATCACAAGGGCCAGCGGTCCTTCGTGGCGCTGCGCCCTGCTGATGCCGCCGAAACAGCCGTAGCATGGGATATGGCGCTCACCAATACCGATACCCCTACCGGGTTGATCTTCTCTCGTCAAGGCATCAAAGATCTGCCCTCCACCGGCAGTC
>DMST01000261.1:623-6443 GCA_003454975.1 Cytophagales bacterium | reverse complement strand
ATGCTCAGGTGACCCTCATTGCCAGTGGCAGCGAGGTTGCCACTTGTGTGGAGGCTGCGGGTTTGCTTGCCGACGAGGGCGTTCAGGCCAATGTGGTATCCATGATCAGCGGTCCTCGCTTCGAAGGTCGTGGTATGGAAGAGAAAGTTCTGGGCACCCAGCCCCGGTTCGGCCTCACCGCTGGCTTGGAAATTACCCTCCAACCCTACGTGGGTGACACGGGCAAGGTCTTTGGCCTAAACCATTTTGGATATTCGGCTCCTGCCAAGGTGCTGGATGAGAAATTCGGTTTTACAGGAGCACAGGTGGCTGAGGAAGTAAAGTCTTTTCTGAACAAATAGAATACAGAAAATGCCGTTGGCAGCCCCTCGGGCCAGAATTCAGAACACAGATGAAAAAAAACAGGGACTGGTTCTGTAACTGGTTCGAGCGTCCCGCTCCCATATTTTTATGTCCGAGGGGGACTCTCGAACTAGGGATAATTCGAACTAACCGTAAATCGAATCATTCGAATCAATAAAAAGACATGAAATTCTTTATCGATACGGCCAACCTGGCCGAAATACAAGAAGCCTATGATCTGGGTGTGCTAGATGGTGTTACCACCAATCCCTCCCTGATGGCCAAAGAAGGCATCACGGGAGCGGATAACATACTGGCGCACTACAAGGCCATCTGCGATATTGTGGATGACAACGTGAGTGCGGAAGTGATTTCTACGGAGAAGGATCAAATGATTGCCGAAGGCAAAAAGTTAGCGGCTATCGATAGCAAGATTGTGGTGAAGGTGCCCATGATTGCTGACGGCGTGAAGGCCATCAAAGCCTTGACCGCGGAAGGTATCCGGACCAACTGTACCCTCATTTTTAATGCGGGTCAGGCGCTGTTGGCTGCCAAGGCGGGAGCCTCCTATGTATCGCCCTTCATCGGACGACTGGACGATATCAGTACCAACGGAATGGAGCTGATTGAGCAGATTGTGGGGATCTATTCTAACTACGGAATTCAGACCGAAGTGCTGGCTGCTTCTATTCGGCATAACATGCACCTGATCCAGTGTGCTGAGGTAGGGGCTGATGTCGCTACCTGCCCGCTCAAGGTCATCACCGGACTGCTAAAGCACCCTCTCACGGACTCCGGTTTGGAGAAATTTCTAGCAGATTACGCCAAAGGAAACGGATAATGAATGGATTCGATTAGTCCGAATGAGGATTATTTCGAATGGATGGCATTGCAAGATAATCTGGCGCGGTAGTTACTTCCGCGCCCGCACAAACTCAGGAACTAAGCTCCTGGCTCTAAGCCCTGCTACTGAGGGGCATGAAAGCCTCAGGCTTTCTATTGTACACTCGTTGCAAGCACAATGCTTACAACAGCGATGAACATAAATTACGCACAGATGAAATACCTCGGATTTTTAGCCTTGCTAGCTTTGGCAGCTTGCAGTACCACTACCGCTACGGAATCAGATTCTACCCCCAAGAGCAACCGCCCATTAGCGAAGTTTGAGCCTGCCGATGGCAAAGTCCTTCTGTTTGCGGGGCAAGAACTGGAGTCGATTGGTGGACTGGAAGCCCCCTACAACGACGGCTACCTCGATCATTTTCCCAAACCTGCAGGCTGGACAGCCTACTCCAACCTGAGCCCAGGCGATACCTCCTTTGGTTTTATTCAGAAGGGGCTGGACGGTATGTTCTCTTCCGATGATTGGGGAGACAGCCCGAGCAACATGACTTTGCAGGTCAACGATGCGGATTTTGACGGTTTGGCCCTCGCCATTGGTTTGTCTTTGGTAAATCATGAAGGAGCGGTGGCAAATGGCGAGCGGGATAGCTTGATTCAGGTGATGGGTGAGTTCTTTCAATCCCTCGGTGGTCGGCCGGTGTTTTTACGTATCGGATATGAGTTCGATGGCGCTAGCTGGAACAACTACGACCGGGAGGACTTCGTTGCTGCATTCAGGCACATCAAAACCAAGTTAGACGCCATGGGCGTGGATAATGTGGCTTACACATGGCAGTCCACAGGCTGGGTGAGCAATCTGGATCAGCTGGAAGGTTGGTATCCTGGTGACGAATATGTGGACTGGTGCGCTTATTCCTTTTTCTCTCGCTGGGACGAGGCCAAGATGATCGACTTTGCCCGGGATCACGGCAAGCCGGTATTGATTGCCGAGGCTACCCCTACAGTATCGGACTACACAGCGAAGTTTAACGGCCAGACCAAGCCTATGGTGCTAGGTAACCCCGCCGAAGCCCAATTGGCTTGGAATAAGTGGTTCGAGCCTTTCTTGAAAACGATTCACGAGAATCCGGATGTTGTAAAGGGTATTAGCTACATCAATTGTAATTGGCGCAGCCATCCGATGTGGGAGGAGAATCCCACCTTCCAATTGGTAGACGCGCGGATACAGACCAGTCCTTTGATCAAGGAAAAATGGCTGGAAGAAGTGACTTCGGATAGGTACGTGAAATTGGAGTGGTAATCATCCACTTTTTTGAATACTTAAGCCACCCTGTCTCACACGGTGGCTTTTCTTTTTTGGAGATGGTACTTTCGTAGCCAATAGCCACATCGAAAGATCATGTCCTTCAATATCACCACATTCTCAACGGCACTCTATTCCACCTGGATCATGGTGGAAGAGCTTAATCTTTTAATTGATGCAGGAGACGGAGTTTCTGCGGGGCTATTGGGTAAGTCAGGGAAGATCAAGCACTGCTTTATTACGCATCCTGACCGCGACCACTTAACCGGACTTCCTCAATTTGTCCAGCTCAATAGCCGAGGCGAATGGCCTAAAATTTATTATCCCAAAGACGCAGGTTCCTTTCCGGCACTTAGCCATTTCCTAGGCAAGTTTGATCCTCATGTACAAGGTGTCACATGGCAAGGCATAGCCGACAGTGAGCAGATCGAGATTAAGAAAAACATCTGGGTGCAAGCCCTCCGCAATGAGCATGTGGCCGCACCGGTGGGTGTGCACAAGAGTTTGAGTTACAAGGTGTTTGAGGTGAAGCGCAAATTGAAGCCAGAGCTTCAGGGATTGCCTCAGGCTGAATTCAAAACCCTGGCTGCGAAGCACGGACAGGAGTTTCTCACTACGGAACAACGAATCAACCGGATTTCCTTCTCTGGTGATACCCCGGTGGATGACTATGCCAAATGGGACGGCTCCGAAATACTGATTCATGAAGCCACCTTTCTTCACAGCGAAGCGGATGGTCACATTGAAGCCCGGGGGAATCGGCACAGCTATTTGGAAGATGTGATTCGTATGGCGAGTGAGATTAATCTACAGACCTTGATACTTACCCACTTTTCTAGCCGGTATGATCGGGAGCAGATTGATGAGGCCTTGAGAAAGCTCCTGAATAAGTATGCTCTCACCATTCCTATCCATGTTATTTATCCAGGAGAGACCAAAAGAGATGTGTTGAAAATGGAGCCTTTCAATGCCTAGGAAAATCCTAAGCTGAGAACGGAAAAGCAGTTAATCCAATTTACCTCCCAAAGGAGTCATAATAATCATCCAGATACTCCTCGTAGTTGTACATCAGATCTATGTTGCGGGCTTCTATCTCCGTGAGTTGGTCCCTTACGTCAATGGACATGGGGATGTACCAATCCTTGGCATCGAATACCCTACGAATCTTCAGATTCTGAAAGCTATACCCGTGACGGGCGTAGATCTCATTCCGAATCAACTCAATCTCTTCCGGTAGTAGATTCTCCACCTCCGGTATATCCATGTAGCGGGTTGAAGCTTCGGGATGGTCACCCACTTTAGGGTTGTACACGAAGGCCTTTTTTGTCAAGATGTATTCCTTCGCCGAGGTGGTATTCTGATAAGGAGCCCACGTTCCAGTTAGCTCCTGAGTGTTTTGGTTAATGGTGAATTTGAAAAGGCCGTCGTATTTGTTGTCTCCCGGTTCCCGCATCTCGATTTCGAATATGCCATTTGCTGTTTCAGTGATAGTGCCTTTGATGGGACGGAAATTACCCGCGCACACGCTGTGCCCAAAGATGGAGTTGCCCGTGATGTTGGCAATGGCAATGTTGATCTTGTTCTTACCAAAAGCGCCTACCCAGTAGCCGTACAAGGTGTTTTCCGCGGCCTTTATCTTGTAAATGTTCTCCTCAATCTGGAATTGCTCTGCCGACTTCTCCGGGCCAATAGTACGCGGATCGCGGGTAAGGGCCACAGTTGTGGCAAGTGCTTCGGTGGCTACAGGCTCTTCATTGGCTTCTGGTGTAGAAGCTTCGGTTTCGCTGGTAGTGGAAGTGCTTCCGCAGGCCACGATGAGGCCAAGCAGTGGGAGAAAAAGGAGATTAGAATGTTTCATGTGTGCAAAAAGGTTGATAGGTTATTGGAGGAACCGGTAAATTCACAGCAACCAAGATGAGAAAAATTCTCAACATAGCGCTGCTCGGTCTACTGGCCTTTTTTACCGTTCTGATGGTTCGTATTACCCTGCCGTATCTGGCTTTTGAAGACCACGTGGCTTTTCTCCGAATCAAGCAATGGGTCATAGAAAATCAGTTCTGGAAAGGGGCCTTTTACACCCATGTGCTCACCAGCTGTTTTTGTTTGCTGGCCGGGTTTACTCATTTCAACCGACCTCTGCTCAGCAAAGTGCCCCAAGCGCACCGCAGCCTTGGGTATCTATACATCATTACTATTCTGCTATTTGCCGCTCCCAGTGGCCTCATTATGGGCTGGTATGCCAACGGAGGATGGACCTCCCAGACGGCCTTTATCCTGCTCAGTCTTCTTTGGTGGTGGTTTACCTTTCAGGCGTTTCGCCTGGCCCGGCTGGGTAATTTTTCGGCGCATCGTCGCATGATGGTCCGCAGCTATGCCCTCACCCTGTCGGCGGTCACCCTGCGGGCGTGGAAATTTGTGATTGCTGCTACGCTACGGCCGCACCCCATGGATATGTACATGGTCGTCGCATGGTTGGGTTGGGTGCCCAACCTGCTGGTAGTAGAACTCTACTTAGCTGGGGTATTCCAAAGGGTGTGGAAGGCTTGGAAAAGAAAAGGATCAAGCCCAAACCTTGAACTTGATCCCTAACATCATCTGCGTTTTTTCTTACCTCCCTTATGAGGTGGAGGCCCTCCTCTTTTCTTTTTGTACGGCCTTTTGCCACGAATGGGGCCGTCATCATCGCGGTTCACGCGAATCGCCCGGTCGTCAATCTCCACTCCATTAAACTTCTCACTCAGCCCCTTATCCAGCGAAGAAGAAATGCTGAAGTAAGCGCAAGTCTTCATGAGGGCTACATCCGTAAAGTGCTTCTGTTTCAGGCCTGAGATGTCCGAAAGGAAGTGCAACAAGTCGCCCATCGTAGCCCCGTCAACGGTACCTACATTTACAAAGTAACGGTGTGTGTCCTGTCCGTCTTCAGGTTCTGATACCGTCCTTGTAGTGGGGGCACTTTCCCGTTTTTCACCCGCCTTATTCTTGTCTTTATTTCCGCGGCCGCGCGTTTCGTTTAGGTTGTCCTCCTCGTCCTTGGGCACTTGCAAGTGATCCAACTGCGTAGTAATCAGACGCTTCAAGATGTCCTCCTTCGTCAGGTCCTCAAAGCGGTCCTGTACCTCCAGCAGAATCTCGTCGCTCTGGTCATCTACCTTAGTATTGATGATCAGGTTGGCCCAGTGATTGATCCGGGCTGCGCGTAGCTGACCGAGCGAGGGTACCTGTACCGTCTCAAAGGTCACCTTGATTTTCCTTTCCAAGTCCCGAAGCCTGCGGTTTTCGCGTGGGCCCAGGAATACCAGCGAGATTCCCTTTCTGCCCGCCCGGCCAGTACG
>DMST01000261.1:0-587 GCA_003454975.1 Cytophagales bacterium | reverse complement strand
TCGCTGCGGTGAGTGTAGGCTTCCAGCTGATCGGGCAGCGTATGGTGAAACACGTGGGTAAGGTCATTCACATCGATACCCCGTGCTGCTACATCCGTAGCTATGAGCAGCTGCATAGAGCGGCTCTTGAAACGCCGCATGGCTGTATCCCGCTGCCCCTGCGAAAGGTCACCGTGTAGCGGCTCCACGCTGTAACCCAGATTAGTCAGCTTATCCGCAATCTGCTGGGTTTCCCGTTTTGTGCGGCAGAACATAATACCCCGCATACTAGGGTCATAGTCCAGAAACCGGCGGATGGCCGCCATTTTGTTAGCCGCTTTGGTCACCACATATTGGTGGGTGATGTCCGTATTGGTCTTCACATGTGCTTCTACCTGCACCTCCTTCGGGTCCTGCATGTAGGTAGACACAATTCGGCGAATGTCAGGAGCCATGGTGGCTGAGAATAGCCAAATGGCTCGCTCTTCGGGTACATGCGACAGAATGTCGTCAATCTCCTCCTTGAACCCCATATTGAGCATCTCATCCGCCTCATCCAGCACCACATAGCGCACATCGGCCAGGCTCACCACCTTGCGTCGGATCAG
>DMST01000367.1:7866-12616 GCA_003454975.1 Cytophagales bacterium | reverse complement strand
AGCTCTTTTACTTTGGTCATGCCATGGATGGTGGCATTCCCGCGTACATCCAAAGTAGCCCCGGGAGTGGTATTGGAAATGTTAGCCCCCCCACCAATAAGCAGGCTACCTCCTTGGCTCAGGCGCATCAAATTGCTGTTAATACTCTCATCACTACCGTACCGGAAATCAAGATGGCCGTCACCATCCCATCTTACAAATCCATTTAGCCCCCCGTGGCCAATGGCCATTACTTCGTCAGTGGTAGCATTGTGGTCATCGGAATGGAATAGTCCATAGCCATAGGTTGTCAAGTGATTCTTGGAACCCATAACCCCAATAGTGGTAGCTCCTTTTATGGTCAGGTCATTGGTAAATACTCCATCACCCCGAACGTCTAAGGCAGCTGTAGGAGTTGCACCAGAAATGTTAGTGCCTCCGCTAATGAGGAGGCTACCCCCTTGGCTCAGGCGCATCAAATTGCTAGCAACCACATTTTCACTACCGTACCGGAAATCCAGTAGGCCGGTACCACCCCATTTTACGTACCCATTCTGACTACCATGGCCAATGCCCAAAAAGTTGTCCCTCTCGGCTGTCGAATGACTCTGATAGGAGATAATTTCACCGCCCACCGCTAAGGCAGTAGTAGGTGCGGTAATCCCCGCAATCCCCACATTACCGTTATTCAAGATCACAAACTCAGTACCTGGGGTCGCATTGTCATGAACCTTCAAGGCTCCGCCTTCGGCTTGCAGATGCAAATCGGCAATAGCGCCATTATTACGCGCCATGATTTCGTTATCGTCCATCGCCAGGTTGCCACCACTGGTAGCACCCAATACCAAGAGGCCCGTGGCACTATTACCCAAATCCACACCTGAAAAAGAGGAAGGAGCCACGTGTAAATAAGCGCCTGGAGTAAGAGTACCGATACCGAGCTTTCCGTTTGCCATAAGCCGCATCCGCTCAAGGTTGTTGGTACCAAAACGAATATCTGCACTATGCTCATTCCAAAATTGGAAATGATTTGAACTATTAATCCGACCCATCTTGAAAGCCGATTCTCCATGGGCAGTACGGAAGCTTAAGCTTTGGTTTCCATGCAGGGCCACATCAGTAAAGAAGGCTGCATAGTTGGTCAGCCGCAGCATCTCATTTCCCAGCGAAAAAAGAGCCATACCGTCCCAAGCAGGCCCCAACTCTCCTGCATAGTGCAAGTTCATGGTATGGGTTATAAATTCTCCCCCCTCTTGGGCATTGCCATTGGTGTGATGCAAATTGAAGCTCTCGTTCCAACCGTTATTACTAGTAAGTGTATTGCCACCGTTGTTGGTAATACTCGTTTGTCCCGTCTGTGCTTGGGCTTTTTGGCTAAGAACAGCGCCCAAAGTAAGTAAGCCTAGCAGTACCAGCGCCTTTCGGGCGGTACCACCCGCGATTGCAGTGTTGGAGTGTTTCATGTTAAATGTCATTGTACTGTGGGTAAAAGAGTGTTCCGTTAGGAGTTAGTTGGTTCACCGGGCCTTCCGGTGAGTATGTGAGTGAATGCGCCTCTTTCGAGGGTAGGTACCGATCGGCGATCGGAGCGAATATTCGCTGGGTACAGGTTCAAGCAGAAACCCCGTGGGTAGGGGAGATCAATAATTCCATTGGTATGGAGGTTATGGCCTTGCCATGTCACAAAGGTGTGAGGATAGCCTCCCGGTTTGAAGAATTACACCTGATCAAATGGTCACAAGGGGGGGTTATAAATAGGTTATAGCCTTGGTTGGCCTAGGGTTGGTTGCCTATATTTAAGCAATTGAAAATGAGTGGATTACTATTGAAATCACTGTAGACTTTAGGTATAAAGTAGGGTGGCAATGAAGGCAAAAAAGGTAATCACGTTGGCTAATCAATCGGGTTTTGCATGTCTTTTATTGTATTATTTCAATAAGAATGAAATGCATGAAAAAAAGACGTTCCAATCCGGATTTTTTGTTTCGATCCTATCATTTTCGAATCTGGATAAGGCCCAACACTGCTTGTAAGTGATGCCTATTCCGGTGATCAAACACCACCACGCGAATTACCACAAGGGCAAAGGTGGTGCAGTAAAAGTATTCCCTTTCTGTAGGGTGGGAAGCATGTTGGGCCGCATAGGCTTCCCACCCTACAGAAAGGGAGGATGGTCCAAAAACCATTGGTAATGCCCACAAATTAATGAGGCTGAGTACAGCTATACCGGATGATTGCGGAATGGAAAAGGAATCAATGCACACCTTATTATTAATTGACGACGACGGCAAAACACTGCTAGCGCTAAAGGACTATCTGGGAAATCAGGCCTACCGAATTCTGTATACGCCCAAGGGGGGCAGTGAAGCCCTGAAATTGGCCCTCAACGAACAACCTACCTTGATTCTGTTGGATTGGGTAATGCCGGATATGGACGGTATCGAGACGCTGCAGGTATTGAAGGCCAACCCGGAGGCCGCTCATATTCCGGTGATTATGATCACGGGCATGCACAAGGAGGCTCCCCACCTCAAGCAAGCCTTGGAGATCGGGGCCGTCGACTTCCTCACTAAGCCCTTCGATCCCATAGTGCTGCAAGCCCGTATGGCCAACGTGATCCGGCTTACTCAGGCTACCCAAGCTCTCTTGAAAGTAAAGGAGGAGGAAAAGAACCGCCTGCGCGAAGAGGTGGAAGTCAAAAAACGCACCTTGGCCTCACAGGCCATGCATAGCCACGAGCTGGAAAATTTGCTACGCGATGTACAAACGTACGTGAAAAAGGATAGCTGGACGCCTGAGGATCAAAAGCATATGAGCCACCGCATCAACCAGCACTTGCAAAGCAATAGCTGGGACGATTTCAAAAAGCACTTTGAGGCTGTGAATCCTGATTTTTTTCAGCGGTTACAGAACTTGGAGGGCAAGGCTCTCTCACCGGCAGAGATCAAATTTGCTGCCTACCTGCGGGTGGGCCTGCGCAATACGGACATTGCCAGTCTACTGGGCATTGGCAAGGACAGCATTAGCTCCAGCCTGCACCGGATGAAGAAAAAACTAGCCCTAACGGCTGATGATTCCCTTCGGGATTTTATTCAACAGATATAAGCCACTCATCTAAACCCACACCCATGACACCCATCCCTAAAAACCGCTTCTTACCCGGAAGCCTCTTAGTCTTATGTATACTAATGGGGTTTTGCCCTAGGCTCCATGCTCAAGATAAGGACCATCTTCTGCTGGATAGCCTAAAGTATGTGCTGGACCAGGCTCCCAACGACAGCTTGCGGCTAAAGACCACTTTCAATCTGGTGTACCAGCATTACATCGTTGGTGAGTACGACGAGAGCATCCAATACAATGAGGCTGCACTAGAGCTGAGTAGGGCTTTGGGAAGTAAACCCGACGAGGCGGATGCATTGGAACGGTATGGGGTATTGTATATGACCCTGGCTGATTTTGAAAAGGCTCTGGAAAACCAAGCCAAGGCCGCTGAGATCCGCAAGGAGCTAGGCGATATCCGCCTGATGGCGGGTAATTATTCGGCCATGAGCAATGTATACCAGCAGCAAAGTCGTTGGGAGGAGGCCACGCAAGCAAACCAGGCCATAATAGCGGCAGGCGAGGAGATCGGTGACCGGGAGCTGATAGGTACAGGTCTGCTGAACCTAGGTCTGTTAGATTACAAAAACCGACGCTTTCATCATTCCATTTCTCGTATGGAGGAGGCCTTGGAGCATTTTTATGCAATTAATTACGCGCGGGGCATCGCCTTTGCTTATAATAATCTGGCGATTGCTCACAGAAATCTTGGGCACTATCGGGATGCCATGTCCTGGTTTACGAAAATGCAACCCTACACCCGTGAGAGCGACGTAAGGGGTCGGACACGGCTAGCGCACAACATAGGTTTTGCTCATTACATGCGTCGTGATTTTGATCAGGCATTGCCCTTTGCCCAGGAAGCCTATTCGCTACGCAAAAGCGTCAATGATGAAGTTGGAGTTTTCTCCACCGCTCAGTTGCTTGGCAGCATATTGGTACAACAAGGCCAATTTGCTGACGCTCGCCCCTACTTGCAGGAGGCATTTACGCTGGCCCAGGCCAGGGAAAACCCAACCGAACGTAGCACCGCTTATTTGGGCCTTGGGATATGGCATGCCCGACAAGGGGCCTTTGACTCTGCCCTGATCCAATTTGACCGAGGCATTGCCATGGCCCAAACCGCTACAGACACCGCGATTCAGGCCCGAATTCATGAGGAAATTGGTAATTTCTTTGTGCAAGAGGGCTTATACCCCCAAGCCCTGGAAGGCTATCTCGCTTGCTTACAACTAATGGAGGGGAATGCTTTTGGGAAAGGTACCATCTACCGAAAGTTGGGAGAAGTGCTAGCGCAACAGAAAGAGTGGAGCGAAGCTATCGAATACTACGAACAGTCCATTGTGATCAATGAATCCATAGACCATACCGGGGCAGTGGCCGATGTACTGGTGGCCTTGGGAGATATTTTCCGGGAGCAGGAAGAGTATGATCGTTCGATAGATTATTACCAGCAGAGCTTGGCCCTTCGGGAAGAAGAGGGTATTGGTGGTCTGGCCACCGTATGGCAAGGTTTGGGAGCTACCTATTTGGCGTCTGGCCAGCCGGAATTAGGCAACCAATATTTGAATCAGGCACTAGAAAAGCACCGCCAAGAGCAAAACCCGGAGGGCATGGCGGAAACCTACCTGAGTCTTGCCCAGCCCAACGAGGGTACCGCCCGGGGCCTAAC
>DMST01000367.1:5240-7847 GCA_003454975.1 Cytophagales bacterium | reverse complement strand
AACCTTGGCCCGGCAGGCGCTGAAGCAAGCGGAAACCAGCCGGCAGAAGGACCTGATCCGCGATGCACACGAGTTGCTGGCTACTGCCTACGAAACGCAGAACCAGCAGGGGCTGGCCTACTATCACTACAAGAGGTATCGCGGGTTGCAAGACAGCCTCTTCAACCGGGAGAATGTGCGTCAGTTGGCGCAGTTGGAGTTGGGCTACGCCTTCGACCAAGAGAAGGACCGCATAGCCCGGGACCGCGAGCAGGAGGAACTGCGCTACCAGGCTGAACTGGACCGGAAAACCGTGGTACAGTATGCCCTCATGGGAGGAGCCGTTTTGCTATTGGTTTTGCTGATTCAGATTGGGGTCAGCCTGCGGCGAAAGCAGCGGCAGGCGCAGCAAATTTCCGAGCAAAATAGCCAAATCAATGAGCAAAACTCGGAACTGAAGACACTCAATGAGTCCCTGAGTTCCCTCAACCAGTTCAAGGATACCTGGACCCACATGGTGGCCCATGACATGAAGAATTCCCTCAACAACATCCTGTCAGCTTCCAGCACGCAACCCGAAAATGGGCAGATGACGCGCATCCACCAGTCCAGCGAGGTGCTACTCAGCTTGGTAAGCAATATGTTGGAGGTGCAGAAGCTGGAGGAGGCCAATGTGGCCCTTCATACTGACCGCGTAGCGGTGCATGAGTGGGTAGAAAAGGCCCGCGCCCGGGTGGCCTTTTTGTACCAGATGGGCCAGGTAAAGCTGGACGTTTCCGTCAATGAGGTCATCCACCTGCAGCTAGACGAGGACATGATGACGCGGGTGCTGGTCAACCTGCTGAGCAATGCCGCTAAGTACTCTCCTGCCAAGAGCACAGTGACGCTCCGGTTATCGCCCACACCACAAGGCCTGGAGCTGGCTGTGGCCGACCAAGGCGAGGGCATTCCGGAGGCAGATCTGCCACACATCTTCGAGAAATTCTATCAGGTCGAAGCCCGTACGCAAGGTCAGGTAGCTTCCAACGGGCTGGGGCTCACCTACTGCAAGCTAGCCGTGGAGGCCCACGGGGGCAGCATCACCGTGCAATCGCAAGTAGGGCAGGGTACTACGTTCACACTTCACTTACCTCAGGAGCTTCTCTTGGAGGTAGACGAGGCGGAGGGCAAGCAACTAGTACAGGGTGATGCCACGAGCCAAGTCCTTCTTTCAGAGGAAGAACGAGCCGCCCTCCTACCCTACGCTGAAAGGTTTCACCAGTACCAGGTGTTTGAGGCCGTAGATATTCTCAACCTCCTACAGCAGTTACCCGCTGACCTACAGCAGTCTGACTGGAAGCAGCAGGCAGAGCAGGCGGTGATCTCCGGGAATGCTACGCTGTACGAGGCCCTCTTGCAGCAGCTGCCCGTGGTAGGTTCGGTCTAGCTTTCACGGTCCGAAAGGGAACAAAAGATGATAGCCGTTGGACTATCCTTGCTTGTGTATGGTGGATACAAAAAGCCTTCTTCTTTACCAGAGAAAAAGCCCCGGCCAACGGCCAGGGCTTTTATATTTCAATCTGATATAATGGAATAAACAATGGTATCAGGAAAGCCCCCGGGCTTGATGCCCGGGGGCTTAGTTTTTACTCCTTGATGAATTTCACCACTTGGGTTTGTGATCCTTGGCTCACCTGTAGCAGGTACATACCCGTCTCCAGGTGACCCGGCAGCTTCACCGTTTGCTGCAGATCACGTGTGGTCACATCCAGTGCTTCGCTATGGATGAGCACACCACGCAGGTCGCGCACTTCCAGGCTTACGTCGGCTTCCGAACCTTTGCTGAACCAGGTAAACTGTACCTGATCATCCTCGATGGGGTTGGGGAACACCTCTACGGAAAGGGGCTGCGCCAAACCAGCATCCATGATCACCGCTACGCGGGAGTAAGCCTCGGTGGCGTCCGTGCGCTGGATGCGCAGGCGGTAGAAGGCTTGGTCGCTCAGCACGGTCTCGTCGTGGTAGCTGAAGCTCTCGGCTTCGCTGCTCAGCACGCTGCCGATTACCTCAAACTGGTCACCGTCGGCGGACCGCTCGATGAGGTAGTTGAGATTGCCCTCGGCGTTGTACTGCATCCAGCTTAGCTGCACGGTACCGTCTTCCAGCTGCTCTCCCGCCAGGCCCAGGCTGCTCATGCGGCTCTGGGTAGCGCCTACGTTCTCTACTTCCAGCACGTGCAGGAAGGTAGAATCCATGGGGTTGCTGGCCCTATCCGTGATGCCATCTACTGAGATGGCCATCAGTGCCCCGTCGTAGGTCGCGTTGAAGTCGGCATCGAAGTAGAAGGTGATGTCCGATCCGCCAACTTCCGTGCGGTACATGGCCTCGGGCAGCTTCACGTAGGTGGTGTCGTTCGCGCCACCGCCAATGGGGGTGCCAATCACCATCTCACGCAGGGTAAAGGCCTCGCCGGTCAACGATTCGGCAGCAATGGCCTCGGTAAAGATGAGCTTGATGGTCTCGCCGATGCCGATCACATCATCCTCGGGGGTGATGCGCACAATCCAGGGGCTCTGCGTATCGATGCGGCCTGAGGCTTCACCGGAGTACTCGGGGAACCCGAATTCGCCGTAGGCCACGGCCCGTACC
>DMST01000367.1:1913-5191 GCA_003454975.1 Cytophagales bacterium | reverse complement strand
ACCGTGTAGCTTCCGTCTACCAGACTCGGAGTCCAGGTGTACGGGTAGTGCACGTTACCGTCGTTGGTGCTGCTATTGGCGGCGTAGTACGCGGCTAGCTCCGCTTGCGTCAGGGTATCGATGGCGTTCCAGTCGGCCTCGTTGGCCGCAGCGTACTGCAGCACTATGCCTTCCAGGGAGCTTTCCAGCTCGTACACATCGTAACCGGTGAGCAGCAGGTCTACTGTACTCGTGGCCTCGTTAATCATCCAGTCGCCGTTGGCAACGGTCAAGGATACCGGAGAGGTCTCGCGGCCGAAGTTGCCAATGCGGAAGGCGTAGCTCAGCGTGTCGCCAGCATTCAGCGCCACATCCGTATAGCCACCTACCGTAATGGTTACGGTACCGCCGAAGTGGTCCTTCAGCTCGTTGTCATCGAAGACGAACTTGAGGCTGCTGCCCAGGCACAGGGCTTGCACGGAGGCCAAGGTGCCCTCGGTGCCGTCGTAGTCGGTTACCGATACACTGTAGTCAAAGCCCGCGTCGCAGTCCAGTGACTCGGTGAAGCTAAAGCTTACGTTGTCACCGCTGTGGTACACACTATCGCTTGGCGAAGGAGTACCCACTAGCGCAGGGGCAATCCGGTCGATGAGGCCAGACATGGTGCCGGAGAAGGACTGGCGTCCGGTGTTACCCGTAGCCACGGCGCGCACGTCGTAGCTGCCTTCGCCCATACCCGATACGTCCCAGGTAATTACCTCTACCGGTTCTACGTTGGCGCTCACGCCGCGGTAGTTGGTCACCAAGTCGGCCGCCGTTAGGCTTTCAATCTCGGTCCATACCGTATCCGTCGCCCGCTTGTACTGCAGGGCAATGTTGTCCAGCGAATAGGTAGTCTGGAACACATCGTAGCCCGCCACGGTAAAGGATACCGCTTGCTCGGAGTTGGCATTCACCAACCAGTCATTAGTGCTCACCAGGCTTACGGGCGAAGGCGACTGCTTGAAGAAGTCTACCTGGAAGTCCACTGCATAGCTAGGCAAGGCAGAGGCATTGCCCAGGAAGTCGGTCACGCCGTGGATGCTTACTTGCATCTTGCGGCCGTCCAGTTTCTGCAAGGTATCCTGATTGATCAGGAGGCTGATGCTGCTACCGCTACCCGTTACGGTGTAGTACAGTTCGGACATTACGGCATCAGTGGTTCCCAGTAGATCGTCGGCCAGCAGGGTCACGGTTACGTGGTCTGCATCATTCAAGAAGGCTTCCATATCTAGGGCCTCGGTGAAGCTAAAGCCGATTTGCTCGTTCTCGTTGAGCAAGCCGTCGGCTGGATTGGCCACCCCTACCAAATCCGGCGCGGTACGGTCGATGGTACCGGTGAGGATGTTGGAGTAGGCAATACTCCCGTTCTCATGGATCACCATACCGCGTACTTGGTAGTCACCGTCCAGTGTGCCAAAAGGCAGCTGCCATACGAAGGGATAAGTAGGCTCGGGGTAGGTATTCCGCTTTTCATCGAAGTACGCATACAACGCTTCTTGGCTCAGGGCCTCCGCTTGCAGTGTAAGGTCCATCATCGGCGTCCACACCTCGTCGTTCACCCGTTTGTACTCCATCACAATCGCTTTGAGGCTGTGTAGATTCTGCTCCACGTCATAGTCGCGTAGCTTGAAGGTTACATCCTCGGCAATCTCACTGCCACTGTCGCCTTTTCCGGCATCGGTCACAAACCAGCTGCCCAGATCAGAGGAAATGCTCAGGGGCGAGATCGGCTTGCGGTAATGGAAATCTATATCTACCCGACCGCCATTGTTCCAGACGTTGCGGCTGCCGCTACAGTAGGGCTTCGCCTGGATCACGATGTCGTCAAAATCGTACCAATTCTGGTTCCCCTTGCTTACTTGCAAGTAGGCTTGGTAGGTGGTATCAGGTGCTACCGCTACCAAGGCCGATTTTTGAAAGTTGAGCCTGGTTCCCTCCAGTTTTAAACTCAACCCGTGCTGATTGCTACCCAAGGGGGTATGCAGGGCTACCAGCCGCTGCTCACCGAAAGGGTTGCCGGAAGATACCGTTACCGGAATGGACAGTACGGCATCAGGGTCCAGATCGAAGTAGGCGGTGGGCAACAGCTCGCCCAGCTCGTTACTGAGCTGAATCACCGGATTATCCCGGGCAATGGTGCCGGGCTCATAAGGGCATGAGCTACGACCACCCACTAGGTTGAAGTAAGGCGACATTTTGGTGCTTCCGTAGGTGCCAGAATGAAGTACATCTACACTGAAGTGGTCACCGTCGTCATCATCATCCAGGGTAAAGCTCGTCTTGAAGCTGTTATTGGTTTCATCAAAGAAGCTATTGCTCCGGGTGTAGCTGCCTTCTACTTTGGCTGTTACACCGGCTTTGATCTCTACTTCGTCACCTGAGAAATCAATCTCGTTACCACCACCCACTCCAAACCAAGATTCAACATCCACTTTTTGCTCAGTTTTAAACCCGAAGCTAGCTTCTACGCTGGCATAGTAGCTGAGGCTACCTGAGGAAGAGCTAGTGCGGTTGTTGGACGCTTGGCGCTTTACTTTGGCTCCTGCGCCAAAGGTGATGTTCTCCAACGGATCAAAGTGATTGATATTCTCCAACAGTTCTGCCTCTATGCCCGTGATGGCATCCCAAGGAATGGAGTAGTCATTCTGGACGTTGGCCATTTCGCGCATAGCCAAGTACTTCCGGTAGGCCATACGGTAGTCGTCACGGATGGTATTGTCCCAGCTGTCCATTATGTCAAACAGGGTCTTGTCAGAGCAAGCTCGGTTGGCATCATCAAACGCTGCATAGTCCTTGCAGAAAGACAACACATCTTCTTTGTAACCACTGTAGGTATCCTCATGGTAGCTTCGCACGCTGTTCCCGGCATTGTAGGAAGCGGCGTAGCTGCACATCTCACAGATGGGGTTGTATTCCGTTTCTAAGTCTTCCAGCATCGTTTCGAAGCGCTCGTAGGAGTTTTCCAGGCGTTTGATGATATCGTCGCCGGATACTTCTGAATTGGAAGATACCACCTCATAGGAGCCATCCGGATCGGTCACATTCTTATAATACCGGATGGTATTCTCAATCTGGCTGCGGGTATACATCCACATGGTAGAAATCTTGGACGGATCTACGGTGAGCACGCGAGTCTTCTGGGGCGTACACGCTTCGTAGTCCAGCACTTCATTGAGCCCGTAGCTCATGATCATGTCCATACCAATGAGGATATCCGCATCGCGGCCATCCAGTGCTCCCTCGAGGTTGTCACTCGC
>DMST01000367.1:0-1889 GCA_003454975.1 Cytophagales bacterium | reverse complement strand
GCCGCGCCGCCGGCGGTGGAAATCCCTTGCTTGAATTCCAAGGCGAACATTTGTCCCCGGCCACTCCCGGTAAAGAAACCTCCACCGTATTTCGCGCCAAAGGAGACGGTATTTCCAAACAGTGCATAAGAATAGTCGGCTTCTACGCTGGTGGATCCAGAACCTGCGTCCATGTTGTTTACGGCAAACATGAACTTAGAATTCTCGTTGATGGAAGCGCTACTTTTGTCTCCCGGAGGGTCACGCAGCACGTACAAAGGCACCGGTACGGGGTCCTCATCGGCCACTACAAATACGTCTTGGGCATTCTCAGTTGACTGCTCTCCCGTCACCAGAATCTCCTGCGAGGTATATCCCTGATAGTTGTGGTTGGCATCGTAGAAGAACACCTCCAGCAGCTGCTTGTAGGGTGTTACAATGTTGGGCGTAGTGGCGGTGAGGCTTACTGTTTCCCAAGTACCCGACTCCGATACGTACTCAATGGTGTCGTTACCACTGGCATCCAGAGCTATACCACCGGGAAATTTAACCAGCATATAGCCGCTGGTGGCGGCACAGGTATTTCCGTTGATGGTCTGTGTGGGAGTGAGCTCCATCTGCAGGCTATGAGCATACAATTCGTCGTCCTTCGAAGACGAAGTCATAATGTACTCACCACAGCTTTCCACGTACGCATCGTCCAATTTGGCAAGGCTAATGCCCGTCCGCTCATTGTAACGCAGGTACCGGGTATCGTCGTACGTGATGCCCTCGGTATCCGCCAGCGCCAAGGCGTAGTATATATGGTTATCTACGGTCAACGAGCGAGAGCGGAAGTAATCCAGTACGGCCTCGCTAAAGGCATCTGACTTGTTGACATCAATCACCGATACCTCGTACTGGTACGGAGGCAAGGTGGCGTTTAATTGTCGGTTTACGGTTTCTATGCGTAAGTCTACCTTGCCCGATTTCTCACGCAGGCGCAGCGTAAACTCGTATCCGGCAAACACATCGCAGCTACCCGGTCCGGCAATCTCCACTGCGATGGGATGGCTGATTTGGTCATAAATCTCCACTTCATGGTTTACCTGCGTCATCAGCTCACTCACCGGGAAGGTCACCAGCAGGGTAGAGTCTGAAGCCAACCGCTCCATATTCGTGCCATCCTGATAGAAATATCCGAAGGCATTCATGTTTTCTCCGGCCTCATTCAGCGACTTGTTGCTTACCTCTAGCTGGTACGAATCACCATCCAGGTAGTAGGGAAGGGAGAAGGTGAACGCGCCCAGGTGGTCAGTCTTGGTCCGATTGATGAAGGTCCGTTTGTCCCCATCTACCAAGTGGTACAGCAGTACCTCTACGCTGTCGCGGCCGCAGCCGGTTGCGCAGTACAGGTTACGGATGGACCCTTGGATGCTCCGCGCTTTCTGATTGATGAAGATTCCACCGGAGCCGGAGCTAATGGAGCTGTTCAGGACAATCTCCCGACCGGCGTTGTCATAGTTGCTTACTTCTCCTGCCGGGCGAATGGTATACGTGATACCATCGGCCGTATGCGCGAGGTTGGGGAATGTAACCTCACCCGCCGAGTTAGAAAGGGCTACCGCATGGTAAGCCTGGCCGTTTACTGAGGCTTGCACGAGCAAGGAGTCACCCAAAATAGGCAAGCCCAGAGACGTGAGGATTTGGGCAGTGATAGCCCCCGTACCTACCACACTACCGAGGGTATGACGGGCATATTCTACGTTGTTCACTACCGCCGCTATGGTGTATCGATGCGATACCCCAGGGTCCATATTCACATCTTCGAAACTTACCGTGCTAGCTGCCAGGCTAGTTACCTTTTCGCCATCCCGGTAGAGTACGTAGTGGGTAGGCGTCTGTGTAGGGGTCTCCCAAGAGATCCATAG
>DMST01000256.1:11488-38316 GCA_003454975.1 Cytophagales bacterium | reverse complement strand
TCGACGGGTACCTTCAACCCGAATGGTTCGGGTCCTGGTGTATATGCCTTCCGCTACGTGGTAGAAGGGGTAGACTGCGATAATGATACGGCGAACTTCACGGTAGAGGTAGTAGTTGGACCTAATACCGGTTTGGTTATCAATGTAGCGCCTGATACTGTTTGTGAGACCGAGACCGCTACTATCACCATAGTAAGCAGTGAAGTAGGTGTAAACTACACGTTAGTGGATACTACTACCGGAACAGTTTTGAACACCTTAGCAGGAACTGGAGCGGATTTGGACTTTACCACCCCAGCACTCACTGCTACTACCGTGTTTGGATTCGATGCTGATAACGGTATTTGTGATCCGGTGCGGATGGACGAGTATGAAAGGGTAGTGGTTAATACAAATCCTGTCACTTCACTCACGGTTACGGCTTCATCATCTATAATTTGTTCGGGAGAGTCTGTGACTTTCACCATTTCGAATAGTGAAATAGGTGTTGATTATACACTAAGGGACACAACTAATGGTGTTAATTTGAACACACTACCCGGTACGGGTGGTGACCTGTCCTTCCCGGCCGTCGTGCTCACTGATACCACAGTTTTTGGATTCTTGGCGGACCGCAATGCTTGCGCGTTGGTAGAATTAGATACCAATATCACCATCAACGTAACCGAGATACTCACCTTCAACCTAGTTACCATTACCGACACTACGGTGTGTGAGACGGATACCATCACGGTAAGCTTGGATGACAGTCAAGCAGGTATCACGTATACCCTTTATGACGACGGAGTAGCAACCACCATTGATTCATTGAGCATGGGTGGTGCACTTACGTTTACCGTACCGGTAGCTGGCTTCAGTGGCACGTCTTTGATTCAGGTGGTGGCTGACAACGGCGGTATTTGTGATTCCGTGATTATGAATGGTGATTTCGATCTTACGGTATTGCCAATTCCAGATACAACTCTAGACCTTACCGCTACCAATGATTCGGTTTGTGTCGGCGATAATGTAACCATTACCATTGCCAACTCAGATCCCACGGTAAACTATATTCTTAAAGACCTGACCAATGGTGTCAGCTTGGATACTACTGCCGGGGTAAGTGGGCCACTTCCTTTCACTATTTCCGGTCTTACGGCTACCACTGAGTTTGGCTTCGATTTGGACAACGGATCTTGTGATGTTGTGAGTTTAGATACCACCATTACGGTAACGGTGCTGGATATCGATGTATTTAACTTGACTACGGGCCGGACCAACGTCTGCTCTTCCAATAACTTTACCATCGATTTAGACGGTAGTCAAACGGGTGTTACCTACACCGTCTTTGCGAATGGCATTGCCACTGCATTTACTGCATCGGGCACCGGAGCAGCACCCTTCTCGTTCTCTGTGCCGGCCATTACTTTTGCCGACTCTTCACGGATTACCGTTCGCGCCACGAATGGTGGGGTTTGTTCTGAAGAGACCATGACCGGTTTCTTTGATCTGATTGTAGACGGAGATCCTGATGTTACCTTGACTATTCAAGCGGCTAACGACACTATTTGTGAGGGTGACTCTACGGTGATCACCATCGTAGGTAGCAATGTTGGGGTAGAATATACTCTGGTAGACCAAACCAATACCGTAATCCTAACTTCTGCCTTTGGTAATGGCGGGAATCTGGATTTCAATACACCGGCCTTGACAGGCACAACCGTGTTTGGTTTCATTGCTGACAACGGAGTTTGTGGCACCGTGCCCATGAATAACACGGTAGAAATAACCGTTGTACGATTGGATACTTTCGATGTCACCACTACGGACATGATCGTATGTGAGTCAGATGCCTTTATTGTTAGCTTAGACAATAGCCAGGCGGATGTCACCTATACCATATACGACGACGGGGTGGCTACTGCTTTTGATACCCTAAGCCCGGGTGGCGCCTTGAATATTAATGCACTGGCTGCAGGAATTGAGACAGGTTCGGTGATCCAGGTAGTTGCTACCAACGGAGGTATTTGTGACTCCTTGGTAATGAATAATAGTTTCATTCTCACGGTGGACTTTATTCCTGAAGTTACCTTGGCGGTAGATGCTTCATCAAACAGTATTTGTGAAGGAGAAACAGTAACGCTGACCATTGTAAATAGTGAAGCAGGGGTAGATTATACCCTGGTAGATACCACCAATGATATTGTTTATAACACCATAAATAGCCCCGGTGGTAATCTGGACTTTACCACCCCCGTGGTGACAGCCACTACTGTTTTTGGTTTCTATGCTGTTAACGGTACTTGTGACTCGGTGTGGTTGAATGATTACGAACAGATTGTCACTAACCCAGCTCCCGATGTAACGGTAGGTATTACCGCTTCGGATGATGATGTCTGCGTAGGGGAAACCGTAAACTTCACCGTAGTGAGCAGTGAGGTGGGTATTGAATACATCTTCCGTGATGTAACGAACGGGGTTAATCTAGATACAGCCATCGGTACTGGAGCTGATTTGCCTTTTACTACTGATCCACTGGTAGCCACCACCGAATTTGGATTCTTGGTGGACAATGGATTGTGCAGCCAGTTGAGCCTCGATACTACCGTTACGGTTAATGTATCGCAGATCGATATTCAGAATGTACTGACCACCGACACTACCATTTGCGAAGACGGTACCTTCACCGTAAGTCTGGACAATAGCCAGGCAGGGGTGACTTATACTTTGGTGGACTCTACCAACAATGTCGTGACTCCTTACGATTCGTTGAGTCCTGGAGGACCGTTGACTATCGATGCTTCAGCAGCGGGCTTTAGTGGTGCTTCTTCCATCATCGTAGTGGCTGATAACGGAGGTATTTGTCCGGTGGATACCATGAATGGCACCTTCGTTCTCACCGTACTGCCCATCCCGGATACTACCCTTTCGGTAACTGCTACTTCTGACTCCATCTGTGTGGGTGAAACGGTAGACCTGACCGTGGTTAATAGCGAAACCGGTGTTGATTATATCCTGATAGATACTACCAATGGCATCAATCTGGATACCATCACGGGTACGGGAGCCAACCTCGTCTTCACTACCCCGGTGCTATCTGCTACTACGGTGTTCGCCTTTGATGCCGATAATGGATCTTGCGATGTGGTAAGACTGGATACTTTACTTACTATCCACGTTTCGCAGATTGATACGGTGACCGTGCTGACTACGGACACCACTCTGTGTGAAACGGATAGCTTAACTGTGGAACTAGACGGTAGCCAATTGGGTATCACTTATACCGTGATGGATGATGGAGTAGCTACTTCTATTACTGCGATAGGCGACGGTAACCCCCTGACACTGCGCGGACCACTGACCGGCATTGCCGATAGCTCCGTGATTTCCGTTCAGGCGGACAATGGAGGCATTTGCCCTCCTGCGTTGATGGATAGCACTTTCGTAGTCCGCATCGATGCCATCCCTGACACTACATTGAATGTAACTGCAAGTGCAGCCTTGGTATGTGAAGGTGAAACCGTTGATATTACCATTGAGAGCAGCGAAGATGGTGTAGAATATATCCTGAAGGATTTGACGAATGCGGTGAATCTGGATACGCTAATTGGTAATGGAGGAGACCTCGTCTTTTTTGGTGTAGGTCCGATTGCTGATACTACCACCTTCGGTTTCGATGCCATCAACGGGACCTTGTGTGCGTTGGTAACATTAGATACCACGATCACTATTAATACCGAGCGACAACCTGTTTCTGGTGTAGGTACCGATACGGCAATATGCGATGATGTTACTTTGTTCGATCTCGATGATTTGATCTCCGGAGGCGACTCTCTGGGCACTTGGTCAGATTTAGACGGAGCAATTGGTTTAGATCCCTTTACGGGGACTTTCAATCCTAACCAGACCTCAATTGATGTAGGAACCGGAGCCTACCGCTTTACCTACACGGTATTCGGGACGGCTTGTGGCGACTCTGCTACTACCGTTACGGTAACGCTGAATCCTACTCCAGTAGCCGGTCTCGTAAGTGATGATGCCGATGGAATCGTATGTGAAGGAGATTCGGTCACCTTCACGGCTTCTCCGCTGGGCATGGATCACTATATATTCTTCTTGAACGGAGCCTTTGCGGATTCCCTGACTACTGAAGAGTGGAAAGTGGTATTAACGGACGGTGATTCAGTGAGTGTGCGCGTTGTAAATTCCAGCGGTTGCTTCAGCGATTTCGGATTGCCTAGCTTCCAAGTACCCAATATCACGGTTTCAATTGCGTCCAACGATCCTGATACAACCATATGTGTAGGGGATATGGTGACGATGACCGCCACTGCTACGGGTGCCACCACCTACACTTTCTATATTAACGGAGGCTTGGCTCAAGCAGGAGTGTCCAATAGCTTCATGACCAACATCCTAACCGATGGAGACTCTGTGTATGTGGAAGCCTTTGGTGATGGAGGATGTTCTGCGATTAGTGATACCTTGATTTGGAAGGTTAACACGCCTGCCACTGCAGTATTGACCTCATCAGATGCAGATAATACCATATGTGCGGGTGAAGAAGTGGTCTTCACGGGTGCCCCAGCAGGATTGCTCAACTATGACTTCCTTCTGAATGGGGTTTCCATCCAGAGTTCTACGTTCGATACCTTGGCCATCGATACCCTGGAAGATGGAGATTTGATCCGGGTAGTTATCACAGACTTGAACGGTTGCTCGGATTCATCCAATGTGATCACCAATACAGTGCTGCCCGGTGTGAGCCTGTCGGCAGATGTCACGAATGCTACCTGTAATGGGGATACGGATGGTGAAATTGATATAACGGTTACGGGTAGTCCTGCTCCATACACTATTTTGTGGAGCGATGGTAATACCACAGACCTTGATCGGACAGGCCTTGCTGCAGGCAACTATTGGGTAACGGTAGAGGACCTTAGCGGTTGTAAAGATTCCATCGCCATGGTAGTGGATGAACCAGCTATTTTGTTGGCCTCGGTAGATTCTACCCAGGATGTGAACTGCTTTGGCGATGCTACCGGTGCAATCTATATCTCAGTAGCTGGCGGTAATGGTGATAATACCTTTGTTTGGACGGATGCCGGGCTCAATGTAGTGGGTAATAGCGAAGATCTGGAGAATGTACCTGCAGGAACTTATGCGGTTACGGTTACGGACTCTTTGGGATGTGACTTTACGTTGAGTGGATTGACAATCAGTGAGCCTACTGAGCTAACTGTTGCACCTACTCCAGTAGACCCTACTGCTTGCGGTGCCTCAGACGGCTCTATCAGCCTAGTAGTAGGTGGAGGTACAACGCCTTATAGCTTCCTGTGGAATACCGGGGCCACCACCCAGAACCTTACCGGATTGGGTGCTGGTACCTATTCGGTGACCATTACTGATTCATTAGGCTGTACGGTAGATACAGCGAACATTAACTTGGTGGAGCCCGGCGGTATTACCGACGTTACCTTCGATAAAACAGAGCCCTTGTGTAATGGTGAAAGCACAGGTAGTTTGGAAGCAAATCCTTCTGGAGGAACAGCTCCCTATACCTACCAGTGGTTTGATGCCACAAATACCCTAATTGGTACGGACTCTGTGCTTAGCAACCTGGCTGCTGGCACCTATCGAGTTGAAGTGACTGATGCTACTTTGTGTTCGTTCAGTGCTAGCGAAACCGTAAACGAACCGGACCCCTTCTCGATCACCCCGGCCGTTACAAATCTGTCTAGCTGTGGTTCTGATGATGGATCCATCACGGTAACAGTAACTGGCGGCGATGGTAGCTACTCTTATGTATGGTCTAGCAGCACTGATGGTAGCTTTACAGCACCTGACGCTGACAATATTTCCTCGTTGGCTGCTGGCCTGTATACGGTGGTTGTTACTGATGGCAATGGTTGTTCTGATTCGTTGGTAGACATTCAAGTAACTGAACCCAGTGGTATCACCTTGGATGCCTCACTAGTTACTCCTGCCGGATGTTTCGGAGAGTTTAACGGTGCCGTTGATGTGTCAGTGAGTGGTGGGGGTGGAACCTTGGATTTTGATTGGACAGGGCCGAATGGATTTACCTCTACTAATGAAGATATAGCCAACCTGGAGGCGGGAACTTACATTCTGACCGTTACCGACTTGGCAACGGGTTGTGAATTGATTGAATCCTTCGTGGTTACAGAGAATCCTGAAATTGTGGTGACTCCCACGCCGAATAATCCTTCTGCCTGTGGAGCCACCGATGGTTCAATCACCCTGGCGGTTTCTGGCGGTACCGGCCCATATTCGTTCCTTTGGAGTGATGGCAGTACCAACCAAAACCTGACTGGTGTAGGGGGTGGTACATATTCTGTTACCGTAACAGATGCGGCTACCTGCTCAGTGGATGTGTTGAATATTGATCTCAACGAGCCTGGTGGAATCACTAGCTTGAGTTTCTCTAGAGTAGATGTGAATTGTCATGGTGATTCTACAGGAAGTATTGATCTCACGGTGATTGGCGGAACAGCTCCGTTCTCTTACGATTGGAGGAATTCGTCCAACCAAGTAGTAGCTTCTACAGGAACAGAGGACCCGTCAGCTTTGCCTGCTGATACCTACACGGTAGTTGTAACAGATGCCAATAGCTGTACGGCAATGGGTACGGTAACCATTCTTGAATCTCCAGACATAGTATTGGCAGAAACAGTAAGGAATGTATCCACCTGCGGGCTTACCGATGGTAGGATTATCGTGGAAGCTACCGGGGGTGCTGGAGGGTTTACCTTTGAATGGAAAGACACTAATGGTGTGCTACCCGGTGAAACCAATGACACCTTGGACAATGTAGGAGCTGGTATCTACACGGTGATTGTCACAGATGCTAATTTGTGCCAGGATTCAATATCTAATATCATTATCTCAGAACCTTCGGATGTAACTATCGACAGTAGTGTAGTGTCAGATGTTACCTGTTTTGGGGATAGTAATGGTGAAATCGCTTTATTGATTGCCAACGGTACACCTCCTTATTCTATTTCCTGGACAGGGACTAGTCAGACGAATGATACCATTACCGGATTAACGGCAGGAGATTATGTGGTAACGATCACAGATGCCTCCGGATGTTCGACCTTCCAGACCTTCACCGTTGATGGTCCTGAGGATATTACTGTAACGGCCGATGTAGTGGATGCTACTTGTGGATTGGATGATGGAAGCATTACTCTGACGGATACCACCGGCGGTAATGGTGGTTATTCCTTCTTCTGGTTCAATGCCGACACCTCGTTTAGTGCATCTACGCCTAACCTTACGGCTTTGGCTGTAGATACCTATTTCCTCACCATGACGGATAGTTTAGGGTGTACCAATAGCTCTACTATAAGCTTTACTATCAATAATGATGGAGTTATTGCGACCCCGGTAGATACGGCCTTCCAGGTAAGTCAAGATTGTGGAGAAGTAGTCTTTGGCTGGACCCCTGCAGATCCGGCAACTGATACGGTATTTGTTGTAGACATTGCCGAGGATAGTGACTTCACTACCATATTCGGCGGATTGTCTGATGTGACCGTGACGAATGCAACCGAGTTCACCGTGACCGGAGTGCCAACCGACCTTACCCTCTTTGCCCGTGTTCGGGTAAGCAATGATTGTGGTGAGAGTATCAACTCTGATACGGTAGCGCTTAATGCAGTCGCTTCGCCCAACGCACCGGTAGCATTGTCTAGCTTCGGTGAATCTTGTGATGGAGCAGTAATCACCTGGATGTCCGACGGTGGAGGAAGTGGTAGTACCTATTTGGTAGATTATGATTTGGACGGCACGTTTGCTAGTCCAATTGTAGAAAACCAAAGTACTACGGAGACCTTCCTGAACCTGAGTGGGCTATCCACTAGCACTTCATACTCGTTCCGGGTGCGTGAAATCAATGTTTGTGGGGATACCTCAGCGTATTCTTCCACCTTCACCTTTACCACCACAGATACCTCATTGCCTCCTACAGTACTGGTAGCATCGGATGTTCAATGCGATCAGTTTACTGCTAGTTGGTTGCCCGTTGGTGGTGCTTCGGGATATACCATTGAGGTATTTGATGATGTTGGCTTGACCAGCCGAATTGATTCGACAACAGTCTTGGGTACCAGTTATTTAGTGACTGGCTTAACCAGCGGAGTAGAATACTTCTTCCATGTGTACACCGAGAACGCAACTTGCGGGCAAAGTGCTGCTTCTACGGCCGCATCTGCTACCACCGTGAACACCATTGGTACTACTACCGATATCCAAATAGCTACAGCCTCTTGTAGTGGATTTGGCCTTACTTGGGATGCCGTAAGCGGTGCCGCTAGCTACACTGTAGAGTTGGCTACCAACGCAGCTTTCACGGATGTAATTGGAACCATCACTACTGCTTCGGAGAGTGCGGCATTCAGTGGACTAGAAGCAGATAGCCTCTACTTCTACCGAGTGGCAGCGACTGATGCTTGTGGAAATGATGGAGCCTTCTTCGAGGATAGCGGTAAAACAGGTACTACAACGGCTGATCCTCCTACGGTAACGGTTACTGCCATAGGCTGTAGTGATTTCACCATTAGTTGGAATGCTATTCCGGTGGACAGCTACCTTGTACAGGTATCAACTGATCCTACCTTTGGCACCTTTGTGGTGAACCTGTCAGGTCAGCCTGGCAACAGCTTTACCGTAAGTTCAGGGGTCACTGATGGTACCCAATACTTTGCTCGTGTGATTGGTGAAGATGCCACTTGTGGTAACACAGCCGAGAGCAATACTGTAAGCCTGACTACCGAGTCGACACTGGCACCTCCTACGCTTAATGTGGGTGTCGGGGATTGTACTACGCTGCCCATTAGCTGGACCAGTGTGAGCGATGCTACAGGATATAGAATCACCTACTCGGGCAATGGCATTACGAATACTCTGGATGTAGATGCGGCTACCACGAGCACTACGCTGAATGGCTTGAGCTTCGGTACGGTGTATCAGGTGTCGATTGCCACACTGAACGATTGCGGTGCCGGTACTACGGATACGGAGAGTGGAAGCACTTCCAGCGATCCTACTTGTGACTTCGATTGTGATTCGTTCAGAATTCCAGGAATCTATACCACCAATACTACCTGTGATGGTTTTGAGAATGGAACCATTGGCATTGTGATGGGCTCTTTGGGAAGGGATGACAACGAGTGGGCGGTGATCGCGGTTGGTGATACAGATACCGTATGGAACAGCTTTGACATTCCGGATCTGGCAGAAGCTACTGGCTTGGCAGCAGGAGATTATACGGTTCTGGTTCGTAATGTGGGCGGTGTAGAAATATGCATGGCACCAGCCAGAACAGCCACGGTAGAGAATAATGAAGGGGCCCTCTCAGCATCGTTTACCACCAGTGAACCTGGTTGCGATGGCTTTGGTGAATTCACGATTAATCCTGATGGCGGATCTGGAACCTATGCGCTTATTCTTACTAACGGTGGTAGTGTAAACGAAACACTTACCGTATCAGGCATCACTTCCTTTGATAGCTTGGGAGCTGGTGGATACGACTGGACTATTGCGGATACCATAGCTGGAAATGAAGGATGTATAATTTCCGGATCCTTTGACTTCCTGGGCGTGCCTGCCTTGATAGCCGAGGCAGTGGTAGTGGATACTATTCTTTGTGCAGGAGATAGCTTGGGCTCAGTACAGATAATTGCCTCAGGCGGTTCAGGTAACTTTGAGTATAGTACAGACGGCTCCTTTGCCGATGGTAATATCACCGATCCGGTACGCAGGAACTTGGTAGCAGGATTTGCCACCTTGTTTGTAAGGGATGCTGAAAACCCGAGCTGTGTGACACCGGTCCCTGTTATTGTAGAAGAGAGGGCTCCGATACAAATCACTTCGGTCTTTGAAACCGTTCAGCCTGCCACCTGTGATAACAACGATGGGATAGTGAAAATCCCACTCTTCACTGGAGGTACGCAGCCCTATGTAAATTTTGCTGTGGACGGCTTTGGATACACATATAATTCAGATAGCACTATTCTTGGATTAGGCAGAGGTGTACATGTCTTCTCACTAGAAGATGTGAACGGTTGTACACAAGAATTCGAGTTTACCGTGGACGCTCCTAATCTTGTGATCTTCAACGCCACTGCAGATAGTGCAAGCTGCATAGGAGATGGCGGCGATGGTCGTATCCGGATAGATAGCATACGTGGAAATGGTGGTCCTTATTTCTTCTCGCTGGCCTTGGATCAACCCTTCCAGCAAATAGAAAACGATCCATTCTTCATTGAAGGATTAGAACCCGGGACCTACGACATCTTCATCCGGTCTGGAGATGCTGAGACCAACTGTCCTAATGTCCAAACTGTGGAAGTGTTTGGTTACGAACCCGTTTCGTACGAGTTCACTTCTAGTGACATGACCTGCCATGATATTGAAGATGGAGAGATTCTATTGACGGATGTTCGTGGAGGCATAGGAAACTCAGATGATCTATCGCTCTTTGTGAATGGTTCTTTGGTAGAAACCAATCTAGAGGCCAGAGAATATCTGTTGCGTGATTTGAGTCAAGGAACCTATACCATAGAACTTCGACGCGATGGTGAATGTGCTAGCTCTCAAGAGGAGGACATCACCATTGGTGCGCCTGACCGGTTTCAGCTTAACACCAATACGCAGAACCCGATCATCACGGAAAGTAACCAACCCGGCCGCTTACCCAACACGGGTAAAATCCAGATCCTGGATATCGTTGGGGGAACGGCTCCTTACACCGTGGATCTGATAGGTCTGGATGTAAGTTACCGAGAGGAGGATGTTGATATTATCACTCTTAACTCCAATGGTTATTCGATTACCTTCGAAGAACTGGAAGACAGTGAATATCAGTTAGACTTCTTGGATTCATTAGGATGCGAATTTACCCTGTTCGTAGAGGTAGCGGCAGATACATTGGTATTCATACCGACGGCTTTCTCGCCAGATGGTAACAACATCAATGACAACTTACAGATTGGCAACCTGAGCTTTATTCAAACCACCTCGAGTCTTGATTTCGAGTTGATTGTGTACAACCGCTGGGGTGATATAATCAAACGGGTGCCAAACTATGATAATGGTGTTAACGTATGGGACGGAACCGGAGGCACCGATAATCAACAGTTGCCTGACGGAGTATACTTCGTCACGCTACAGCCAATGACAGGGGCTGCCCAGAATAGCGAGTTCGTATTTAAAACTATGGTTGAGATAATAAGGGAACGCTAGCCATCTAGGTGTTCTTGGAAATATTGTTTTGAAGCCAGGTCTTTGTGCCTGGCTTCTTTTTTGGGCTTACACGAAGGAATATTCCACTACTTTTACTCAATGATTTCCATTCCTGAATCTGATATTTACTATTCCATTGCTTCCGTTGGGGAGGGGTTTTATAAAGAAAAGGGGAGTAAGTTCATTAGTTATGCCTACCCGGCTACCAATCAGGATGAGATTCGGGTGCATTTGGAAACTCTTAAGAAGCAATATTATGATGCCAGGCACCATTGCTATGCCTGGCGATTAGGCTCCGAAGGCACACATGTTCGGGCCAATGACGATGGCGAGCCCAATCACTCAGCTGGAGATCCAATTCTGGGTCAGATCAGGTCTGCTAACCTTACAGATGCCTTGGTGGTGGTGGTTCGATATTTTGGTGGAACCAAACTAGGGGTAAGTGGACTCATACATGCCTATCGTGTGGCAGCTCATGAGGCTTTACAGCAAGCTGTCGTGAAGGAGTGTGTTGTTCGGGACATTGTGACATTGGCATATCCTTATGAGAATACCCAGGAGGTCATGCGGCTACTGGATGAATACCCCGTGAAGATAGAAGAGCAAGTTTTTGAGGCGGATTGTAAAGTTAAATTAGGAGTACCATACTCTTTATTGGAGCGGTTTTCGGAGGAGGTTGGCAAACTCCCGGCCGTTCAGCTTTCGTAATAGTGCATTTTACCAAGCCATCCTTTTTTCGTATGTTGAATGATACCAAGAGGAAAATGTATTCTTTTTGGCGACCTATAAATCACGATGAAAGGGGTTTCTTTGCTATCCACAGCTTTTCGCACACGCGAAGACAAGCTTAGGCATGATACGCGCCAGAATTTCCGGCTGCTGCTCCTATTATTAAGTATCGCTTGGTTTATTCTGCAAGCCTCTATTAAGTTCTACGTACCCCACATTACGCCTTCAGCTGTAATGATCATCAGTGTGCCGGTGGTAATGTTTGGGTTGTTTCTACTTACGTTTCGTCGTAAACCGCTTAAACCACGGGTATTCATTAAATGGGTGTACGGTGGATTCTATTTTATGATCGGAACCATTCTGTGGATGATCACCATTTGGAGTACCAATTACGTTTTGCTTTTTGGTCTTGGTACTACCGTATTATTAACCAGCATTTTTTTCGAAAGCACAAAATCCTACTTGGTTTATATAAGCACGATTTTGGTGGTGTTCTTTATCCAGTTGATATACCTGTATGGATCTGACTGGCAAGAGATTTTATACCCTTTTTTGGTAATGGGCGCAGTAGGGATAGCAGGCTCTCTTTATCTCCGGCTCAAATTTCAGACCCAAAGCCAATTGAGAGAAAAGGACGATTTGCTGCAATCCTTTTACCGAAAAGCGGACAATGCTCTTATTATTACTGACCTGCAGGGGAGAATTGTGGATATGAATCAACGGAGTGGCGAACTGTTGGTGGCTAATAGAAGTGTAGTTGTAGGCCAGTCCATGTATGGTTATTTGCAGGAGACCTACGGTGAGTCAGCTTTTGAGCGTATTCTCAATACAGCCACAGAAAAGGGGTATTGGCACGATACCGTAGAGTTTAACAATTCTTTGGGGGAAATATTCTGGGGAGAGTTGCATATCCGGAACCTGAAGGTAGGCAGGGAAATATTTTTATACTTCGCTATCTCTAACATCACTGGGCAATTGATGCACCGTGTAGCTTTGAAAGAACGAGAGGTAAAGTATCGGTTGCTGATGGAGGAAGCTTCTGATGGAATTCTCTTATTTGATCAAGAAGGCAAAATAATTGAAGCTAATAGCAAGGCGGGTTTGCTATTTGGTCAGTCGGTGAAAGAGCTGGTTGGGAAAGCCTTTCTTCACTTACTGGCACCTCAAAGGTCAGATAGCCAGTCAGTTAGTTTGGAAAATATCAACGGTGCTGAGGAGCTTATGGAGCGGACCTTTGTAAAGGCTGATGGAACCTCGGTGGTATTGGAAATGAGTATTCGGTCTATTCCTAATGATTATTCTCAAGTAATTCTTAGGGATGTTTCGAGGCGTAAGGCAGTAGAAGAAGCGCTAATCCAAAGTGAACGGCGGTTTCGTGCTTTAATTGAGAATAGCCGGGACATCGTTCTCATTTTGGATGCGGCTTACCGAATTAGCTACATGAGCCCTTCACTAGAGCGATTGCTCCAAATTGACCCAGCCAAATTACTAGGCACTTCCTTCATCCAATTGGTTGACGAGACCTACCAAGAGGCTGCCAATGCTGCTTTGGACAGAGTAAGTACAGTAGGGGAGCAAGAGGAAGTAAAGACTCTGGTCATTAAAAGTGCGGCGGGTGTGAGTTTCTATTTTGAAGTGCTGGCGACTAATTTATTGGACGACCTGGAGGTAAAGGGTATCGTACTCAACCTGCATGATATTTCAGCACGCAGAAGAACTGAGCACCAGTTGGAGCAAGCCAATTTTGAGTTGGATAGCTTCATCTATAAGGCTTCGCATGATATGCGATCTCCGCTGCTTTCCATTCTAGGGCTGGTGAATTTGGCCAGGAAGGCCAAGGCGGTAGAGTTGCCTCGGTATTTTGAGCTGATGGAGAAAGGGGTTCATCGCTTGGATAAGTTTATTCGAGACTTAACTCACTACTCTAGAAATGATCGAATGAAGGTTGAGCGTAAGCTGATCAACCTGCATGAGATGGTGAGGGAGATTGTGGAGAACCTCCGTTTTATGAAAAATCTGGAGAGAGTGCGTATCACTTTAGACGTAAAATCCCAGACCCCAATATACTCTGATGCCATGAGACTGTCCATTGTACTAGGCAATCTTATCAGCAACGCGGTCAAATATCACGATGTAGGCAAATACAATCCGTATGTACGGCTAGAGATATGGGTAGATCGTGAACGGATCAAGATGGTGATTCAGGATAATGGTATAGGTATCGAAGCGCCCTATCTCGATAAGATCTTCGATATGTTTTACCGAGCCTCTGAACTTTCCGACGGTAGTGGTTTGGGGCTTTATGTAGCCCAAAGTGTAGCTAAAAAACTTAATGGCAGCCTCACCGTACAGTCCGAATACCGGCAGGGTACCACCTTTACACTGGAGTTGCCCAATATGAAGATGACCCGTGCTGAAGCCCTTCTAGCTGATGAGCCAGAAGATGAAATGGAAGAAGAGGAAACTGAGGAAAGCAAAGTCATTCCCCTACACCACCGGGCTCAGTTTGACTGAAAATATCTCCACGATATTTGAGCATGCTTAGATCGGGGATTGATCATACAATGCCGAACTTTCTAACCTCTTAGCTTGCCAAAGTGTGTTGAGTTTCCAATTCAGTAATCTCTGGCAAACTCATCACTGGTTTGATGGTAAGTTTCGAAAACATGGACATCAAATTGGCGCCTAACCGGATAACTCGTTTGTCGGACACCAAATAAATCTTGTCAATTTTGTCACGTACTTCCTTCATCATCCGTTGCCATTGGGAACGTGCCGCAGGGTCATAACCGGTCATTCCGGTGGCATCCCATATCAAAATAAACCGTCGTGTACGGTATTGTTTATGGAAGTTGTTCCATTTATGAATAAGCGTGTGAGCGGTATGTTTTGACAACTCACCTTGAAACGTGAAAAGTAATATAGGGGTAGCCTTGTGCTTCTGTAACAGAACAACTTCGTTGGAGGGGAGACTCATTTGCTTGGGTGCGTTTTAGTAGGTGTTCTAAAGTCGTAAAAGGGAATTAGACAAGCTAATCTTTAATATTTCATGATATTTCAAAGGCGGATTCTTTGTTGATGCTGCTATTATTTTGCAGAGAGCTCAACCTGCCAATAGAAATTCCGTTTGTAAACTAACAACATAGCTAAATAACTAACCGGGTAGTTTGTAAACTAAGTCAATAGTTTTAATTTCGGGATAATAGCATAAATCCCTCACCGTATGAAAGAACTTACTAAGGCAGAAGAGCAGGTAATGCAGATTCTTTGGAAACTCAAAAAAGCATTTGTTAAGGATGTATTAGCAGAGATGCCTGAGCCCAAACCAGCCTACAACACTGTAAGTACCATAGTGCGGATTCTGGAAAAGAAGGGGTTTGTTGGCTATACCGCCTACGGCAAGACGCATGAGTATTTCCCCTTGGTTGAGCGTAACAATTACAGCCATTTCTATTTGAAGAACTTTCTCGGGAACTACTTCAATGGGTCCTTTGAGCGTTTAGTCTCCTTCTTCGCTAAAGAAAATAATCTGGATGTGCAAGATGTGAATGAGCTAATGAAATGGGTAGAAAACGATATCCAAGAGCCAGAAACTAACAGCCAAAACAACGAAGAAGATGGAACAGCTAGTCAGCCATCTGCTTGAGTCGGCTCTATGCCTGAGCGGATTTTATCTCTTTTATCGCCTAGCGTTACGCACCGAAACGTGTTTTTCACCCACCCGGTGGTACCTGCTGGCTTCTATTCCTGCCTCTTTGGTGATTCCTGCTCTCAATATTCCTGGGCCGTGGCAGTCACCTGAAACAGCTGAGCTGTGGATGGAAACGCTATCAGGAGTGCAGGTAGTAGATCTTACCAACGGCACCAGCGAGCTTAAGCCAATGCTGACCCCTATTTCCTGGGTGATGATCATCGTTTATGCCTTGGGTTTTGGCTTTTTTGCGAGCAGACTCATACACCAGTTAGCCACTATGAATCGGCTGATAGGATTGTCTGACACAGACGGTGACCATTGGAATGGCATACCCGTGATCAATACCGAAGGCCAACTACCCACCTTTGCTTTTGGCAAGTACCTCTTCTTCGATAATTCACTGCCACTCTCGAAAGCAGATCGAGACCATATACTTAACCACGAAGCAGTGCACATTCGACAAAAGCATACAGCTGACGTAATCCTGATGGAGCTCTTTCAGGTGGTGTTTTGGTTCAACCCTTTGGTACATCTGGTCAAACGCCGGCTAAGCGAAACGCACGAGTATTTGGCTGATGCTGAGGTTATCAAAAATGCTAATTCCTTGGCCTACGGTAGGTTGCTGGCCAAGCAAGTGCTTTACCAAATGGACTTAAACCTGGGGAGCCACTTCAACAAGTCACAGGTATTTAAGCGCTTAGAGATGCTGAAGCTGAAGTCCTACGAGGCTAGCAATAAGCGATTCCGTATGTTATTCCCATTGATTGCGCTTATGCTGGGTGTGTTCAGCTGTGAAAAAACCGATGCTTGGATCAGCGAAGATTTCCCCAATACGTTAATTGAGCCTAAAGCAGAGTTAGGACGTTTAGATATCTTCATTTTGCAAGATGAAGTGCCTACCCCAGGTTCGGAAGAGTATATCGAGATCCACGAAAACCGCTTGCGTGCCAGGGTAGGGGACCTGACGGTAGAGATAGAAGGCATAGAGAACCAAGTTGATCGCCAGCGGGCCATGGAGTTCTTGGCGGACCTGCGAAAGGAAGTAGAAATTACGGCTCCTCCCACTTCATCAGATGATGCGGTGGCGATGAAAACCAATTTGGATAGGGCACCCAGTATTCGTGGAGGGCAGACCGCGCTCGGGCAACTGATGGGGGCGGAAATGAGCTATCCTGAAAGAGCTAAGGAGCTTCGATTAGAAGGTAAAATCTATGTGGGCTTCATGCTTACGGAAGAGGGGGAAGTGAAGGATGTGGAAATAGAAAAATCCATTGAAGTACGCCCCCAAGAGGCAGTTGCCCGTGCTGAAATGGAACTGGAAGCACTAAGAGGGATTAGGGCTACCTCAGGGTACTGGGATCCGGCCATCAAGGACGGCCAACCCATTGCGATTCGGTTGATTGTACCTGTTACCTTCAGTTTGTAAGGTTTAGCTTGTCAATAAAAGCCCGATGCTATGTACTTGTATCGGGCTTTTTATTTCAAGGCTTTCTTGAGCGCTCTCTTCAGCTTGGCCATGGCTCCGGTACCGTAGCCTACGTGCACATATTGAACAATGCCTCTTTTGTCTACTACCACATGGGTAGGATACATTACAACCCCCAAAGTTTGAGAAGCGTAATCACGACTATTTGGGATGAGTCGGTAATGAAATGGGTGGCCTTCCAGAAAACCTTCGATTCGGTGTGAGGAGTCAAGCCCAAAGGCTAAAAAGACTACCTCATCACTAGATTGTTCTGCCACAATCTTATTTAATTCGGGCATTTCCTCTGTGCAAGGTTTGCAACCAATAAACCAAAAGTTCAAGACCAATACCTTGCCTACCATGGCTTGACTATCCAATTTTTGGCCTTGCAAATCAGTAACCTCGAACCTAGGGAGCGGCTCTCCTTTCAATCTTTCTAAGGTTAGTGTTTTTTGGGTAATCTCCTCAGGATCAAGACTCTGACCATTAGCCATAAATGGGGTAATTAGAAAAAAAACCAAGATCAGGTACAGCTGGAGATGGATCATGGTATATGGGGTTGTAGAGAAATTGTAAGGTGTAAAGGTATCGATCCCAATGAGTTATGAGATTTTGGGGTGTTAATTGGCGATTAGACTTTTTACTTTTATTATCATCAACATTTTTTGATATGGCAGAAGAAAAGATTCTGACCCTACATCCACAAGGCAAGGCTGGGGTGAATATCCTAAAACGTAGGTATGATGTGATTGCCGAATATATTCTGAAGAAACTTGAGGCTCATCCGAATATTACCTTCAGTGACTTGGCAGATCAGGCATACGACGATCTTCAAGGTACCTTTGATGGGAAAGTGGTGTGGTACATTACCTCCGTAAAACTTGACCTAGAAGCACGCGGACAAATTGAACGCGTGCCCAAAACGAGCCCCCATCAGCTACGTTTGGTGCATGTGGCAAAGAGTACATAAAAAAATAATATATCGGGAACCGATATTCGTGAGAAAGCATTGCAATATTGCTATCCTAATTCAAGGTGTGTAGTATTTCTTTCACAGAGAATATCATGTTCACAACGATTACCGAATACGTTGAAAAGGCCATGGCTGGTATAGGCCAAATCCCTGAATCTAGAAAGCCAATCTTGAATCAGGTGGTGGACTTTGTGCAGAATCAAAAGGCTGAAAGTCTACCCGTTAACCTGGTTTTCATTTGTACGCACAATAGTAGAAGAAGTCACTTTGGGCAGATTTGGGCCGCCACCATGGCCGATTATTTTGGCTTGGAGGGCATTCGTACGTACTCCGGAGGCACCGAAACTACAGCTTTCAATCCTCGGGCGGTAGCAGCATTGGAGCGGATTGGTTTTCAGATTGATAACCCCGGTGGGGAGAACCCCCATTACTTGGTTCGGTTTAGTGATGGCGCCGAAGCGCTGGAGGCATTCAGTAAAGTATATGATGACGCTACCATCCCTACTGACAATAAAGCGGCGGTGATGACTTGCTCTGAGGCGGATGCCAATTGTCCCTTTGTGCCGGGCGCTAAAAAGCGGATCTCGCTTACTTATGAGGATCCTAAAGTAGCCGATGGTACGGTTGAGGAGCAGGCCCGATATGATGAGCGCTCCTTGCAGATAGCCACCGAGATGGCCTATGTTATGCAAACCTTAAAAGGATAGGAAGACCCAGATGGCTGCACCTAAAAAACTGTCTTTCTTGGACCGTTGGCTTACGCTATGGATTTTCTTGGCGATGGCCATTGGTATTGGGTTGGGCTATGCCTTGCCCACCTTTCCTACATTCGTAGAGTCGCTTAGCAGTGGCACTACCAATATCCCCTTGGCCGTTGGTCTTATCCTGATGATGTATCCGCCATTAGCAAAGGTCCGCTATGAGGAGCTCCCCAAGGTATTCCGCAACCGGAAGCTTTTGGGTATGAGCATATTCCTCAACTGGATAGTGGGCCCCTTGCTTATGTTTGTGCTTGCGGTCATCTTCCTACGCGATGAACCGGGCTATATGGCAGGGATTATCTTGATTGGTCTGGCGCGCTGTATTGCCATGGTGGTGGTATGGAATGAGCTG
Source organism: Cytophagales bacterium (assembly GCA_003454975.1). Taxonomy (GTDB): domain Bacteria; phylum Bacteroidota; class Bacteroidia; order Cytophagales; family Cyclobacteriaceae; genus DMST01. Next base: position 19,095 of record DMST01000256.1, on the reverse strand, counting down.
GCCGAAGGTAACCGGGAATACGCTGCTGGATTAGTTGCACTCAACAGCATCTTTCAAGTATTTGGCTATAGCTTTTATGCTTACCTATTCCTGACAGTGTTCCCCACCTGGATAGGCCTGGAAGGCTTGTCTTTCGAATTGTCGATTGGGGAGGTGGCTCAAAGCGTACTGCTTTATCTGGGCTTACCGTTTGGTATGGGTTTTCTTACACGCTATGTGCTTAGAAAGGCCAAAGGAGACTCGTGGTATCAGGAAATTTTCATTCCCCGTATATCGCCCATCACTTTGATTGCCCTGCTATTCACCATTGTGGTTATGTTTAGCCTCAAAGGCAATCTGATTGTGCAATTACCACTCGCCGTGGTACGGGTGGCCGTTCCTTTGGTGATTTACTTCCTGCTCATGTTTGGTATCAGCTTCTGGGTAGGAAACCGGTTGGGAGCAGAATACCCACAGAATGCCGCACTTTCGTTTACTGCTGCTGGCAATAACTTTGAGCTAGCCATTGCCGTGGCCATTGGCGTATTTGGTTTGAATTCAGATCAGGCTTTTGCGGGTGTGATTGGCCCCTTGGTTGAAGTTCCTGTGCTCATCCTACTGGTGCGCGTAGCGCTCCGCTGGCGCGAACGCCGGAAGCAGACCGCTAGCGCTTAGATTTTAAGGGTAAACTCGGTGCCTTCGTTTACCACCGATTTCACCGAGATATTGCCCCCATGCTGACGCATGATTTGCCGGCTTAGGCTAAGCCCAATGCCCGAGCCTTGCTTTTTGGTAGTAAAGAAGGGGATGAAAATCTTTGACAAGGCATCCTCTTCTATGCCTACTCCATTGTCTTTAATGTGCACCAATACCCGCCCCCGCGAATCTTCGGTGGCGGTAAGTGCTACTTCTTTCACTCCTTCGTGATCCTCATCAAAAGCCTGAATTGCATTCTTTACTAGATTGATCAATACTTGATCGATCAACTCAGAGTCAGCCATAACCGAAAGGGTCTCGGGATCTACCGAAAGGCTGAGATTCACACCTTTAGCCTCTGCCTCAGGCTGTAATAGCATCACCGTAGGCTGTAGGAGTTCGCGTACCTCGATCCTGGTTTTATTAGGCTGAGGAATGTGAGTAAGGTTTCTGAAATCTTGCACAAACCGGATGAGTCCTTCGCTTCTGCGTTGGATCGTATCCACTGCTTGGAACAGGTCCTCTATTTCATCGTTGGGGATGGGATTCACCTCCAGATCATTGGTGAGCTGGCCCTCCAATTCACCCCGAACGGTTCCGGCCAGGGAGCTGATGGGGGTTACCGAATTCATGATTTCGTGTGTAAGCACCCGGATCAGGTTTTGCCAGGCTTCCATCTCCTTTTCCTCGAGCTCACTGCGGATGTTCTGCACCGAAACCAGCTTGAACTCTTTGCCACGAAGGGTCAACTCGATGGCATACACCGAGAGCTGCTCCACGTCTCCTTCGCGTTCCAGACGTACCAGATCACGCCCCCCCGTTTTCAATCGGCGGAGGCTTTCTACCAGAGCAGGGTTGAGCATTTCCAGCTCTCGGATGTTTCGGAGTTCTGAACGGCCAAACAGCTTGCGAGCCGCCGTATTCACTATTTGTACATCGCCTCGAGCATCGAAGGTAATGAGGCCAATGCCTACGTGGTGTACAATGTTTTTCAAATACTGGTACTGCTCATCGCGTGCCGTGCGTACCTCTTTCACCATAGCCAGTACCTCATTGAAGGCCGTGTACAGCTCTTGGCGAGTTGGGTCCTTGTCGTCCGTGCTAAAGGGTGCATTCACCTCGTCCATCTTGAGCGAATGCAGGAAGTCCAATACCTCGCGGGTATTGCGGTCCAGGTACTGCACCAACGATACCACCTGTATGGCTGTCAGTCCCAGTAAGATCAACACAGTGATCCAACTGTTTCCCTGATATACCAAGTGATACACAGTGAGCAGCGTAATGGCTAAGGCCCCTACCCGCACCCATAGGCGATATTGAACCCCCTTGTTAGAGGCCATGCTTTTCCAGTCTTCTGTACAAAGATGCGCGGGTCAAGCCCAGCTCCTTAGCAGCTTTAGAGATATTGCCTCCGTGCTTATCGATGGCCCGTTTGATGGTATTCTTCTCGATATCCTCCAGTGTACCATCGTTTTCCAAGGGCGCATCCTCGTTCTTCGCCTCATGACGCAAGAAGGTAAAATCATCCGAGGTCAGCACATCCGAGTCTGCCATAATGATGGTGCGCTCCAGGGCATGCTGTAGCTCCCGAATGTTGCCGGGCCATTTGTAGTTTTGCAACTTCTGCATTGTTTCCCTATCGATGGTAGGGGTAGGCTTGCGATATTTTTTGGCGTATACCTCACAAAAATGGTTGGCCAGTAGAGGAATATCCTCGCCTCGCTCACGCAAGGGGGGTAACTTGATTTCTACAGTGTTGAGGCGATAAAGTAAATCTTGACGGAAAGTGTTTTCACCTACCATGTCGTACAACGGCATATTGGTAGCGCTTACCAGTCGTACATCAATGTTGGTCACCTTATTGCTACCTACTCTGGTTACCTGCCTACTTTGCAATACGGTAAGTAGTTTGCTCTGCAGGGGTAGGCTCAGGTTCCCGATTTCATCCAGAAAGATGGAGCCTTTATTGGCGGCTTCAAACCGACCCACCCGGTCATCTTTAGCATCAGTAAAAGCACCTTTTTTGTGCCCAAACAGTTCGCTTTCGAAAAGGGTCTCGGTGATAGCTCCCATGTCAACCGATACAAAAACATTGTCTTTACGAGCGGATCTTTGGTGTAGAGCTCTGGCTACCAGCTCTTTACCCGTTCCGTTTTCTCCCAGTATCAGTACGTTGGCATCGGTTTGTGCTACTTTCTCAATCACCTCAAATACCCGCTGCATGGCAGGGCTTTGCCCTATTATATCCTGAAAGGGCTTATTGGCAGCTTCCTGTAGAGCAGACTTAGCCGTCTCTAATTCTTTTACCTGATTATAGGATTTTTTGAGTTTGGAAGCTGCCGAAATGGTGGCTAGCAACTTTTCGTTTTGCCACGGTTTTAATACAAAATCGGTTGCCCCTTCTTTGAGAGCACGCACAGCCATTTCAACATCTCCAAAGGCGGTAATCAGGATAACCACGGCCTTGGGATCCATGCTGAGGATGGTTTTCAACGCCTCAAAACCCTCCTTGCCGCTGGTAGTATCCTTGCTATAGTTCATATCCAGCAGAATGACATCATACGTGTCATTATTCATCAGGAAAGGGATTTTCTTGGGGTTTTTCTCAATGATGACTTCCCGGGCGTACTTCCGCAGTAGCATCTTTGCGGCCAACAGCACGTCTTCGTCGTCATCAATGATCAGGATTTTGCCAATTTCTTTTTCCGTAGCCATGGTAGTTATCAATGATTGGGAAAGGATAAGGTAAAAATGGTGCCAAACTGGAAATCTTCCCTTAATAGGGCTAGAGGCAAGATTTTGGCGATGTTACGAAAATTTGTGTTCAGTACCGTACACTTTCTTCGCTCATAATCGAACACTTTTTGCTAAAGGGGAAGTATAGGGGCTAGTGGTAGGCATTGGGCTTTTAATGCCCTACCTTCGCTCGGAAATTAAACAGCACAAACAATAAGATTATGGGCGCATCTAAAGGCGACAATGTAAAGGTCCATTACACCGGTACTTTGAAAGACGGTTCGGTTTTCGATTCTTCTCGTGAGCGGGAGCCACTGGGTTTCACATTGGGCGCAGGACAAATGATCCCCGGTTTTGAGAAAGCAGTGGAAGGTATGGAAGTAGGCGAAACTGTGACGGCAGAGCTAGCTCCCGAGGACGCTTACGGCCCCCATAGCGAAGAGATGTTGGTAGATGTGCCCAAGGACCAGGTACCTGCTGATATCAACCCTACCGTAGGTCAGCAGTTACAACTGCAGCGTCAGGATGGTGGTGTGATGAACGTAGTGGTGAAAGAAGTAAACGAAGGCAACATTGTTTTGGACGCTAACCACCCTTTGGCGGGCAAAGATCTGATCTTTGAGATCGAATTGATGGAGATTAACTAAGTCAATAAGACTTCCTTATACATGAAGGCATCCTTAGCGGGATGCCTTTTTTCGTTTTTACGATTTCCGATGTTTTAACGCGGATAACTTATGCGTCAATATTAAAACGCAGGAGTGGCATGCCCGATATTCAGCAAAGTACGACAAGACAATCGTACCCGTTAGGTATCAAGCCGCCAGGGTGGGTTCTTCCGGTTTTCCCCGGCATGGTATAGAATGATTTTGTTGCCATCTGGGTCTTGTAGCCGGGCTTCTCGCCACAGCCAGGACTGATCAGTAGGGGGGAGGGTAAAGTTTACACCTTCCTGCTCAAGCCGGGCTACCTCCTCCTCCAGATTATCGCATTCGAAGTATACCCATACCCCATCCCCCGAGGGCAATTCTTCCACTCGGTGTAGTGAAAAAGTGGCTTCACCATCAGGTACAATAAATCTCGCATAATCTGCACCGGCATGTACAATCAGCTTAAACCCCAGTTTTTGATAGAACGGAATAGCAACCGAAAGATCTCGGGACGGGACAGTGATTTGGTTTAGGTTCATTATTAAACGTTTATCGACATTTGGATATTGGCCCTTGCGTAGGGAGTGGGCCGGTGTGCTACTTTCTGAAAACCCAGCTTATGATACAAGCTAATGGCGGGCTTTAAGATAGTATTACTCTCTAAGTACACGGCCTGGGCGCCCATTTCTTTGGCTTTGTCCAGCACGGCCTTGCCCAGCAGGTAGCCCAAACCTAGCCCTTGAGCCTTGGGAGAAACCCCCATCTTTGCCAGCTCAAAATCATATTCCGGATCGTCCATCTTGATGAGAGCGCAGACCCCTAATGGTTCTCCTTCGTACAGTGCCACTGCTATGTAACCTCCTGGATCAATCACATAGCTTTGTGGATTTTCCAAGGTCTTACGGTCCATCTCCTCCACCTCAAAGTATCGCTCTACCCATTCCATATTTATATCATGGAATGCCTGGCTATATTCCGGTGTGTAGTCAATGATCTGTACCTTTCCCGCTTCGCGGCGTTTTTTCATAGCCCGTACACGCTCGTACATGCTTTGCTGGTCTAGCAGGTATTCAAACTCCTTGAGTGATTCCCAAATGTCGTGGGAGCTCTGGGCCATCATTTCCTCTACCACCGATGTCAGGTCTTGGTATTGGGCTTTAATAGTTTCGGCTGCTTTTTGCCCCTTAGGAGTCAGCGTAATCCAGTTGACTCTCCCGTCCTTGGGATCCTTCTTTTCCAGGACAACACCTTCTTTTGCCATTTCGCGAACAGTTTTGCTTACAGAAGGGTGGGTATGTCCTATCTCCTGGGCTATTTGAGTGATGGTAGCCTTTTCTTGGTGCGACAACACATAAAACACGGGGAACCACTTGGGCTTGAGGTCAGTCCCGTACATGGGGTAAATCTTCGCTGCATCGTCCATCAGACGTTCACTGACCATACGCATGCGGCTTCCCAGGGCCATTTTTCCTACTTGATCAAAAAACATGGTATTTACGTTTCTGTCTATGTAACTAGTTACGTAAATATATTTGTTTTGGTTTAAAGATGTATTTCTTAGCTCGATATTTATTTTGACCACATTGTACTTGATAAGAAAGGTTGTCATGGGTTTTGTACCAATGGTTACCATTAAACACGGCATGTTCCCAACCTTATTTTGGAAGCGTATCGCCTTTTTAAAAGCGGTTACCTTCATCAAAAACTCAAAGAAACATGAAGACTTGGATGCTACTTTTTGCTTTGGCGGTACCGGGTATGGCCATGGCGCAACAAACTGAATTACCCACCTTTCCTGATGCCGAGTCGGTAGACCTCACCGACATTGAGTCGGTGGTGAATGCAATGCTAGGTGTTCTTTCCGGAGCCGCTGAAGGTAAAACCTGTGACTGGGATTTGTGGAGGACGTTACACGAACCAAATTCCTCGAGCTATGCGGTGGTACATCGCCCGGATACGTCTTTTACCATGATGATTGATACTGAGACTTTTACCACCCGCTTTGCCGGAAATTATGAAGGTAGCCACTTTTGGGAGTACCAAACGGATATCGATATCAACCAATTTCGTAATGTGGCCACGGTATACCAGAACTACGAGATGCGCCGCAAGTGGGAAGACGGGGTCATTGCTCGAGGTGTGAATATGCACCTGATGGTATTCTATCAAGATCGCTGGTGGATAGCTGCCTCTACCTGGGATAATGAATTCTTTCCGCGTTCGGAATAATTCATGGATGCTAAGTTTTCCGTGCAGAAAAATATACGGTGTAGCCACCTCCTGTGCGGAAAGCCACAAGAAACCCTAACGGCTGAATAGTGCTGCTCTTAGCTGGGGTCTTCGGAAGAGGATTCCAACTTGGCAATGGCACGGTCCAGCCGTTCTATATTTTGGGGCGAAGCAAACTCACGCAGGGTGGCTCTAAGGGCATCATAGTCTGATTCTGCCAATACTACCACGTTCTTTCCGTCGGGGCGAGAAACCAACAAGGGTTCTCCTTGACTCACAACCTCACTTAGCTCTTCGACTACCTTCTGCTCAAAGATTTCCTGAGAAGTATTACGCATAGGGTCAATGGTTTGACTACGAAATTACGAAACATTTAGCATTCAAAATTACGACCGACTTCGTATTACCTTTGCCCTATGCCTACACAACGTCAACTGTTTCTGGACCACTTGGGTCAGACTTCCGATTTTCCGTTGCTAATTGAGATAGAACGTGCCGATGGGGTGTACCTCTATGGTCCTAATGGCGAACGCTACCTGGACTTGATCTCGGGAATTGGGGTAAGCAGTTTAGGCCACCGGCATCCAGCCGTGATAGAGGCCATCCATGCCCAGGTGGACAAGCACCTGCATGTGATGGTGTATGGAGAGTTTGTGCAGAGCCCCCAAGTGCAACTGGGTGCAGCATTGGCCGATTCTTTGCCCGATCCTTTAGAGGCCGCTTTCCTAGTGAATTCGGGTGGTGAAGCTATTGAAGGGGCGCTCAAAATGGCCAAGCGGTATACAGGCCGCACGGAACTGATCTCGTGTGTGGAAGCTTACCATGGAAGTACGCACGGTGCGCTCAGCGTAGGAGGCAACGAAAGTCTAAAGCAAGCTTACCGACCTCTGTTGCCGGATACTCGCCGGATGGTGTACGGTAGTTTTCGTGATTTGGAATTGATTACCCAGCGCACGGCAGCTGTTCTGGTGGAGACTATCCAAGGAGAAGCCGGCGTGCGCATATCATGCAGTACTTGGTTTCAGGCCCTTCGCGAACGCTGCACTCAGGTGGGAGCGCTCTTGATTCTGGATGAAATCCAATGTGGTATGGGCCGTACAGGCACTCTCTGGGCTTTTGAGCAAATGGGCATTGTGCCCGATGCTGTGGTATCTGCAAAAGCATTGGGAGGTGGCATGCCCATCGGGGCTTTTGTGGCTAGCCGCGAGGTGATGGGAGTGTTCAAAACCAACCCCATCTTGGGCAATATTAGTACGTTTGGTGGGCATCCCGTGAGCGCGGCCGCGGCATACGCTGCTTTGCAGGCCTTGCGCAACC
>DMST01000256.1:5067-11457 GCA_003454975.1 Cytophagales bacterium | reverse complement strand
CCTTGCGCAACAGTGATCTACTCACACAAGTACCCGCTAAGGCGGCGCGTTTCCGGGACCAACTAAAACACCCGCTTATACGAGGAATCCGCAATGCCGGGCTGATGATGGCCGTTGAGTTTGATCATTTCGAAGTGGTGAAGCCCATCATCGACCGGGCCATTGAGCTGGGTGTCATTACTGACTGGTTTCTATTCTGCGATAATAGCTTACGCATTGCCCCACCTCTGATCATCACAAATGAGCAAATTGACCACGCCTGTCAGGTGATCTTGCAAGCCTGCGAAGAGCACTAATTTTGTATTGGCTGTAGGGCTATGAACACTATTTCAGCCCTATTCTGCGCTCTTCGTGGAGGCTTACAACTTTCGGCTTCTCTGTGTCGTCTTCACATTGACTAGCCATTAGTTTTGCCAAACACAATAATCTTTCTACCACTATGAAACGAGCCCCTTTCTTATTTCTCGCCATAGGGATCCTCTTCAGCTCCTGTCTTGAATTCAATTGTAATTTCAATGGAGAGCCCTACATAGGTCTGGTTACTGCTGGGCCCAATGACCGATTGGATTCGGTGACTGTAATAGTAGCGGCTGACGAGCCTATATATACGCACAACTTACTCAGCCAAACAGGCAACCAGGTACTGATTCCTATGCCTATGCATTACGAAGAAGTGGACATGACCGTATTCCATGGTGCTGAGCAAAGCCAAGTGCATTTTGAATATGACATTGATGTAAGCTACCACGATGCCTGTGGTACGGAGGTGCGGCTGCAACCGGAGTTTGTGGAGGTGCAAGGAGGATTTGCCCGAGGTGAGTTCCTTACGGAACATTTCAGCATAGACTCCTTGGGGATAGCCTTTAATGAAGTAGAAGTAACCGTAATCAACCTGACCCGATGAAGCGATTACTTTTTTCTCTGTTGCTTACCCTTAGTACTGGTAGCTTATTTGCCCAATCTGATTCAGTAGGCGTGCAAAAGCCTATGCCCAGTATCTTTTTACAATTCAGCGGTGGGCAAACGTTGGGTTCTCCCATGATTTGGTCGCGCAATTTTTCTCCAAGCTTTCATGGTGGCCTTGGGTTTGATTTGCACCATAAGTTTACCATTGTGCTAGAGGGGGGCTACACCAATGTAGTGGGAGTAGAGCGAAATAACGAGCAGGATATCAACGAACAATGGTATGTGAAGGGGCGGGCCTTTATTCCCATCTACCAAATAGCACCTGATGCCAAGCTTTGGGTGTTTGTAGGGGGCTACCACACCGAATCAATCCATACAGTGCAGTATTCCATACCTAGCTCCTTTTATGATCCGTTGGAGGGTTCCTTCCTTTTGGAGGATATGAGCCTGACGGCGGCCATTGCTGGCCTTGCACTCTCGGTAGACCTGTTCTCCTTTTTATCACTCACGCTGGAGTCAAACCTGTTGGTATTGCCTACTGATTTTACTACCACCGGTCTGGAAGCCGCCGATACCCCACAGGGTTTTATACGTGGTTTAGGTACCTACCGTGCCCCCTATAACCTGCATGGGGATATGACCCTGCGGTTTCATTTGCCTTTGAGAAAAGAATAGATCACCCGATGAATTAATATGTTGGTGCAACACGTTGCCAAAAGCATTCCCCTGATGAAAAGTACTGGGCTATTTGTCCTTTTATTATCCAGTCTTTGCTCTTGCACTGTCATTTTATGTCAGCCGTATGAAGGGGAACCCTATATCGCCCTTCGGGCCTCTGATCCGAGTACTTCTTTAGATTCCGTATTGGTATATGTATCACCAGATGAACCGGTGTATACGTACGATCTTCAAAGTGTTGATGAAGATCTGAAGTTGATTAGTATGCCGATGCACTACGAGGAAGTGCAACTAACGGTGTATAGTGCTGGGGATAGCAGTCAGATTGATTTGGCTTATGCCATCGAAGTGGTGGACGGAAGTGAATTCTGTAATACAGGGGTCCGATTGCTCCCGACGTCAATTACAGCAGTAGGTAACTTCCAAACCGTCAATCTTTCGGAGGAGGTAATGGAGGTGCCTTTGGAAGAAAATTCGGTATATCGGGAGGTGATTATTCTATATCTACAGCCATGAAAAAGGGACTGTTGATCTTGCTGTACTTTTCCATGAGCAGCTTGCACGCCCAAATGGGCACGGTAGATTCAACGCGGGGCACTCCTAGATTGCTGGTGGAGACCAGCGGCGGGCAGTCCTTGCTCTCTCCTATGATCAGGAATAGGGATTTCTCCCCAAGCTTTCATCTTGGTTTGGGTGCCGATTGGCAAAACCAATGGGCGGTGGTAGTCCAAGGTGGTTACACCCAAAATATAGGTCAGCAGGTAGGAAATAACCAACTGATAACAGAAAGCTGGCATGCCCGCTTTCGTACTTACAAAACAATTAAAAACTACACCCCAGATGTGTGGGTGTGGGTTCATGGAGGGATGTACTATACAGAACTCAGCCAACGGTCCAACTATTCCATTGCTAGTATCCAGTATGATGAATTGGAAGGGACGTCTTTTATTTATGACCGCACCTTACTTGCCTTCACCGCTGGAATGGCCCTTACCGTTGACATTTTCCCATATCTCTCGGTAGTGATTGATACTAATACTTTGGCAATTCCCCTGATCAACCAATCTTCAATAGATATCGATCAGGGATTTGAATACCTCCGAGGGCTAGGTGTGTTTTTAACACCACTGGGCCTGCAAGTAGATTTTGCTCTACGATTTCATCTGCCCCTGAAAAAAGCCTAACCTGCAGGCTGCCGAATCACGGTTTTCCACTTGGCAGGGTCAGCCCGGCGAATGTCTGACAGGTAGATCTCGTGGTGCTTGCCACTCATACTCAACCCCTCACTGTCAATCATTTTGTGTACCCGATCGATAGTAGGCCCTTCTTCAGAAAAAGGGCCAATGTGCATGGTCTGGGCAGCCTTGCCTTCGCTGTAGGTTTCAAATCGCAGCAAATCCAGTGCTGGCGGATTCTTCTTTTTCCGCACTTGCTCCCGCATCTCTTCTACCCGGTCGGCAGTTACCCATTCGGGTTGCATGATCATCATAGTCCATTTCCATTCGTTGCGGCGGCCCTCCTGGGTATAGGCCTCGTAATCGTCGGCCCACCACAGCCCTTCCAGTGGCATCACGGTATAGTCTACCGCTAGGTCCTTCTTGATCGCAAACTTGAGGCCATAGGCCATCGGAAACAGGCTTTCCAGGGCTTCTTGGTAGGCTTGAGATTCGGGCTCACCCATCCCATCCACCATCAAAAAATTCATGGCAGGGACCTCCACCCACTCTACCTTCTTAGCCGAAGGCTTGTACAAGTGCTTAAGCTCTTTTTTTAAATCAATCTTTTCCATAATCAATCCAGGTCAATGGGGATGTGTATTTCCGTAATTAACTCCTCAGGAGCAGCGTCCATCGGGGTGTTGAAGTAGATGTCAAAAATTTCCGCATCGCGAAGCTGATGGCTACTGGGCAGTAGCCAATCGTTAAAAATCTGATCGTACACCCTATCCAGGTATTGGTGTGGACCCTGGTAGCGGAACCGGGCAAAGCGACCTCCTGCCAGTGTTTTCAGCTGAATGGGGGCGGTAGGTTGCGCTTCCTTGGGTAGGCTCACACAGGCATGGTAGAGCCACTGGTCAGATGCGGACAGCTCCGGGTTTTCGTGTGGTATACCGATGCGTAAGCTGTCTGCCGATAACCAGCCATTTTGCGCCGCCGTAGCAAGCAGCGTGCCCCATGCTTGACCCATGGTGGCCCCTCCGTAGGCTCCCCGTACTTGCAGGTAAGCCAATCGTAGGGTAGGCATCGTGATAAACTCGGGTACTGGTTGGAAGGAAATACCTTCTGGCAGAGAAGAGGTAGGCCTCCCCTCTGGCCTCGTTCTTTGCCTCTGAAACTCAATAGGAGCGGTGCCAAAGTGCTTATGAAACGCAGTAGTGAAGGCCGATGGGGTTTCGTAGCCTACCTGATAGGCTATCTCAGCCACTGGCTGGTCAGAGTAGGTAAGCAGGGTGGCTGCTTTTTCTAACCGCACTCGTTTTACATAGCTGCCCACGGGCTCGCCCAGGTAACTCCGTAGTAGACGGTGAAAATGGAAAGTAGAGAAGGCTCCCACTTCGGCCAGTGCTTCCAGCGGTAGTGGTTCTTGAAAGTGTGTGAGGATGTAGTCCAGCACCCGTTGAATCCGATCTAGATTAGAACTAGCCATGCGTTACTTCCTAATTGATGCTCCAAGGTAGGAGCATCCGCTGGCCTTCACTTGCTCATTCTTGCTATTGGCTAGACAAATTCCCGGTACCCCTCAATTTTATCGCGCAGGCGCGCTTCCAAATATGCGTGTTTGCCGGTAAGCTGCTCAGAAATAAAAACGGCCTCATCCAGGTACCGACCTCTTTTATCCTGCGACCAGTGGGCGGGTGGGGCCTGCAGATTAGTAATTCGGTCGGCCAGTTTCACCATACCTACCTCTGGGCCTAGCGCATTGATGCGGTTTACGCTGTCCTCCATTTTCTGCCGCTTGCCCACAAGAGTAGGGTTTTTAGTGAGGGCTAGCACGGCCTCCGCTACCTTCATCCCAAACTGTTCTTCCAGCTCTTCATAGGTGGCGTCCGTGTCTTCCAGGGTGTCGTGCAAAATGGCCGTCTGAACTGCCAGCGCCAAATCAAAGCTGGGAGATTCTATATAGATCACCAGAATTTCCATAGCTACATTGCTTAGGTGTAGCAAGTAATTAGCGGTGGAACCAGGTACGGTTTGGTTGCGGTGTTTTTCACCAGCAAACTTCATGGCTTTCTGATATAGTGCTTGGATGTTGTCCATTCTAAAAATAAGGTAGGTGGTGTTAACCAAGATAAGAAAAAGATGCAGTACTCTAAGGATTCACCATTGGGATGCCGTTGAGGAGGAATAGGCCTGGTAAAGCACACTTCGGCCCTTGCAGAAAAACTTGCGTTTCGTTCAGGCTCACTTGAAACCACGGATGGTAAGTGCCTCCAGAATGCGTCGTATAGGTTGGGCCGCATAGGCTGGGCCGCATAGGCTCGACTTTTCACATTATTTTGATGGTAAACCTAACCTGAGCGGGTGGATTTTGGGCCTACCCTTTCTTCTAAACCCTGTTGCTAAGTTGCCATTCAATGGCTCTTCCTTGTGCCTAGGTAAATCAGTAAGTATACACCTTGCCCTTTTCCATCAGTAGTTTTTTGGCCGTGTACCAATCTGGGAGGGTATCTTGGTCCAACGTCAGTACCCGGATTTCCTTGGCAATTTTCCTTGCCCCCTTCATCGCTTCCAGGTGCGCGCCAGAACGAGCAAAGGTTTTCATGTCTTCCTCTTGCTCCCAAAGTGACATAGTATAGTGCTTAGATCCCAGGCCTTGGGTTTTAGTCTCTTTCACGGGGGTGCCCTTCAATTGCTGTATGATATGGAGGGCTTGGTAAGAAAGGGCAAAAAAGTGCCAAGGCTTGCGCAGATGGAGTAGGGTAAGGGTGACTTTCATGCTAAAAAGTGATCAAGGTGTGGGAGGGTAAAAGAAGGGAAGTTCAGCTAAAAATGGAAGTATTGTCCTGACAACGAGAATACCCAACGCACTTGGGTGTTTGTGGGTCTAAAAGTTGTGAATTGTATCACTGAGCATGATTTTTGAACCTATCATTTTTTCTATCGAATAACGATTACCCCTATGCACCCCTCACCACGCAAACTAAGCACCCTTATATGCCTCCTTCTTCTAGGTGTGTTGGTTGCCCCATTCTGTCTTCAGGCACAAGAATATTCCATTGCCCGGGAATGGAATGAACAACTTTTGCAGTCCATTCGGGAGGATGACGCCCGGCCCACCGTGCATGCCCGCAACCTCTTCCACATGTCGGCCATGATGTATGACATATGGTGTGCTTTTCACCCAGAGGGTTCTGAAGAGCCCTATATGCTGGGAAAAACACTGTACGGGTTTGAGACCTCCTTTGATGGATTTACGCCCACTGGAGATTCGGACTCAGCTATGAACGAAGCCATTAGCTATGCCTGTTACCGGCTAATCTCCCATCGGTTCAACCAGGCGGTACGGCGTAATGATATTCTGGAGCGGGTGACCGGTTACATGCTAGCGCAAGGCTACGATGTTACGTTCCAAAGCCGAGACTACTCCACAGGCAATGCAGCGGCCTTGGGTAACTACCTGGCCGCGCAATACATCAACTACGGCCGACAGGATGGAGCCAACGAGCCGGGTTATTTGAACGAGAACTACGAGCCGGTGAATGAACCCCTTGCGCCGGAGATCCCCGGGATTGTAACGGAAGACATGGACCCCAACCGCTGGCAGCCACTCAAGTTTGAGGATGTGACTTTTGTGGGGCAGTCCGGG
>DMST01000256.1:0-5014 GCA_003454975.1 Cytophagales bacterium | reverse complement strand
AGTCCGGGGTTATTTCCTCCGAGATCGTGCCCTCCTTCATTTCCGCTGAATGGGGATTGGTAGACCCCTTCGCGCTGAAGCGCACTGATCTATCCGTGAAAGAGCGAGATGGTAGAGAATGGTGGGTGTACCATGATCCGGGACCTCCGCCCTATATGTCTACTCATCGAAAGAGTGACACGGAGGAGTACTACAAATGGGGGTTCTCTTTAGTGTCTAGTTGGTCTTCCCACCTGACTACCTCCGATGGGGTGATGTGGGATATTTCCCCGGCTAGCATCGGTAATGTGCCAGACTATCCTAACACTTGGGCGGAGTACGAAGACTTCTACGATTTCATGGAGGGGGGAGACAACAGCCAGGGCTGGTCGGTCAACCCCCATACCGGCCAACCCTATCCTTCGCAGATGATTCCACGGGGTGACTACACCCGGGTGCTGGCTGAGTTTTGGGCCGACGGCCCGGAATCGGAAACTCCACCGGGGCACTGGTACGTCATCCTCAACTATGTGAACGACAACCCGCTGCTTGAAAAGCGCATTGCAGGTGAAGGACCGGAGTTAAGTGACTTGGAATGGGACATCAAGAGTTACTTCTTGCTAGGAGGCGCCCTGCACGATGCGGCTGTTTCTGCCTGGGGTATCAAAGGGTATTATGATTATATCCGGCCCATATCTGCCATTCGGTGGATGGCCGCCTACGGCCAAAGCTCGTCTCCGTTTCGCGGTTCCTATAGCCAAAAGGGGCTGCCCCTGATTGACGATCGGGTCGGCTTGATTGGTAACGATGATGATTTTTCCCGCCAGGAGAATGGGCCCATCAAATTGTACGCATGGCGTGGACACAACTTTTTGACCAGCGCTGAAGGTATCGGTGGGGTAGCTTGGATGCCAGCTTCGGAGTGGTGGCCCTACCAACGTCCCAACTTCGTTACGCCTCCCTTTGCCGGGTACATCAGTGGGCATTCTACCTTTTCTAGTGCCGCTGCCGAGGCGCTCACTTTGTTTACCGGTGATCCATTTTTTCCCGGTGGGGTTGGGGAGTTCTTTGCTGGGCAGAATGAGTTTCTGAAGTTCGAACTCGGCCCTAGCCGCGACATCGTTTTACAGTGGGCTACTTACCGTGACGCGGCCGACCAATGCAGCCTGAGCCGAATCTGGGGAGGTATACATCCGCCAGCAGATGATATTCCTGGCCGTATCCTTGGTAAGGAGGTGGGGCAGGATGCTTATGCATTGGCTATGCAATATTTTGGCGGAAGTGTGCCTGAGCCCGAACCAGAACCAGAGCCCGTTTTACAGTTGTATCCAAATCCTTGGACCCAGGGAGACTTGACCATCGCAGCTGCCTATGGCCAACGTATCGATGCTGTATCCATGTGGGATGCTCAAGGAAGATTGATAGAAGAATACAACGTAACCACGGAGACGGGTAGCATTGTCTTGCCGCAACCGCAAGTGCAGCCGGGGCTGTATATCCTGAAAATTTATTCGGGGTATCAGGTTTGGCTGAGAAAGCTGGTGATTCCTTAACCAACCGGAGAATTACGAGTTGTAATTGTCAATGAGAGACTTATATCCCAGGAAACTAAGCCTACAGCTGGCGACGGTAGTTAGCTTAGTGTTTTTGAGTACGGCCTGTATAAGCGAAATAGAGTCTTGCCCCGAACCATCCAGTGAACCGTATTTGTCCATTCAGTTGCTTGACAATACGCAAGCGATCGACTCGGTAACAGTATTGGTAGCAGAGGAGTTGCCTGTGGTTTCCTATTTGGCGGGTGCTGATACAGCTATTGGGATTTCTATGAACCATGACCAAATGGAAGTGACGGTGCATCACCGGACGGGGCCCACCCTTCTTACTATTTTTTATGGAGTGAGGACCGCACTGGATGAACAATGCGGTGCATATTACCTGGGTCTCCAGAATGTAAGGGTGAGGATGGAAGGGCCGCTGCGGTTTACGGATGTATTCAATCCCTTCGATCCCGCTACAAGGAATTACACTAACGATCTTCAATTGTTCCTCTTCCCATGAAACGACTGGCCACCCTCTTGTTTCTCTTGATGGGAGTAGGCACTCTCCAAGCGCAAATTACCCGAAAGCCCGATACATTGTCGCATTTCAAATCCTTGTATGTAGGTATTGATGCAGGCGAGGTGATATTAAATGGAGCCTCGGCGGTACTTAGCCTCACCGCATCGGAGGATTTTGTGACGCCTACCTACTGGGGAGGAGCTTTGCATATGGGGCGTGACGTAGTGCCTACCATACGTTATGACCTTAGCCTTGGCTACTTGGCTACTGTGATGCCTCGCTTAGGGTTTCAACGTTTGGTATACCAGACTCTCTATGCGCAAGGGAAGCTCCATTTTTTTAAACCATTGCCGTCCGGGATACGGCTTGGAGGCTATCTGGGTTTTCATTATGACCAGACCCAAGGCTATTTTGATGTCCGGGTACCGGGAACGGTGTATGATGATTTTGACCAGCGCATTCCCATTTCCGAGGAATCTACTGCGGCTTTACTTCTGGGACTCAGTGCGAATAAGGCCTTTAGAAACCGGTGGGAATTGTCCTTGGAAACCAACGTATTCGCTCTCCCCATTAGTGAGGTCACCGAGGAAGGGTCAGCGGAAAGCGAATTGTTAGTATATCCCGGCTTAGGGTGGGTAAATAACAACTTCCTTACTCTGCAAGGGTCACTGGTCGTCAGGTACTTTTTCTGGCGTAACCTTGCACGGCGCGGTTCAGGCGCCGCGAACTAAGAGGAGGTCAATTACCGCTTCGTCAGCAGGGGAAATGGGATATTGCCGCATCTCCTCTGGTTTCAGCCAGATTAACTCGTCATGCTCTAGGGCTTGAGGCTCCTCTTGGGTTTGGCACTGTATGGTAAGCAGCCTCACCTGTCGGTCAGGATATTGGTGGGTATGATCCAAAAACAGGTCCCCAACCTGTACGTGTATGCCTAACTCCTCTTTCAACTCCCGCCGTAACGCTTGTGCCGGAGTCTCATTCTCCTGCACCTTTCCACCAGGAAACTCCCAGTAACCGGCCAAGTGTTTTCCTTGAGGTCGTTTTGCCAATAAATACCGACCATTTCTTACAAGCAAGGCGGCGGTGACCAGCAGGTGGATAAGGGGTGTAGAACTTGACATTTCGGCGAAAAATGCTAACTTATTGGAAATTAACACAACTACATAGTTTATGCGCTCCCACGTGACCAGAATCCTTCTCGCTTTCGGCGTTTGGTTCGGCGGGGCCGGGGCGCACCTCCAAGCCACCGAAAGAGCACCGGCAGATGTGTACGATTTTGCCGGTAGGTTCCGTCTAGGTCAAGACGGAGTAGTTACATTTTTCGTTACCGCGGGTGACCTCTACATGACGTCACTTCAGCAAGGGGTATATGAGTTGAAGCCCAAGGGAAATAATCGGTATAGCTCTCCCAATGGCGAGTTGGTGGTTACCTTTTACAGTGATCGGTTAGTAGAAATTACCACCACCAACGGTATGCTGGATGCGATGGCTGTACGCATGGCAGACGATGAAAAGGTGCCTCTTGAGCACATCATGGACGGCAATTTGGATGAAGCTATTCGTGCTTATTTGATCGCTTACGAAGAGGATTTGGTGCGAAACCAACTCCGAGGGGCTGACATCCAACGGGCGGCGGCACAGTTGCGTGCCGAAGGCAAAATAGAGCAGTCACTTATGCTGCTCGGACTATTGAGCCTGGTATACCCAGAGGAAGCCGTTACGTTCCGTGGGCTCGGCGATGTGTATTTGAGCCTGGCTATCGAAAATTATCGCGAGTATGCGCGGTTGAGCGGAGAGCTCGACACGCGAACTCCAGCTTTAGAATTTATGCTGGAAAACGAGGATTAGGCTTAATGAAAAACAGTTGGTTTATTTATCACTAAAGCAAGAAAGGCCCTGAGGGGCCTTTTTATTTTGGATGGTTTAGTCACCTCCAGAATGGTGTAATGCAGGAGGGGTTTCGAAGTGCCTTACGAATCCATTAACGAGGTTTAGCGTACTTCACTATTCGAAGGCTAGGCGAGGGATGGTCGCTCACTAGTCATCAACTGAGCAGTTTGAAACAGCTTGGTTTCCTCAAAAGGGGCAGCCAAGAGCTGTAAACCTATAGGTAACCCGTTTTTGTCGGTGCCCGCAGGGACCGAAAGTGCTGGAATACCGGCTACCGAAGCTTGTACGGTGTACAAATCTGCCAAGTACATCTCCAACGGATTTTGCGTATGGCTACCCAGTGGGAAGGCGGTGGTAGGGGTGGTGGGAATCAGGATGGTATCTACCTGCTCCAAAAGCTCCAAGGTGGCATCGCGGACCAAACGGCGGGCCTTCTGGGCCTTGGTGTAGTATGCATCGTAGTAGGATGCACTTAGGGCAAAGGTACCCAGCATGATTCTGCGTTGTACCTCAGCACCAAAGCCCTCTGAGCGAGTATTCTTGTACATCGCTTCTAGGTCCTCAGTTTGCTCACTGCGGTGTCCGTATCGTACGCCATCAAAACGCTGCAAGTTCGCGCTGGCTTCTGCGGTAGTCAGTAGGTAGTAGATGGGCAGTACATGTTGCAGCAAAGGGAATTCCAGAGCCTTTACGGTATGGCCTTCGGCCTCTAGCGTACCTAACTGAGTTTCCAGCGCCGCTTTGATCTCAGGTTGTAGGCCTTCCGCATCCAAAGTTTCCTTCAGATAGCCAATGGTCATTTTTTCTGACGTGCCAAGCTGGCTGCTGTAGGCAGGTACCGGCTGATGAGATACTGTACTGTCCCACTCGTCGCCACCCGCGATGGTCTCTAGCACCAAGGCCACGTCTTCTACGGCTTGGGCAAATACTCCAATGGTATCGAAGGAGGAAGCATAGGCTACCAGACCATGGCGTGACACACGCGAATAGGTTGGCTTGAGACCGTAAGTACCGCAGAAGGCGGCCGGTTGGCGTACACTACCTCCAGTATCGGAGCCGAGCGCTACATGGCACAGCCCAGCTGCAA
>DMST01000334.1:768-6421 GCA_003454975.1 Cytophagales bacterium | reverse complement strand
GAGATGGCCCAAAATATGGGCCTCGGCAGCACGGGATGGGTGCTGCTGGCCAGCGATGCGTACCAGCAGATTATGCGCGACGATAACGAGCTGAATAATAATATGGGCTGGTCCATCTACAACAACGGCGACGCCGATAGCGACTTCAAGGCCAACCACGTCTTCATCAAAAACGGTAAGTTTTACTTCTACGGAGTATCTGACAGCGAAGTGAATTATGATCACTATTCGGTGAATGAAATTGCTAAGCGCATTTTGACATCCTTTTGGAATAACGCGAAAAACCGACGCAGTGGCATAGGATATGACACCGACGGACTGCAAGCAGACCTGCGGTACTACTGGCAAAAGGAAATGCCCTCCAATACAAAGCTACGTTTGGACTACGAAAATGACCCGGCCGCCTACGCCTTGACCGGAATAACCAGCCAAGACTACCAGAAAACTTGGAGCGGGGTGTACAACCTGGTAAAAGACACCCTGTTTGTACGCAGTACCAAGGGGGTTGCTATAAGAGTAAGGCAATTGGTGTTAGAAAATGTACCCAACCGAAAAGCCGCCTTTAACGGGATAAATAATGGACATGATCTTGAAGGCCTGGCACAGGATATCCGGTATTATTTGGGTGAATGTTTGCCTCCGGGTTCTGGGCATTCTTACAACAATAATTGGGTATCATCGGCTGCTCTCGCAGCAGCAAGAATGGATCAAGATGACCTCTGGCAAAACATCTATAATCTAGTGGATCATAATATGGGTACTAAATTCTGGATTTAATACACAAGAGGGCCATAGCACTTGGCTAAGGTTTCTTTTATCAACGCTTGAAAGGCTACCCAGCAGGGTGGCTTTTTATTTCCTACACTCTGCCCTCTACCCTACTGAGAATCCACACCCACCTCCTCAAAAGTTCTCATCAATCAGACAAGGAATACGCTTCCTATTGAAAAACAGCTCATCCTATTTCGTACCTCAAACGAACGCTTAGGACCCCATCTTTCCACTTGATCCCATCCCGTTGGCGCGCGTGTTTTTTCAATGAAAACGAGAAATACATTTGTCCAAATCTTATTCACAAACACATTCTTAATCTTCATTCAAAAAATGAAAATATTACTCTACACTGGCGCCGCATTCTTGGGACTCGCTTTGGTAAGCAACCCAGTAAAGGCACAAGCTATTCAGTACACGCAAGCAACCACCAACCAGGCTAATGGCATTACTCTGGGAAGTATTTTTGCTGATGACAATTTCACGTACAACAATCTAATGTTCAACCATTATGGCATTGGGTCTTTTAACTATGATGACGGTACGGCCGGCAATATAGGTGGTCAAAACTGGTACGCCTCCGGGTATTTTGGTATCAGTCTATTTACGGCCGGCACGGAGCGGCTTCGGATCACCGAAAGCGGTGAATTTGGCTTTGGGGTTACCCCTAGTGCCTCGGACAATATCCGAAACTACTTCACGGGCAAAACCCACTTCAACGGTGCTATCGGCATCGGGATGAACAATCCTCAGTCGGATGCTATGCTGGCTGTGCGGGGTGGATTTATGGACCTCAAAGATGATGCAGGTGTGGCCAATAATTCTGAATTAGGCACGGGAATCCGTATTGCTAACCATGCCAATAACAACGCCGCGGCCATAGTGGGATACCGGGGCGCCAACGCAAATCAAACGGGCCTTCAATTCAATACCAATAACAACGGCACTACCCAGCGTACCCTGACTATGCTAGACGGTATAGTATACGTGGGTGACATTCAAAACTATCTTGCCCAAGGGGTTACCAATACGGAAGGATATACGCTACAAGTAGAAGGTAAAATCCGTACCGAAACGGTGCGCGTGTACGACATTTCACAATGGCGAGACTTCGTATTTGCGCCCGAGTTCCAACTGCGCCCCTTGTCTGAAGTTCAATCCTTCATTGAGCTAAACGGCCACTTACCTGAGGTACCTAGCGAAGCCGAGGTACTAGCCGAGGGCTACGAGATGGTAGAAATGGATGCCACGCTATTGCAAAAAATTGAGGAATTGACCCTGTACATGATTGAGCAAAACCACCAGCTACAAGAGCAGCAGGAGACGATAGCTAACCTACAGGCCGAGTTGGAAACGTTGCGTGCTGAGTCCAAATAAGAGGAAAGAATCTCTTTCCACAGCACTTAATCTTCATGGACCTAAGATGGGGGCTCCTACCCCGCGTGTCTACATGTAAAATTTCAATGATTCCATCATGTTAAAAAGAATAAAAACAGCCTTGAAGGGCCACCTGTTGCTCTTCTTTGCCGGTCTGCTAGTACCCTTGGGTAGCTACGCACAATGCGACCTTAGTGACCTCAGTCTTATTGTAACTGAATATGACCAGTGGGACTGGGAAGACCCATCTTGCGAGATGTGGTTAGCCAAATTATCGAGTGGGTCAGGTAATAACTTGAACAATTTGGGTTTCCCGTTCGGTAACCCTGACAGCCCAGATATTTTAAGAATCATACAACAAGATGACTACCATAAGGAAGACGGATGGGAACTCCTAAGAAGGGATTTTGGTGATCCTACGGGACCGAATGGAGATGTACCCATGCCCTATTTCATTTTGTACAACAAGTACAGGGGGCTGCTCCGGGTATTCTTTTACCTCACACTGCTAGAAGAGTATAATTATGCCGCGGTAAAAATGGAGCAGGTAGGTACGGGACCATTCCCAGGAATATTTGCCCATACTGGTACATATGATGCCACGGCAAACCCTCAAAATACCGAGACTTATTCTGAAGTAACCGATACGTACTTAAACCATTCGGTAAACAACCAGATAGCGGTAGCGGGTAACATATCGGCTGGAAAAGATTCGTGGGCCGTAGCCGAATTTCGCCCTTCGTTTGATCCCAACTACGGCCTGTCACGGTATGCGGGGAAATCACTACAATTTACGGTGTACGGTTACGATGTATCGAATGTATACCTCTCCGGTAGCACGCAGGCGTATACCGAACCCTATACCATTGCAGGCCCGAGTACGGTAGAGGGTACCGAAACGAATGTGAGTACTGGAAAACAGGTAGCGAAATTCTTCACCGAAGCAGGAAAAGGGGCAAAACTGTTTGGGAGTATCGATTTTGAAGCCTTTATGCCCAAGGCCACTTCTGACCTATCTACTATTTCTACCGTAGCGGGCCTGGCGGCAGGCATTGGCCTTATTGTGGCTACGGGAGGAATAGCCGCGCCTGGTGTAGCGGTGGTAGCAGCGAAAGTAACTACCGGAGCCAAAATTGTGAAGGCCCTCAGTACGGCAGCCAAAGCGGCCAAAGTAGCGGCCCCCATTCTATCCTTGGCAGGTTTGGTAACGGGGTGGATCAGTGATGGGGAAGATAAAGACGGGGACTCAAAACCGGACGAGCCGCTGACGCCTACCGTAACCAGAGGTACCATTGAACTTACCGGAGAGTTGGTGACTGAAAATGTGATCAATACCATACTGATGCAACTCCCCGGAGGGGATAAGGTAAGTGATGCAGCCTTGCCCTACTATGACTGCCCTATGGGCATCTTTGCCCTGGAAAACCAGCCCACGGGGGAAAAGGTGGTTTTTAATAGACTGAAGGGAACAGAGTTTTATAGTTACTATGATCCTGAAAGGGGAGAGGAAGAATATGAAGAACCCTACTATGAGGCACATACCGCTTATAGAGGAACCAGTACGTTCAACTTTGCGGTAAACGATGCCTCAGGTCTTGAAGTATACGATATCAAAGTAGCCCTGATGGCTGAAGTGGCTACGCCCCTCTTAGGCAGGGACCTACTGCCTCGGTTTACCGGATATGGTATTGAAGAATTCAGTACGATCAAAGAGGATATTCAAACCAATAAGTTGTACGTGGTCTCTACGGAAGATGTGCTTACTAGTGCTGAGGGGGACCCTCCGGTGTTCGAACCGGGCATTAAAGTATTGGGTACCCGATGGGTAGATCCCGCGTGTTTTGGTGATTTATCATTGAATATATCCAATGACCATAGCGTGAAGGTATTCGTGCGGGTAGTGGCCGTACTGAAGAAACAAGGCGAAGACCCGGAGACGGCTACCCCCTTTGTCCATATGGCAGACTACGGTATCAATATGCAAGACAACGGCACTGTTTCACGCAGTAATTTCTACACCAACTACTCCATTGGCAGTAACAATCCGGAGTCGGTGGTAGTCAACCAGTCCAACGTGTCTACGGTGGCTAATGTGGATGTAGAAACTTCAGGTGCCGTGGAAATCACCAGCGGGAATGACATTTCTTATGTGGCGGGCTCCAGTATTTTGCTCAATGAGGGTTTCTTCGCCCGTCCAGGTTCAGAATTTCTTGCCACGGATGATTTCGGGTTCAGCATCAACTGTACCAGCTACCTGCTGGACGTAGTTACCGCTGCGTGCGGATACAACGCCAGTGCATACCGGGTAGCGGAGACGCTGAGTGAAGGGGTGGAATCGCTCTTCCATGCGCAGCTACATCTATATCCTAACCCTACCGAAGGGGCGCTCACTGTACAGCTGCAACAGGAGGCTGCGGGTGACTTGTTCTTCGTGAACTTACAAGGCCAAGAGGTGATGCGTACCTCCTGGACCCGGGGTAGGCAACAAGTAGAAGTAAATACGGAACAGTGGCAGCCCGGTCTCTACGTAGCGGTGCTACAAACGGAAAACGGTGAGGTTTATCGTCAGCAAGTGATGGTGAAGTAACCCATAGCAACTTTTTTAAAATTACTAATCCCTGTGCCCTTTGTGCACAGGGATTTCTTTTTACTCAGAATCAAGGTACACTTTCCTATCCTCCTACAACGCTACATCTTAAAAACACGCTTAGCCCTCGGGAAAAAGTAGCGGGTTAGCCGTCACCCTAGCAGATAAACCCAAATACAGACTCCCCAAAGCGGGAGTCTCCACTTAACCTATTGGCTATGCCTATTGAATTATCTGCACCTACCACCCCTGTACTAGGCCATTCCCACCTCATCACCATGTCAGTAGCCCCCAAGGCGGGCCATCCTCAGCACGACTACATCATGGCTCAGGCCTATGAGCTGGCCCAGGCGCTCAACATCATTACGGAGGGCTACGACGCCTACTCTGATTTTGTACCGGCCTTGTTCCCGGAGGCTCCGGCAGACCGGGTGATAGATGTTACCATCTTTTTCAATACGTTGTACTACCTGGACAATCTCTTTGGGGAAGACACCCTGGCGGCAGAACGGCAAGACTTAAAACCCGCCCTGGAAGGTTTGCAGCAGCTGTGGCTCACGGGCAAACCGGACACCTCCGTGCCGCCCATACTTAAACAGCTGTATGGTGGCATGCTGGCCTTTCGGGAGCGGCTGGTAGCCAAAGTCCATCCGGCCTTCTTCAAGAGCCTCACGCACAAGCTCTTTCTGCACCTGCAGCATGCGTTGCATCCGGCGGATTTTACTACGGTGGGGGGCTATATCTCTTCTCGCCGCTGGACCGGCGGCATGGATGCTACTCTGGCCCTGTACGACTACGTGTACGAAAACTACCTACCCGACAGCCTATTGGTAGACCACCCGTACTTCACGCGTATGCAGTACGTGGTCAACTTGCACCCTACCCTCTCCAACGACATCTTCTCCTACCCTGCCGAGC
>DMST01000334.1:0-711 GCA_003454975.1 Cytophagales bacterium | reverse complement strand
CGCTATAACCTAATCAATGTGTTGCAGGAAACGCAGGCTGCGGCTTCGCTGGAGGAAGCGGTGTTCCAGGCTATTGAGTTGGTAAATGCCTACGACCGGGAGTTTAAAGAGCTGTACGAACAGCGTCAGGAGGTCATTGGCTCGCTCGATCCGCTCTGGCAGCAGCCTGCGGAGGCCTATATAGAATCGATGAGGAATTGTATTGCGGCATCTTATTATTGGCAGATCCAGACACCCCGGTATCAGCACCCACAGCACTTCCTGGATGACCTGAGGCGATAAGACAGGCAGCACAGGATGAAACCACAAGCCCTGTTGACATCCTTAGCCAACTCTAAGAAGCAAACAAAAGGCTACCCCAGCAGGGTAGCCTTTTCTGTTACCTACATGAAAGTATTCGTTAGCTGTAATTAGGTTCTCTTTTCGTAGTTGCGTTGGCTGAGCAGGACGCTCAGGTAAAAGGACTCTAGCGGGCTTGGAAGTTACTCCAAGCCTTTTTTAGCACCGGAAACTTAGTTTCTCGTGCAAATCATCTTCCTTATTTCTCCGCCAAAGGCGTACCGGTAGCCAGGCTATCGGGCAGCACGTCGGCCCAGCTGTATAGCTGAAAGGTCTTGTTGTCGCTCATAGCTACGAACAGTCCCTGCGGATACTCCGGGGTTAGGGCCAAGTGAGTTACCTCGGAGCCGTCGCTCTCGTTGGTAGACACGG
>DMST01000408.1:4370-6529 GCA_003454975.1 Cytophagales bacterium | reverse complement strand
CTCCGATTCCTCGGGTTTCAAACTGGTGGTCAACGAAACCGGACTTCGCGAGTTGGGTCTTACGCTGGAAGACGTGGGACAGATGCGCCCCATTCTGGAGCGGGACACCACCCTGATCGAAGGCATGGTGGTCGGCGTCGTGAAAGATTTTCACTTTACCGACATGCGTAGCGAGATCAAACCCTTCGCTTTTGCTTTCGACTACGCCCCCAAAGACTACCTGCACGTGAAGCTCTCCAATTCAGAACTGGCATCGGCCGTAGAAGCCATTCAGACCGTATGGAACGAACAGTCCAATGGGAATTCTATGGAGTATTTTTTTCTGGAAGACACGTACGCTAAGCACTTTGCTCAGGAAGAAAGGCTATCCGATATACTCCTCTATATCACCGGGTTAGCCCTCTTTATCGCCTGTATGGGCATGTTTGCCGTAGCCAATATGGTCATCAAGGACCGTCGCCGCGAAATTGCCATTCGCAAAGTTTTGGGCGCCTCAGTCAGTCAAGTAACCCGACTCGTATCCCAACGCTTTCTATTGCTTGTTTTGGTAGCCAATCTCATCGCCATCCCCTTTGCTTACTTGGTAGTGCAGCGTTGGCTAGCCGAGTTTGCTTACCAGGTCCAGATAGGATTTTTGCTGTACGGACTCGCTGCTGTGGGCACCCTACTCCTGGCCGCAGCTACCGTAGGCTTTCAGTCCTTACGCGCCGCTGTGAATAACCCGGCGCCTACCCTTAGGTCCGAATAAAAACGGAGCGGTACGTATTCCGGAGGCAATGCTTTCGGTTCGTACCTATTCGGCACCTCAGTATAGGTTCTTGGGAGAATGAATTTCACGGCGCAGAGTCGTAGCGGGGGAAGCCCTAAGCGGTTCGCAAACCGAGTCTAAATTTCATTTACAGTGCTTCGCAATCATTGGGGAGGGATTAGCATCAGTGTTGCCACTCCCTCCACTAACCAAGCAGCCGTCAGGCCTAGGGATTGCGAAGCGCTAACCTGGTTTTCTGTAGGTTGGGATTCAGCCCATCCTACAGAAACCTAAACCTATTATTTTATTCACTGCCCTGGCTCAATCAACTCAATGGGCTCCGAAGGCAATACCAAGCCCTTGCATTGCTCTACCAAAGTAGCATCTGCCCAATTCACTGTAGCCGAATTGGTCAACTCGCGGCTGTTATGGCCTACGTGGATCTGGTAGGTACCCGGTTCTATTACCCAAGCATGCTGGCCTGCATCGTAGGAGGCCATTCCCTTGGGGTCAATGTGCAAAGTAACCACTGCGGAAGCACCAGGCTCTAAGGCTTCCGTCTTCGCAAAAGCCTTTAGTTCAGCGCTCGGCTTGGCCATGGACTCACCAGGAGCTTGCAGGTAGGCCTGCACTACCGTTTTCCCGGCCGTGTTACCTATATTGGTCACCTTCACTTCCACGGCAAGACCGTCGGCACTCACCGTTGCTGTCAGCTCATCGTATGAAAACTCTGAGTAACTCAAGCCATAGCCGAAGGGATAGGCCACGGGCACACCGAAAGAATTAAAGTAGCGGTAGCCTACCCAGATTCCCTCTTGGTGAGTCACCTCAGAAGGTTTACCCATGGGGATACCACCGGGCCCGTAGACCATGTCCGGTGACAGCTCAATACCAGGAAAATTCTGAGCAGAAAGGTGATCCTCATAGCGTACCGGGAAGGTAGTCGCCAGCCTCCCAGAAGGATTCACCTTACCGGAGAGCACATCGGCCACCGCATTACCCGCTTCCTGGCCGCCTTGCCAAGCCAACACCAGTGCATCTGCATACTGTTCCCAGCTGGCGGTTTCTATCACATTACCAATATTGAGCACCACCACTACAGCTTTGCCCTGAGCCCGGAAGGCCTTGCTTACTTGCGCTACTAGTTCTTTCTCCTCATTGGTCAGATTGAAGTCTCCCTCCACTTCCCGATCCGCAAACTCACCCGAAGTCCTGCCCAACGTAACCATGGCTACATCCGCAGCCTGCGCTTCGGCATTCACCAAAGCAGCATCCGGTTTCATCTCTACCGGTAGTACATCAGGCATCCACCACTGCTCCTTAGGTGGCGTATTGGCCTCCAAATCCGTCAAATAAACCTCGTAGGCCTGCTGGGCTCCCTCGGACAGGGTATACCCAGCGCCAGTGAGGC
>DMST01000408.1:0-4320 GCA_003454975.1 Cytophagales bacterium | reverse complement strand
CTCGGACAGGGTATCCCCAGCGCCAGTGAGGCCATCCACTAACGATACCGTATAGGCCGAATTCACGTCGCCGCTTCCCGTACCACCGGATATAAACCGATAGCTTGTATTACCAAAGGCTGCTACCGTTTGGCCACTAGCCAGTGGCAAAGCCTCGGCCTCATTTTTGAGCAGAATGATGCCTTGGGCAGCCGCATCCAGCGCTACTTGGGCGTGCGCTTTCAAATCCGGCTGGTTGCTGTAGGCATAGCCCTTCGCCACAGGTGTTTCTAAGGTCACCTTCAGAATATTGGTTAGGTTCTCATCCAGCACCGACTCAGACAAAGTGCCCTCTTCCACCGCAGCCAACAGTTTTTCACGTTGTTCTGGGGTGCCCGGCATGAGCAAATCGTTGCCCGCTTGCATCTGCTCAATGGCGCTCGTACCTGAAAACCAATCTGTCATCACCAGGCCCTCAAAGCCCCACTCGCCCCGCAGAACATCCGTCTGAAGTTCCCTATTTTGAGAGGTAGGCATTCCATTCAACTGATTGTAGGAACTCATAATGGTCCGGGAATTTGAAATACCCAAGGCAACCTCAAAGCCCCGTAAGTACAACTCGCGCAGCGTACGCTCGTCTATTTTCGCGTTCACGAAAAAGCGGTTCGTCTCCTGATTGTTTGCCACATAATGTTTCAGCGAGGTAGCCACGCCTTTTGACTGTACACCCCGAGCAGAAACCCCGGCCATCGTTCCGCTCAGGAGCGGATCTTCAGAATAGTACTCAAAGTTGCGCCCAGTCAGAGGATTCCGATGCAGGTTGAGGGCCGGAGCCAAGAAAACATCAACCCCATACTCCAAGGCTTCGGTACCCATTGCCTGGCCTACCGACTCTACTAGTTCCACATCCCAGGTGCTGGCTAGTACTGTTTCTATAGGGAACGCGGTGCAAAAGTAAGTCGCTTCATCTCCTTCGCGCTGAGGCAGAATCCGTACACCCGCGGGACCATCGGCCAGTACTATAGAAGGAATACCTAGTTCGGGAATACCGTAAGACTGCCCCGCTGCCCCAGGTACCCGTTGGGGTGGAGCTTCAGGGGAAAAGCCCATCATTCCAGTGCCAGTTACTAGCGACAGTTTTTGCTCCAGCGTGAGGCGGGAGATAATATCTGCCACGCGTTCGTCCAGCGGCTTTGACATATCTTCAAAGAGGTCCATTTCTCCGTTTTGGTTATGATCAACAAAGTCAGTTGTAGAGGGACTACAAGCTAATAACAAGCCTAGTAGGCCTAAAAAAACAGGCGTGGTTTTCATTCGGAAACGTTATAGGTAGAGCAGAAAGATAGTGAATTCCTCCCACCCATCAGTCGTTAAAATACGGTCGGTATTTAGCGTGGAATAGTTAAGAAAATCTAGTATTAACACAGGGCATTTTTTTGAATATCCCTTCAATCTCTGAATACCAGTTATTCTTTAACGGATATTAAAGGCTCCGGAAAATGTACCCATTGGTCCTGACTACACCTAAATACACTCATTGCTAGAAAGATAGAATAGGGAAGAAACTGGAAATTCTGGGGATGAAAAGCCAAATAGAGTAAGACAAACTGTAACAGTTGGAACGTAGGCTCTCTCAATTCAGCTAACAGAATTTGGCTTTAACCAGATTGTCAAAAGTAGACGGTGGTACTATTAACGCCCGTGAAACAGGTGTTCCTACTTTGATGGAGCCTTAGAAATAGGCCTAATACCCCCAGATCAAACAAAAATGGAAACTGAGAGCATGCTTCCAGGTTCTTTTTTGTTAACCCTTTAACACCATATGGAAAGATCAGCGCAAGCCAATCGCTTGTCCGTCACAAGGTACCCGTATTTCGTCACAACCCATCGGCTTTAAACAATCTTTCCACTCCATTGAGCGTAACTTAAACTATGGTTGCTACCGGGCAACGTAGGGAGGTAACTGAAAATCCCTGCCGCTTTTGGCGAATAGAGTAGGACAAACCACAAATAATTAACACATGTCATCTCAAAGTAAATTTCAAAAATTGACTTCAACTCAATTGTCTCAAGTAAAAGGAGGAACTACCAACATCCAACGAGGCCGTGAAACGGGAGTTGGTACTTTGAATGAGACTAAACCAAAAGGCTAATACCGTCTCCTAGACAAATAAAAATGGGAACTGGGAGAATGCTCCTGGTTTCTTTCCCTCTTTACTTATTAGATATTTTTAACAGCAGTAGAGAGTAGAATTCGAGCTCAACAATTTTTCGTCACAAAGCATTTGTGTTTTCGTCACAAGCCATCGCTTTTATACAATCACTCCACCCCGTTGAGCGTAACTTGTATTGTCATTACTATCGGAGGTAATGTAGGGAGGCCACCGAAAATCCCAGCCGGTTTTGGCGAAAAGAGTAGGACAAACCACAAATAATTAACACATGTCATCTCAAAGTAAATTTCAAAAATTGACCTCAACTCAATTGTCTCAAGTAAAAGGAGGTAGGGGCCGCGAAGTGGGTGTGGGAACCCTCAATACAGTAAGAGAAGAAGTTACTGGTAACTCGTAAGAAATATATTACTGGGAGAAATTCTCCCAGTACTCTTTTCAAACAGGATACATCGCACTACATATACCTGGCTGAGCAGTCAAGGGAAGCCACCGAAAACCCCTACCGCCCTTGGCGAATAGAGTAAAACAAACGCCTAATCGTTAACGCATATTATCTCAAGGCAAATTGCATAAATTGATCTCAATACAGCCATTTACTCCTCCCACACAACTTTCACAATTTTTTGAAAAGTAACTTTATCCACCCACTTAGAATATGAAAAATACGCGAGTGCCCTTATATCCTGCGTAGGCCACAAAAACTGAATAAAACATAGTACCGAAAGAAAACTACCAGCCACAGAAGGATGAAAACCATCCGGTCCGTACAGTTCCCAACTATCGTATTCAACCTGATAATCTTGCCAGTGTATTCCTACCGGCACCAAATCGGCTCCACATGCTGAGGCAGCTTCTCCGTAATGGCTCACCACCCCATCAAAAGTATGGTAATACAATCGGCTCGGCCAAACCATAAAGAACACCAACTGAGTATCCTTTGAAGCAAGAATAGCTTGAATCTTCTCTCCAGCCTCCAATAGCAAATCAAAACCTTCGGCCTGTGAGCTAGGCCCTTGCTGTACCACCACATAGTCCCAATCCTCGTTGAGCAGTTTATGCTCCAGGGGGCCAAAGTCCAGGTGATCCACAACGGCATAATTGGGCAAACACAGACATTCGGTATCTACCTCTTGCCCATAAGCCTTTGCCACCTGGGTGAGCATACCTGGCAGATCGTGGGTATACGTAAGGCTATTGCCCACAAACAACACCCGGAGGGGTTCGGCTATTGTTGGGTTTAGGATCAGCCAGCAGCCCAGAAGTAGTCTCAAACGTATCATGGGGGAAGGTACTTCTCCCCCACTTCATCAAGAATCAGCTTGTGACCAACTGCTAACCTTGCCGCAAAGTATTAATCACGCACCAGCATAATCTTCCCAATATGCCCTCCGGCCTCTATCATTTCGTGTGCTTGGGCAGCCTGCTCCATGGGGAAAGTAGCATGAATTATGGGTTTCACCTTGCCTTCTGCAAACAGTGGCCATACCCGTTTTTCCAGACTAAGAGCAATGTCATGCTTGAAGGCACTGTCGCGGGCACGCAGCGTAGAACCGGTAATCACCAAACGCTTCACCATCACCTTCATCAAGTCTACTTCTCCAATACGGCCCTGCATCGCATTAATGATCACAATCCGGCCCTCTACCGCCAGCAGGTCCACATTTTTGCGGGCATACTCGCCACCTACCATATCCAAAATCAGATTGACCCCATCCGGCGCTAAGGATTTCACCTCCTTTTCAAAGTCGTGTGTCCGGTAATTTATGGCCTTGGCTGCACCCAACCTTTCGGCATAGGCGCATTTCTCATCCGATCCGGCCGTGACATACACCGTACCTCCCATAGCCGCAATAATTTGGATACCCGCTACCCCAATACCTGAGGTACCACCATGAATGAGTACCTTTTCACCGGAAGTGAATTGTCCCCGGTCAAAGATATTCGTCCAGACCGTGAAGTAGGTTTCGGGCAAAGAAGCCGCTTCGGTAAAGGAAAGCCCGTCGGGAATGGGCAAGCATTGCACCCCGGGTGCAGCCACTAGCTCGCCATAGCCGCCACCGGCCACCAAAGCACATACCCGGTCACCAATTTGCCAGCGCTCTGTACCCTCACCTACGGCCACAACTACACCGGCCACTTCCAGGCCTGGAATATCTGCCGGAGCCCC
>DMST01000465.1:8375-10887 GCA_003454975.1 Cytophagales bacterium | reverse complement strand
TGAGGGTGCCGCTCAAGGTAGAGGCCGAACCCCAGGTGGTGGAACCGTTTACCAAGGTGGCAACGGAGTAGATGGATAGATCTACATCCGAACCGGTGAAGTTGGCAATCTCCCAGCCTTTGTTGAAGCTACTACCTTCAATGTATTCTGAAAAGAGGAGGTCTGATGCCTGGCCGGCAGAAGAGCCGCCACCGCCGTTTCCGGGGTCGCCACCATTGCCACCCGTTCCGCTTACTACCAAGGTGTAGGTTTGTGAAGCCGTGTTGCTATTGTCCGCAGCGCTTAAGGTCACGGTACTAGAACCTACGTTGGCCGTAGCGGGGGTTCCGCTCAATGTTGCTGTGCCGTTACCGTTGTCACTCAGCGTCAACCATGCCGGCTTGGTGATGGCCGAAATGCTTACCGTACCGTCCGCATTAGCTGTAGTGATGCTGTAGCTGTAGGCTTGGTCTTCGGTGCCCGTGGTTACTGGGCTGGAGGTAAAGGTGAGCTGTGGGGTGGGTGCTGAACCCCAAATAGCCTCTACAAATTCAGGGCGATCTATGAAGGGATTACGGTTATTTTGGTAGCTGTAGATCACGTCATTGCGGTCGCGCTCCCGTTGATCCACGGGGTCTTCCACATGCCAGGCTAGCAGGTCGCTCAAGCGGCTGTGCAAAGGAGACTTATCCGTGTTGGAGAGCAAGGTCTCGGTCAGCTCCAGATCTACTTCACCGTTCTCGCCTTCGTAGCGGGTGGCCATGTAGAAAATCATTCGGGCCACGTCGCCCTTTACTTCGGCGCGGGGCTCCCATACGTACTCGCTACTAGAAGTAAAAGAACCTGTAGCACCGCTGTACTGGCCGCTGCCATCTACGTAGGGGGAAGTGGCTTCGCCAAAGTTGCGGTTGTTACGGGCTGAGTTGGTGGAGATGTCGCAGGCGCGCAGGTGGTGCACGTCGGTACCTGGCCCTTCGGTGGTACCGAAGTCACCGCGGCTTTTGGCCCATACGTGCTCTCGGTTCCAGCCATTACCACCATCGTATTCTTTGGGGCCGTCCATCGAGAAGTTGGAGTAGATACCAATAACATTGTTGGCATTGTTGGGATCTCGGTCCGTTTCTTTCAGAATATCCCAGGTGTCAGTGGTGGAAGCCGAATAAGGGAATTCGGTATGCCCACTGATGATGTCGTTCAAGGCGGCTTTCAAAGCATTGCCCGAAAGACCTTCGGCAGGGGTATAGTATCCCGAAGGCACTTGGGCTAGTGCAGGTAGCAAAATGGCTAGCCCCAGAAAAGTGGTAAGTACGCGTTTCATATTAGGTTTCTGGAAAGTGATATGAAACAAATGTAGCGGGCCATCCAGGGGTGTGGATAGTACAATGTACCCCAATCGGTAAATGGGAATTAGAATGCCGTGGGCTTAGGAGAGTGCAGGCAGGTGGGGCCTTGTAACCCGGGAAAGGGGAAATGTTTTTTTGACGTTCTCGGCCCTGGGAGAATCTCTGCTGGGTTGAATAAGGGGTTGATAATCAGAATGTTATTTCTTGGTCCGGTTATGTTTTATTTCAAATCATACAATCTGATCTATTAATAATGATAGGCGGTTCCCGGTTGCGATTTTTCAGGATTGTTAAGCACAAACTTGACTTTCTTTTTATTGCTAAAAAGCGATTAAATTTGAGCTAGGACAGTTTTGATTGGAAAGTAAAATGGAAGTTGGATATACAGGTACGAGCCTGATATCCAGAATGTAAGAACTCACCACAATTACCGGTTTGGTCAGTAGGGGGTGAGGTGGGGAGTATTCAAATAAAAAGAATGGGAGGCTACGGGTAGCCGAGGCAACCAGTCACCCATTTGGGAATGTGACGTTTTCCCAATAGATTAAAGAATCTTACACAATCCTTTGGAGAGAGCACCCCACAGACTGAGGTCGGTGGGGTGTTTATTTTTTACTCCAGGGCAGAGGTTTCTTCCTTCTCCTTAAGCTTGAAGGGGATGCTCCAAAGAACGTAGGCGGTCATGTTCCAAGGCAGAGCTTCTACGCGGCCGTAGCCGGGAGTAGCATAGGGGCGGTTTTCAATTTCAACCAAGGTACTGTAACCGAACTTGAACCGGGCGGTGTATCCTAGAGTAAGGCCTTGCCATACTACGGTTCGCAGCCCAAAGGCAGCTTCCCACCACTGGGCGCGCATGGCAGTGTTCTCATTGAGAATCCCAATTACGCTGGCGTCATCCCAGCCAGTAGAATCCTCGAACGGAAAAATAAAGAGCACGTCGCTGAAAGCGGCTAGTCCGTAGCGAGCCCCTAGATAAATGCCACTGGAACCATAATCTAAGGAAAGCAAGTTGGCATCCACACCTAGCCGGACGAATCCCCCTTCCATACCGTAGTTGAAATTTCCTTCCAGGCCATAGTTGGCTCGGGTTCCGCCGCCTTCCAATACCAAATGGTATTTATGGAATTGAACATCCGCCACTCCTTCTACGTGGGTCACGTTATTAGAAAATGCTAGTCGGCCCGGCCCCT
>DMST01000465.1:7405-8330 GCA_003454975.1 Cytophagales bacterium | reverse complement strand
GTGCACGCGGACGCCAGTCAATAGGTTCCTCATTGCGGCGGTTATATACCGGATTAGCAATACTATCCGCACTGGCTAGGGAATCAGCACCGGGGGTGCCTTGTGCCCAGCTAGCACCGCTGATACAAAGGAGTACGAGAATGCCGATTAACCGCTGCTTCATTCTGAGAACTGATAGAGATAGACGTTAACTTCGTTTTCGCGGGTAAGGGAGCTGTCTACCACGCGGGCTGAATCGAAGGTGTGGTAATAAACTTCGAGGTCATTGTACAAAATCTCGTAGCCACAATTCAGGCCCAACACTTGTTCCAGGGTGCGGTAGGTAAGCCCCAAGGTATCTCGGGTGGTATCGGTATCTCCGTAGGATACAAAGACGAACGCTACGGAATCACGAGCAGGATTCATGGGTAGAATCCAATTTTGTAACGAGGTGTCTCCGTATACCTCAAAGTTGGCCCCTACGCCATACACGGAATCCCAAGTAGGAGAGAGGATGTCTTCGGTCTCGTTGGCTGTATCAGCAAAAATGATGATGGCCTCTTCGGATCGTATAGAAACACAATCTTCAATGGTGCATTGAGGCAGGACCAAACCAGCGATGAGTAGGTACCAGGCGGTACGAAAGCGTTGATTCATGATTGCAAACGGGCTGCAAAGTTAGCCATTGTGACGGCAAATCCACTTTCGTGCCAAAAAATTAGCGTAACTACTATTTTCGGACCACAGGGCTAAAAATTAATTCCAGGCTTTGGCCTTCCTCCAAGGTGCTGTACTGGTACATTAATTCCTGGAGGCGAGTTTTGATTTCAATTACCCGCTCTTCCGTGACCTCATCAGGATAGGGCAAGTCTTTTTCTTCCAGTACTCGCCGAAACATGGTAGTGAAGGGTTCCCCAAAGCCGGCATTGAGATAGTCTACTTGTAA
>DMST01000465.1:0-7321 GCA_003454975.1 Cytophagales bacterium | reverse complement strand
GGTTTTTAGGGAGTAAGGGTTCCGGCCGCTGGTCTCTGGGCAGCTCAAAATCCTCCGTGGTATACCCAAGGTTTACCAGGCCGAAAAACCCTTCCTGCCAGCCTAGGATTTCTTCGGCGGCATTGTGAGCGAGATCGTGCATCTCAAGTCCTGGCCGAATGGGGGACCACGTTTGGGTGCCGTCGGTCCGGGTAAGGGTGAGGATCATGCCCTTTTTGGGGTGTTTGGTAAAGGAGATTTTCATTTTTTTGAGAATTCAGGAAATGCCCTCGGTTTACCACCGCAGGCAGCCCTTTGGGGCAGAAGCCCAAGTACAGAAGGAATGAACAATAATCATACTTGACAAGAACTCTTTACTAGCACTCAGTCAAAGATTTGAGGAAGAAAAGAATGTTCTCTGTAATGGGGAAGTATACTTCTTCCGGCCTATGATGTTGTCAATTCCCATTCAAAAATAAACTGTCGCAAACGATTTGGGAAATTTTTCAGACGGTGGGGTTGGGATTGGTCGGGGCAAGGCGTAACATTAAGGCCATGTCACGCACGTCCATCATTTTTACGACATCTATTACCACCATTACCCCCGGTTGGGGGGCATGATACGATACTATCCACTCGGCGACGGCGCCATCTTTTTTCTTCTTACGCATATCCTCTTTTCTTTTTCCTAAACCATGAACGTCTTAAAATTTGGAGGTACCTCCATGGCCGACGCGACCGCAGTTCGGCAAGTATTGTCTATCCTGGATCAGAAACGAAAGCAAGGTCCGCTGGTGGTGGTTCCCTCTGCTATGGGCGGGGTAACGGATACGCTGGTGGGGGCAGCCAAGACCGCAGCCGCTGGCGAAGCTAACTACGCTGAAGCCTTTGCTGTACTAGAAACCCGCCATTTAGAACTGATCCGGGCGGTGGTGCCATTACAACAGCAATCCGAAATCATTAGCTGGTTTAAACAGCAACTCAACCAACTGGAAGACGTTTGCCGGGGCATTTTCTTGGTACGGGAGCTTACTCCAAAGGTACAGGCTTGGGTACTGAGCTATGGAGAGCGATTTAGCAGCCGCATTTTGCATGCTGCCTTGCCTGAGGAGTGGGGACGTCGTCGGTACTGGAATTCTCTGGAACTGGTGGTAACCGATAGCCAATACTTGAAAGCGGCAGTAGATCGTACCGAGACCAGATCTCGTCTGCAAAAGGCAACCCAAGAGGGTTTGGACATTGCGGTAATGCCCGGTTTTGTAGCCGCTAACCCCGATGGAGAGGTGACTACGCTAGGGCGGGGTGGTTCGGACTATACGGCGGCGCTCGTAGCGGCCTCGCTGTGGGCTGATGCGTTGGAAATCTGGACGGACGTAGATGGTATGCTGACGGCCGACCCGCGTTTGGTATCCGGCGCTCGCCAGATGGATAAAATCACGTACGAGGAAGCCATGGAGTTGGCTCACTTTGGGGCTAAAGTGCTGTATCCCCCAACGCTACAGCCGGTGCTGGAGGAGAAAATTCCGATGTACATCAAGAATACTTTTAAGCCGGAGGGCCCGGGTACTTTGGTGCATACGGAGGCAGAACGCGATCATTCCATCACGGGGCTGTCGGCGATCAAAGATATTGCCATGATCACCGTAGTGGGTGCGGGTATGATTGCCGTGCCCGGCTATGCCCGGCGGGTGTTTTCGGCCCTGTCGGAAGCTGAAGTAAATGTGATTTTGATTACCCAGGCGTCTTCTGAACACTCTATTGGGGTGGCCGTGGCGGCAGCTGATGCAGCTGCAGCTGAACAAGCCTTGGAATCGGCCTTTATGGAGGAACTAGGCCGTGGCTGGGTCTCACAGATTCGGATAGAAACTGATATGAGTGTGGTAGCCGTGGTGGGAGAGAATATGAAGGAGCGGGCCGGACTGGCCGGTCAGACGTTTGCGGCCCTTGGCCGAAACGGGGTGAACGTAAAAGCTATTGCGCAGGGGTCCTCAGAACGCAACATCTCTCTGGTGGTAAGCCAGCCTATGCTGCGCAAGGCACTAAACGTGCTGCATGAGGAGTTCTTCCTCAGTGCCACGCGCAAGGTACACCTCTTCATGTCAGGCATCGGTTTGGTAGGCGGGGAGTTGCTTCAACAGATTGCCTCACAGCAGCAGTTTTTGCGCGATGAGCATGCCACCGAGCTAGTGCTGGTTGGGGTAGCCAATAGCCGAAAGATGCTGCTCGATCCTGCGGGCATTGATCCTACGCAGGCCAAGGAAAGGTTGATTGCTGAGGGTGAAACTTCGGACGTAGGTACGTTCGTAGCCCGTATGGGTGAGATGAACCTACGCGGTTCGGTGTGGGTAGACAATACTGCTTCTTCTGTAGTGCCCCAGCATTACACGGCAGCCTTTGCAAACAAAGTATCGGTGGTGGCCTCCAATAAAATTGCCTGCTCCAGCTCGCAGGAGGTGTACGATGCCCTACGTCAGCAGTCCCTGGAAAATCGGGTGAGTTTCCGTTACGAGACGAATGTGGGCGCTGGTCTTCCGGTGATGGACCAGCTCCGCGGTTTGCGCCAAAGTGGTGATCGGATTCGTAAAATTGAGGCGGTGCTTAGTGGTAGCCTCAATTTCATTTTTACTAACTATGATGCCAGCCGCCCCTTGGCGGAGGTGGTGCGTGAGGCCAAAGAGAAAGGCTACACTGAGCCCGACCCGCGGGACGACCTAAGCGGCTCAGATGTTGGCCGTAAGATCATTATCCTGGCCCGAGAGGTGGGCTATCAGCTAGAGCCAGAAGAGGTGGCTTTGAAATCCTTCCTGCCCGACTCGGTGCCTGCTGAGGGTGATGTAGAGGAGTTTTTTACTGCCTTGGCTGCGGCCGAACCAGAATTTGCTACTCGCTACCACGAGGCGGTGGCCGAGGGCAAAAAACTGCGCATGATTGCTAGCCTGAATGAGGGTAAAACACAAGTGGCCTTGGAGGCCGTGGGGGCTGACCACCCTACCTATGCCCTGTCGGGAACCGATAACCTCATTATGTTCTACACCGAACGCTATGGGGATTTGCCCTTGGTAGTACGCGGTGCAGGGGCAGGCGCTTCTGTAACGGCCGCTGGGGTGTTTTCTGATATTTTGCGTACCCAACACTACTGGGACTAATGGATAAGGTAATTGTATTTGCTCCTGGCACAGTAGCCAACGTAGCCTGTGGTTTTGATGTGCTTGGCTTTGCCCTCAATGCCCCCGGGGATACCATCACCCTACGGAAGGTAGATGCCCCGGGTATCCACATTTTGCCCTCTACGGACGGGTACAACTTGCCCACTGACCCCGCCAAAAACACGGCAGGCATTGCTTTGCAGGCCATGCTAGATGCCCATCCGGTTGACTTTGGTCTGGAGGTATTGGTAGAGAAAGGCATTCAGCCAGGTAGCGGCATGGGTTCCAGTGCTAGCAGTGCTGCCGGTGCGGTAGTAGCGCTCAATGCGCTGATGGGTAACCCTCTCTCCCGGCGTGCGCTCGTAGCTTTTGCTATGGAAGGCGAACGCGGTGCTACGGGCGCCCCTCATGCGGATAATGTAGCTCCTGCCTTGATGGGTGGTTTTACTCTGGTGCGTAGCTATCAGCCCTTGGAGGTGCTCTCCTTGCCTACTCCCTCAGCTCTGCACGCCGTAGTATTGCATCCGCAAATAGAGGTAAAAACGGAGCAGTCGCGTGCCATGCTTCGGCAGGATATTCCCATGAAAAAAGCCATCACGCAATGGGGTAACTTGGGTGGCTTGGTATCTGCCTTGTACGAGCAGGATTATAGATTGCTAGGGCGTTGCCTGGTAGATGTGGTGGTAGAGCCTACTCGTGCCTTGCTTATTCCGCTATACGGAGAGATGAAAGCGGCGGCCATTGCAGCGGGGGCTTTGGGTATGTCTATCTCTGGTTCCGGTCCCTCCATGTTCGCCCTCACCGAAGGCCATACCAACGCCCAATACGTGCGCAATGCGATGGCGGGAGTGTATGACGCGGTGGGTATTCCCTTCGATATCCACGTTTCTGAAGTGAATGCGGAAGGCTGCAAAGTACAGGAATGAGTTTGGAGTGTGAGCCGAAAGGAGTTCATTTGATTTTCTCGCCCTTCTAAAGAAGAAACCCAAGGCAGGCCAACAGTCCTGCCTTGGGCGACGATGTGGGTTGCCATCGCCTGAGAAACATCCTGGATGATTCGGAATGGGAGTCCCCTTTTTAGAACTGTGCTCTCAGGTTAACCCATTCGTGTTGGTCTCTCCAAAATCGTCTTCGGTTAATATCTTTCCCGGCGTTCGCGTTGGTCTTCGCGGCGTTCACGACGGTCTTCTTTCAGCTCAGCTACATCCTCTACCATCTCCCCGTAGTCATCGCGCAGGTCCGATTCCATAGTCCGAAAGAAGGAGTAACCCAATTCTAGTTTTTCCATGGCCAGGGCCCTGGCTGATCCCTCACTGACCCAAGTGGTATTAGACCAGGCGTTCATCAGCTGACGTTGGCGCACCAAACGATCTTCGCGGCGTTCCCGGTCCTGAATATCGTCACGCAAGTCGCGCTGGTCATCGCGCACATCGCGGCGATCGTCTCTCAGGTCCCGACGATCATCCCGGCGGTCACCTCTGGGGCGACGGGCGTCACGGCGTTCCCCGTTCAGGTCCCGCTTTTCTTGTCGCACCTCTCTACGGCTGGCATTCACCTCGCGTTGTGCCTGGCGAACGGCTGCTTCGCTTTGTGCGATCTCCCGCTGCATGGAATTTGTCAGTTGAGTATGCAGCTGTTTGGCACGGCCCCATTGGCCTGCCTGCAGCGCCTGTTCTACATTCCACAATTGCTCTCTGAAGGTGAGTATTTCGGTTTTATCGCGGTCCCATTGTTGAGCATCTACGGCCAGGGCCAAAGGTTGGGCACCGGCCCATCCGGTTAGGGTAAGGAGCAGTGCCAATACGGTTGTCTTTTTCATGTCGTTGCGTTTTGGTGGATTGGATGCCACAGACATCTGAAAGTTTAAATCTCCCTTGGGGCCCGGCGGGAATAATTTCGCATTCATCAGTTATACAACCGTGGGTGTCGCATACCCTACCCGTTTTGTAGAAAATATTGTGCAAGGCCCTAAAAATTTTCTATCATCCGCCATGAAATTTTATACAACCCTTAGCCTGCTGGTGTTCTTGCTGAGCTCCGTGCCCCACAGCCAAGCCCAAATTTCGGCAGAGCCTGAATTTGCTTGGGGTATTCGTGGGTCCCTGCATGTGGGGGTAGTGCCTTTGCCCGGGCAAGACTTTTGGTCAGGGTTAGAATTCCGGCTCTCCTCCACTGCCGAGTATCGTTACCCCTTTGCTTTTGTAGATAATTATTTGTCTGGTCTCGGCTTGGCAGCGCTCAACTTTTATTATCGCGGCCTGGGCAATTATAACGATC
This sequence comes from Cytophagales bacterium, assembly GCA_003454975.1. Taxonomy (GTDB): domain Bacteria; phylum Bacteroidota; class Bacteroidia; order Cytophagales; family Cyclobacteriaceae; genus DMST01. The sequence goes on along the minus strand of DMST01000465.1, from coordinate 1,919 downwards.
AGAAGGCCTTGGCCAAGGAACGATTTAGCGTAGACGCCTGGCTCGGTCCCGGCCTAATTGGTGGCTGGGGTGCCTCTAGTGAAGGGGTGTTATTGGTGCATAATCATGCCAACTGGGCGCTTGCCATGGGGCAACCCTACCGATACAATTTGCTGGTGACTACCCGGGGTGTCATTCAGAATGTATTCACTCCCAAGTTCGAATTTCAGTTTCAGCGGATAGGAACGGCTTCCTTGTCCATTGACCGTTTTCAGATGGCTTATAGCAACGATGGGGGACCTGTGCTGAGCCGCATTCTGGGTGACGGCCTTGACCGCTGGTGGACAGGATCTTTTTCACTGCGCTATACCGCGCCCACCTGGCTCACTCAGGTATCTTATGACCGCTTTACGGGTTTTCGGGAGAATGCCTTCGAATGGTCAAACTTGTTAGGGTATAAGGCCGTGCTTTACGATGAATCGCAGGCCCGGTATAACCGCGGCCAATACCGGGTGGATGTGGTATCTACCCAAGGGGTTCGAATTGGCGGATCCCTAATCCTGGAAAACTTTGATAACATAGACCTGCAAAACATTTTGCACCTCAGTGTCCGTCAGGCCTTCCACCCCACCTTCAATCCAGAGTCGGTGAAAGTCGGCATCATTTATGAACCCACCTTCCAATGACGATGAATAAGCGTACACTATTTATAGCACTGTTGGTATCCACCACCCTGGCGGGGTGTGCTGGCTATTTTGTGAAACAAGACATTGGGCAACTATCTTCTCAAGACCAACAAAAGGGCATACCCTTTGAGCTAGTACGTTTTCCCTGGGGGCGATATGATTTTTGGGTACGCGATACTGTCGGTGGCTCGGTAGGAGAAACCGGGCAGGTGGTAGACTACCTGAAGAGTGATTATCTCAATAGCAGTATCATCTTTTTTGACGAGGGCATCTTCTTGCAGATTAGTCCCTTCAATCAAAAGAGCTTGGGCGACACCATCCGCTTAGACCAAATCTGGTTTCAAGGGGTATACTACTTCGGATTTTATAGAATGAATGGCGACCAACTGGAATTACGCTATCGTTCGGGCAATGGATTATCTCCCTTCAAAAAGGGTGGAGGCGAAGAGGCTTTTCGGGTATTTGCTGATTTCGATCCAGTAGACAATCACCTGGTTTTCAAACATTATGAGACGCTAGACACCCGGCGGCTTCCCCAAAGTATCCCGCTTGAACTGGACTTGCCCGAGCTGTTTGCCGTGGAAGAAAAATATGAAGTAAGGGAAGCCTATGTTTCCCTAAAGTGGTGGCGGAAAGATGAATACGTAACGGGCTTCACCCTAGAAGACGGCAAAATGATCCCCATTTTGGGTGGCCGAATTGCCTACCAGCAGGCATTCTGAGTGAGGCCCCTCCGTGCTGAAAAGTAGGAGCAAGAGCGGCTTAGTGTGAGCGCACTCTTTCTAGGTGTATTAAGGTTTACTCCCTTGGTGTTTTATGGGATTCAATCCACCTGATCCTCCGGTGGATCCAGTACCCGTTCCACCCTTGATGTTATTCAGAGTAGTGTGCGGGATGAGGGCTTTACGCCAACGGATCATATCTACTTTCATGGGGGTGTTCATTGATTTCGATTAGTACTCTCTGGCATTTTGAGCCTCAGAGTAGTCTAAGGTAGCTCTTTTCACACCACGAATTCAGGCTCTTCTGTATTGGTTTGCTGGGGCTGCTGGTATTCCCTGCGGTTCAGTATGATGTCATAGCAAGCAAACAGGGCCGAACGCATGCTAGTTTCGTCTGCCAGGTTGCGGCCTGCGATGGCGAAGGCCGTACCGTGGTCGGGGCTGGTGCGGATAGCCGGTAATCCGGCGGTGTAGTTAACGCCGGTATCGAACGCCAGCGTTTTGAAAGGAACTAGGCCCTGGTCATGGTACA
>DMST01000160.1:5200-16385 GCA_003454975.1 Cytophagales bacterium | reverse complement strand
GGGTATTCGCAACGGAAGAATGCCGGACCTAGCATGCCTCCTGAGGAAGCTGTGGCTAAGAAAAAGGAGTTGGCCGCACGTGCGTTTAGCATGAGTAAGCAACCACCCGTTTCGGATTTGGAAGAAGTAAAGGCCCTGCAAGAGGAATGGAAAACTTCCGGACGTGCACCTCGGGATCTGATTTTGGATATCCAGGAGCAATTCTTCATGGCTTGCGATATGGTGTATCAGAAGCACTTCCTGGAGATCAACGTACGCAATTCTGCTACTGATTTCGATAGCTTAGGAGCTGAAGACCAATACCAGGCGAAAATTGACTTGCTAGACGAGCAGGTAGCGAGCGATCAACAAGAGATTGACATGTTCCAGGAGAACATCAATCGGGTGAAGGAGCAAGGAGGAGAGGTTGATCGGATGCTGGTAGGTAAACTCCAGAACCAAAAGCGCCGGATGAAGGTGAAACAGATTCTTCGTGAAGAGATAGAAGAGGCCATGGCAGAGCTGTAGTCCTCTTACGAACATACAGTATGGAAGCCCATTGCCTCGCAATGGGCTTTCTTTTTATCCCAACGCTAAGATTACATTGGCAGCATCCTCCATGCTGTGAGCACGGTAGTTGGTAGGTATGGTACTGGTAGCGTCGCCCATCATCAGCGTTTGTATCCCTAGTTGGTGGGCAGGTACCAAGTCTCTATCCTTGTCGCCAATCATCCAGGATAGTTCAGGTTTGATGAGGAAACGGGCAAGAGCTCGTTCAAATAGTAAGGTGCCTGGTTTTCTGCCTAAGGATCGGGTAATCGATTCGTGGTAGGGGCTGTAGTACACCGCATCGATCACATAGTCTGTAACCTCGTGCAGGTAGTTATGACAGGCTTGCATCTGCTCTCGGGTGTACATGCCCCGAGCTATGCCTGATTGGTTGGTGATGACTACCAGATAATATCCTGAGGCCTTTAATAGGCGCAATGCTTCTGGTACCCCGGGCCGAATAATAAAATCCTCCAAGCGATAGGTATGTTGGCCTCGTTCTTCGTTCAGTACCCCATCGCGATCCAAAAAAACCGCCTTGTGGCGGTGAATTGGTCCTAGCTTATCCACGGGGGCGAAGTAAACAAAAGAATATTTTATTCCCATGCAACCTAGCCGATGATAGTACCGTACATATAATTGTAATGAATGCTATCAAGGATAATAGTAAAGCTATCAAAAGCTTCCTCCGCTACAAAAGGAAAAAGATTGGTTTACATGGTGTAAGTCTCTTGCTCTAGAAAATAAAAGTAGTACTTTTTGTAGGAAACACTGTTTTTGAGAAAGGAGTTCTGCAGGCTCCTATCTTTGCAGCAAACCCATTCACCCTTTAGTTTACATATTAACATGGAATCAAACCAATACCTCGAACAGGTAAGAGATTACCTATTGGAACTCGGCTACGACATCAAGCTGGTTAACGAAACCGAAACGTTACTGATCATTGATCGGGAGGAAGATGGAATCAAAAACATGGTGCTGGACGTGGCGGACCCGATCTTGGTTTTGGAACAAACCATTTTTGTTCTTCAAGGAGATGATGCGAACATCATCAAATCACTCTTGCAAAAGAATATGGATATGGTACACGGTGCCTTCGCTTTGACGGAGGATGGTTACGTGGTCTGGAGAGATACACTGGAATTAGAGAATCTAGATATTAACGAGCTAGAAGGATCTTTGAAGTCACTCAGCTTACTGCTGTCAGAATACTTTGAGGAAATCCTCGCGTTCGCTAAAGCATAATTTTAAAACGTTGAACCCAAAATACTATGTCAATTTTTAAACGTCTATTTAAAATGGGCCAAGCCGAAGCGCATAGTGCCCTGGATAAGTTGGAGAATCCCATCAAACTCACCGAGCAAGGAATTCGTGACCTTAAACTCGACCTGGACAAGGCAATGAAAAGCCTGGCAGAATTGAAGGCGCTGGAAATTCGCACCCGTCGTGAGATGAACGACTCGAAATCTAAGTCTGAGGACTACGAGCGCAAAGCCATGGCCATCCTGACCAAAGCACAGGGCGGCGGTATGGAGGCTGCGGAAGCCGACCGTTTGGCTACTGAAGCACTCAACCTAAAAGAGCAGAGCACACAGCATGCTGCTACTTTGGCTAGTCAGCTGCAGCAGCATGAGGCTGCAGTGTCGCAGATGGAGAACAATGTGAAGACCTTGAAGAACAAGATCAGCACTTGGGAGAACGAACTGCGTACCTTGAAAGCCCGCCATAAGGTGAGCCAGGCTACTGCCAAGATGAACAAGCAGATGGCTGATATTGACTCCACCAGCACCATTAGTATGTTGGAGAAAATGAAAGAGAAGGTAGAGGCGCAAGAGGCACTGGCTGAAGGCTATGCCCACATCGCCAACGAGAACAAGTCGCTGGATGAAGAAATTGATGCCGCTGCGGCGGGTACTGGTGGTGGTTCTGCCGCCCTAGATGCCTTGAAAGCCAAAATGGCTGGTCAGAACCCCGGCAATGAGTAAGCTTATAGCTTTATAATAATGGGCCCGGTCGCTGTGAGTGACCGGGCTTTTTTCTGAAAGAGTTATTGCTGCCAAACGCCTACGCTCCAGGCACCAAGGTTTACCCTTCCTTCGGCTAGCTCCGCATCCGTCTCCCAAAGGGGTTGCCAATCACCACTGGGTACTGCCAAGTCAGTCGCATTGCCTGAGGCATTGAGGACTACCAGAATCGATTCCGTACCCGAAGTACGAGTATAGGCCAGAATATCCGGGTGATGTTCATCGGTGAGAAATTCCAGTGTTCCGGATACCAGTACAGGGTGCTCGTTTCGTAAGGCGATCACTCTTTGGTAGAGCTTCCATAATTCCAGATCGGCACCTACCTCATCGGCGGGCACGGGCCGCTCAAAGAATGGATTGGCCACCTCTGCCTCAAATTCCATATCGGGCCACCAGAGAGGTTTGCGGCAATCCGGATCGTCTCCGCCCCACATCCCCAGTTCATCCCCATTCCATATTTGGGGCGCCCCCACCCAGGTAAATTGGTGCACCAGCATCAGTTCTAGTCTGCGATAGGTTGCTACATCTGGCCGATGTACGATGTAGTTGGGGTTGTCCGTGGGCTTTGCTCTGTACTTATACAGATCAGCATTGGCTAGCGAGGTTAGCACCCTAGGTGAGTCGTGGCTAGCGCTCATGTTCATCATCACTCGGGCATTCTCAGGTCGTACGCCGTCATTTAAGCCTACCCATTCGTGGGCATAGCGGTAGCCGTTTAGGTGGCTGGGGTCTCTGCCCACCAATCGGCGTGCATTTCGGTACCATCGGTAGTTCATGATGGCATCAAAACCGGCATTGCCCATAAAGGGCTCTGGGGCCATCAGTTCGTAGGGCCAGTCTTTCCACCAGATTTCCCCAACCAGATAAGCTTCTGGATTTACGGCGCGTACCTCTTGCCGAAATTCCCTCCAAAATCCAAAGGGAATTTCCGCGGCTACGTCCAGGCGGTATCCGTCAATGCCGTCGGAAGGATCTCCATCGCCGTTAGGGTCTAGCCAGCGGCGGGCTACGGCAAATATGTGATTCCGCACCGCCTCCTCGGCTAGGTTGCCTTGGTGAGGGAAGGGGCGCTCCGGATCCAAAATTTCCTTCCTTATTTCCGGTAGAGTAGAAATGCCCGCCCAGCCCAGATAGGAAAATTCATTTTCTTCCGTGGCAGGGTCGTCCCAGGTATCAATAGCGTACCAACCAGCGTAAGGAGAATCTTTTCCTTTTTCCAGTACATCCTGGAAGGCCCAAAACTGCCGGCCGGTATGGTTAAAAGAGTAATCTACAATAACACGAATGCCCCTGGTGTGCAACGCTTCTACCACCTGTAAAAACAGCTTGTCCGCGGCGGTCCACTGCCAGGTAGTGGGATCGGCTGGGTTTTCCTGCTTTATCAGTTGCCGATCTCCATCGGGATCAGGGCCAAAGTGTACATCAATGTGGCGCCAATTGCGCGCATCAAACTTGTGCATACTGGGGGCATCGTTGAGCGGGTTGAAGTACACCGCTGTGATGCCTAGGCTGTCCAGATAAGGGATTTGGTCAAGTACTCCCTGTAGGTCCCCGCCATACCTTCGGTATTGGAGCTTTGCGTGAAACCAAGGTGATTCTATATCTTCCATCCAAGCATCAGCAGCGTACCAGTCCGTACCCCAGTCAGTTATTGACCAGGAATCAGGGGTTCGCGAATCAAATTGCCGAAGTTCTCCCAAGGTTGGGTCATTATTAGGGTCGCCATTTCGAAACCGATCTACAAAAATTTGATACCAGACTACCTGTTCTGCCCAGGTAGGTGGATTTGCCTCATTTGAAGGTGGGCCTTGAGGTGTGCTTGGGGTGCAGCCGGAGTAAAAACTAAGGAGTCCTAAAGCCAGAAGTGTAGTAAATAACCGAGTCATACGGAAAGGTAAGTTTTTTCAATAAGCTCCGCTTCTTTTCTTTCAGGATTGAAAAGATGTATTTTTTATGTAAAAAAGTACATGAGTTATTTCTGCTCATGTACGTAATTATTCGTAGGATTGGTGGTATAGAAAAATATGATTTTTCTCACTGCATCTTGCTTGGTGTAACCTATGGTAAAGCTCCCAAAAAAGCTTTTGTATTGTGTTTGAGGCATTGAGGTATGGAAAAATATTCATTTTGTGGCTAAATCCATACGATAATTGGATTTGATGATCTGCTTCTACCTGGCGGCAAATTCCATTGGTATTTGAGGAAAGTGGGTTGTTTGCATTTTTCTCATCGACAGGCGTACGGTATTCATCGATTGTGTTATTCTTTTCCTTTTTCGAACCCGTACATTTAGTACATATACCCTGGGTAAGGGTATGTAATCGAATTAAAATAATAACACCATGGGGCTTCGTACACAATTGAGCGGATTTACCGTCATGTTGCTTTTAGTTTTAGCGGCTGCTTTAACAACCGTTTCCGTGGTAAGTATGCAGCGGAAAGGCCGAGAGGATGTAGCCCAGTATGAGGCCATTCAATACGATAAGCTCAAAAGCCAGCTTAAAAACTTAGTAGATGTAGCCGTTGGGGTGATTGATAAAAAGCATCGCCAGATGGAGGATTCGGATTATCTGGTCAAATACATCCGTGAAAACCTGTTTTCGGGAGATACTGCTTATTTTTCCTGGTCTGATGAAGAACTTTTAAGCAGCTATCGTACGGTAGCCAAAGATTACCTGAGGGCAGAACTTCTACAACAAATTGCCGACCTGCGCTATGATAGAGGTATGGGGTACTATTGGATTACCAACGATGTGAGTACCTACCCTACCATGATTATGCATGCCGCCAAGCCTCAGAATAATGGCAAGGTGATGTCGGAGGATAAGTACAAGGTAGAGAAGGAGCGCGGTAGAAATATATACCAATACCGGGTGCGCCTTTCCAGGCAAAGTGCAGATAGCGCTTTCATTGAGTATACCATGAATAAGCCCGGAGAGGATAGGGTATACACCAAAATGTCTTATTCCTATTGGTACCAGCCTCTTGGGTGGGTAATTTCTACGGGGATCTATATGGATGATATCCTCGATGACATTGCTGTTTTTGAGGCTCGTGTGGAACGCCAATTACGCGGAACAGTGAGAATTCTGTTGATTACAGTAATCCTTTCCCTGTTGATTGGAGCTGGGTTGGCCATTCGTTTCGGTATTACCATCACCAATCCTATTCGTGAAGTGCAAAGCAGGCTTCAGGGGCTGGCTAGAGGGGCAGCGGTTGAGCACCTGGAGATAAATAGAAAAGATGAGTTGGGTGAGATGGGACAATCCCTGAACGATCTGTTGTCTGGAATCAGCACCTATACCGACTTTGCCAAGGCGATCGGAAAAGGAGAGTTGGACGTTTCCTTTCAGCCACTTAGCGAGGACGATGTGTTGGGGAAGGCAATGTTGGAAATGCAGGGCAGTTTGCAAGGGGCCAAGCGGCAGGAAGAAATCCAGAATTGGATGTCACAAGGCGCCGCTCAATTTGGAGAACTATTCAATCACTATAGTGAAGATATCAATGACCTGTTGGATACCAGCCTGAGAGAATTAGTTAAGTACATGGGGGTGAACCAGGGGGCTATTTACCTCAGGGAAGGAGGAGATAAAGATCCGCACATGGAACGGAAGGCTTACTACGCCTATGAGCGTCAAAAGAAAGCCTACCAGCGGATTAACCCCGGAGAGGGACTCATCGGTCAGTGTATGCTGGAGCAAGAAACGCTCTATATTACCGAAGTGCCTGCCCACTACGTTAACATTAACTCTGGATTGGGGCACGCAAATCCTACCTGTATTGTGATTACACCCATTATGAATAATGGTGTTTTTTATGGAGCCGTTGAGTTTGCTTCCTTCCATGCATTACAGCCACATGAGGTGACTTTTATGGAGAAAACCTGCGAATTGTTGGCGGTTTCTCTCAATACCGTTCGGGCTACCCACCGTACTAGTCAGCTACTGAGTCAGAGCCAGAGTTTATCGGAAGAACTGCGGGCCCAGGAAGAAGAACTTCGCCAAAACCAGGAAGAACTACAGGCTACTCATGAGGAAATGAGACGGAAAATGTCTGAGTTGGAGATGGTAAATGCGTCCTTGAGAAGGGAAAAAAGCCTTCTTCAGGAAGAGACTCAGCTTTTGAGGGAGGAGCTGATGGGGTGGAAGGGGCAAGAAAGTGCCGCTTAAACAAGCCGATTTTTGATCTCCCCTTTAGCATCATATCTTACCCATTCCTTCAAATTTGTTTTCTATGCATTACCACACGTCGGCCTTAGGTCGTTGGGGTATTCTTTTTACCGTCCTGTTCTTTTTCTTTACTGATGTACAAGCACAATTTTCCTTCGAAGGCCAGCTACTAGAGCGAGCGCAAGTGCGGAATGGCGCTCGTAGGTTGCCGTCTCCGGATGACGATCCGGCAGCTTTTTTGAGCCAACGTTCCCGGCTCACAGCCAATTACCGCAGCCAGGATTTCGGTACCTATATCTCGGTGCAGGACGTGCGCGTGTGGGGTGCTTTTGATCAGGAGAACGTGGGACCCACCTTAAATGTATACAAAGCCTACGGGGAACTGTACCTAGGTGAACGACTTACGCTCAAGGCGGGTAGGCAAGGTATGCACTACGATGATGGCTACCTGTTTGCAGACCCAAACTGGCGTGAGGCAGGCCGAACCCACGATGGCATCCGGCTGGCGTTTGAAGATTCTACTTTTTCCCTACACGCAGGGGGGATGTTCAATGCTGTAGGAGCCAGTGCATTTCAGCAACCCTACGTGGTGAATACCTACCAGAACATGCAGTGGCTTTGGACTAAAAAGATGCTGGGGGAGAAAAGTCATATTTCGGCCATTGCTGTCCGGCGGCAGTTCAATATTGTGACGCCCGATGGGGAAGCTTCCGTGGATACGTATACTCTGGGGGGAGAAGCGGCTTCCGGCGTTGGACCGCTACGAATGAAATTGGTTGGTTATTATCAAGTAGGTGAGGATCGGGTCCAAAGGGACGTGGCCGCCTGGTTTGCAGCTTTGCGATTGCATTACAACCTGGAAAAGGTGCGGTTTGCTGCCTTCGGTCACTTGGTATCGGGTACTTCCTCCTCAGATTTTTTTGATGGTTCCGCCAAGCAGTCCTCTTTTGATATCCTATACGCATTTCGTCATCGTTTTTTCGGTACCATGGATTACTTCTACAGTACATCCTACGATCCCTATGCAGGTCTGCAAAATGTGATGATTCGAGCCGAATGGGCACCCGTTAGCAAGTTATGGTTGCGGTCTGATCTGCACTACTTTGCTACGCAGGCCCAGGTCTTGGAACCCGTGGGCGGAGCGGCCTTGCCCAATTACCTGGGCACCGAGCTAGATCTATCGTTTACTTACAACTGGAAACCCCAGGTGCAATTCAAAGGAGGCTATTCCCAGCTATGGGGTACGCCTACATTGGAAGCGCTCATTGGAGGCGATTCTAATGAGACTGCCAATTGGTTATGGCTTCAGATGTATCTTACCCCTACCTTTTTTACTACTCAAAAGTAGTCTCAAGGGGAACCTCCTGGGTAGAACTCACCGTTGGCAAAAGGTAACAGTTGAGTGTCGTGGAAAAATTAGCGACATTTGCGGTTTATTATGGCAAAGCAAGTACTACATAACAAGGTGAACCGCAAGGAGTTGCGCGCTAAGATGCAGCAAAGTGATGAGCAGCGGACCACCATCTCTTTTTACAAGTATCACCAATTGGCTGAGCCCTACACTTTTCGCGATGAGCTATATCAGCGGTGGGAAAACTTAGGGGTGTTTGGGCGCATTTATGTGGCCAGCGAAGGCATCAACGGACAGATTTCGGTGCCTACCGGTCAAGTAGAAGCCTTCAAGGAAGATTTGTATGCCATTGACTGGCTTAATGGGGTACGGCTCAACATAGCCGTGGACGATGATGGCAAGTCCTTTTTTGCCCTCAAGATTAAAGTACGGCCCAAAATTGTGGCCGATGGTCTGCATGATGAAACCTTTGACGTAACCCGAAGGGGGAAACACCTGACGGCTGAAGAGTTTAATTCCCTTACAGATAAGGAAGATTCGGTAGTGGTAGATATGCGCAACCACTACGAGAGTGAGGTGGGCCACTTTGAAGGGGCTATGCTGCCAGATTCTGACAACTTTCGTGATATGCTACCTATGGTAGAAAATATGCTGGAGGAGCATAAGGATAAGCATATTGTGATGTACTGTACCGGCGGCATCCGTTGTGAGAAAGCTAGTGCCTATTTTAAGCACCGTGGTTTTCCCAAGGTGTACCAACTAGATGGGGGTATTATAGAGTACACCCGGCAAGTGAAAGACCAGGGACTTGATAATAAATTCATCGGCAAGAACTTTGTGTTCGATGACCGGTTGGGGGAACGCATTAGTGAAGATGTAATTGCCCATTGCCATCAGTGTGGTGCGCCCTGCGATACCCACACCAACTGCAAGAATGTTGCCTGTAACTTGCTGTTCATTCAGTGCGAAAACTGTGCAGAAAAGTATGCGGGCACCTGCTCGGATGCGTGCCATAGTTTCATACAATTGCCCGAAGTAGAACAACAAAAGTTGCGCAAGACTTTCCAAATCAAGCAGGGAGAATTTAAAAAAGGACGGTTCGGAAAAAGTCCCTTTCAGCATGCGCATAGTGAAGAAACTGCTGAGTAGCCTGCTTATTGGTCTGGTTAGGGTGTATCAGTTAGTGATATCCCCTATGTTTCCTCCTTCTTGCCGGTATACACCTACCTGTAGTGCGTATGCTGTAGAAGCCATTAAAATTCACGGGCCATTCCGTGGTGGCTGGCTGGCTGCTAAGCGAATTGCCTCCTGCCATCCTTGGGGCGGGCAAGGATATGATCCCGTACCACCCCGGAAATCGAAGCCTGAAGAGCCTTGCTGCCGTGTCGAAAACGGTTGAGAATTTCCGGGTTGTAAACTCCTGATGAAAGTGGTAATCTCACTACGTGAGAATAGCTGCAATGAAGGATATCCACCTAATACCTGCTGAAAGTTTTCAGAGCGAAGAAACTGTTCCGGTTTCGCTATTTACCTTGCGCAATCGCCACGGGATGACAGCACAAATTACCAATTACGGCGGCCGTGTGGTGTCGCTGTGGGTACCTGATCGGGAGGGGAACTGGGCGGATGTGGTCTTGGGGTACGATAGTCTGGCGGCCTATCGTGCCAAAACCAATCACTATGGCGCTACCATTGGTAGATATGGGAACCGTATTGCCGGCGGGCAATTTGAACTGGATGAGAAAATATATCCCTTGCAGTTCAATGAAAAAGGAAACTGTTTACACGGTGGGAGGGATGGCTTTCATAACCTAGTTTGGAAAGTAGCCTCACAGAGCGAGGAGCAATTAATGCTTACTCTCCTTTCGCCCGATGGGCAAATGGGTTTCCCGGGTAACCTGTCAGTCGTTATGGTGTATACCCTCACAGAAGACAATTCCCTTCTGGTAAACTACGAGGCCACTACCGATGCACCTACCCCGGTCAATCTTACCCACCATAGCTATTTCAACTTGGCAGGTACCGATGCTGGTAGCATTGAAAACCATTTGCTCACACTGCATGCCGATCATTTTGTACCTACTGATGATCAAATGATTCCTACCGGGGTTTTGTGCCCAGTAGACGGGACTCCAATGGATTTTCGGGATCAGAAACGGATAGGAAAAGATATGCAACAGCCCTACGAACCGCTACGACTAGGGGGGGGCTATGATCATACGTGGGTGATCCAAGGTGAACCAGGTATTGAGCGGTTGGCGGCAGAGGTAGTAGAACCTGTAAGTGGACGCACCATGAGGATATATACTGATGAGCCGGGGGTACAATTTTTTACTGGGAATAACGTGGAGGAAGCCCATGGGAAGTATGGGATTAGCTATGGAAATCGTTCTGCTTTTTGCCTGGAGACCCAGCATTTTCCAGATAGTCCGAACCAGTCGGCATTTCCTAGTACTATCTTACGGCCTGGAGATACCTACCGGTCTATGTGCAGGCATGCCTTTGGCGTGGCCCATTAAAATTTAATAGGGAAGGGTGATTTCTGTATGGGCTTCGCCCAAACTATAGGTGGGGTTATTCGCCTGCAGGAGCGTAATCCGCTTGTTGGCTTCGGCTTGCAGTGTCTGATTGATATCCGAATGGTCTTGACCATTATGCTCACAAGCTAAGTGGATTTCATCCGGATGCATAGCGAGCGAAATATCCAACAGGTCGGCTTCTGCCTCTATGATGGCTTGCAGGGTCCAATATTCTATCACCCGGAAAATCGCGAGTTCAATATCGTTCTCCAGCCGGCGCAACTTTCCCGAGAAGGAAAAATCTACCGAGATATTGTGCATGGCTTCCAGTCGCTGAAAGTAACGGTCAAGAGTTTGCTCCAGGCCGTATTCTTCCAGATGCAAGGGCTGTAGGGCGTTGGTTTTATCATACACTTGCTGCAACACATCCTCTAGTACTTCAGAGGCCATATCGGCGTACCTATGCTGCGGGTTTTCATGGCCTTTTAAGTGTTGTAGGTAATACTGGGCCCCCGAAAGAGCGGTGCTGATGTTTTGGTGAAGGTCTTTGGCAAGCCTGTTCCGTTCGGCTTCCGCACGCCTGAGGTCGTCCCT
>DMST01000160.1:2486-5160 GCA_003454975.1 Cytophagales bacterium | reverse complement strand
AGGTCGTCCCTTAGCTGCTGATATTGTTGCTCCTGTTGGTCCTTATGGGCATTTTGCTGCAGCCAATGCAGTTTGCGCTCATAGCGCCAATGTACCCAGTACAGTCCTGCAATCATCGCAATGCCCAATCCAACAAAGAGTAACCAACTTAGCACGACTAGTCTATTTTTTCTCCTTATTCAAAGATAGACTAAAAAATATGACGATCTGAATATTTTATTCGATTTTGATAATGCAATTGTAATGCTTTATACACTATCAAAGGAAATTTAGGGAAGAAGTCAGCGAATTAGTGATGCTGCTGCACTGCAGATCAAGAATTATTTATCTTTCATACATGAGCAAGCACAAACTCGATTTCACCCGGATTGTAAGCTTGGTTGTTATGGTTATTGCCATTGTGGTAGGCTGGATTGCTTATCACAACTACCAGCCCAAGTTATTGGAACGATATGAACTTACTCAGTTCAGCTTTTTCCTGGTTTGTGCGCAAGGTGTCATCCTCATCATCACTCCTCCGTTAGCGGGTTTTTTGGGAGACTATTATCGTAAGCGGGGCGGTCAGCGTTTCCGCATCATCTCTCTGGGAGTAGGCTTTGCCGCCATGATATTCATGACGGTAGCTTTAGGGCTCACCACTTTGCCAGCCAGCTTGGTCACCATATTGCTTCCTATCTTGGTAGTGTTCTGGTTGGTAGCCATGAACATTTTCACTAGCCCCGCCATCTCTACTTTTGAGCTATTTGCCCCCTTCGAGAAGCAACCCATGGCTATCGCCATTCTCACCCTTACTGCGGAGCTACTGTACGCCCTTGAGCCCGTAATTGTGCCCATCATTGATGCCTTAGGAGGGGCCCTCACCTTCCTGACTGGCGGCGTGTTGGTTACTGTTGCGGGTGTGTTACTCAGGCGTGCCACGAAAGATCTGCCTGACGGTTTTGGCGATGCTGGTGGGCCTGAGAAAACTGCCTGGGCTGAAATCCTCCTGTCAGGTGCCCGGCTTGGTATTCCTACTGCCTTGGTGTTCAATATTTGGCCCGACCTATTCGATCAAAAACTGAGCGGTTTAATTCCTGACACCACCGGGAGCTGGGTGGTATCAGCCATGTTGGCCCTGTCCGCGGTGGTCTGTTTGCCCTTTGGTAATCTGGCGGATCGGGTAGGTGTAAAGCCTACCCAGCGGTTGGCCTTCACCGGAATACTAATGGCCTCGATCCTTATCATTTGGCCTACCCAGGCTTGGCTTATTCTCGTCGGGGTAGTGTTGTTTGCGCTCACCTTTAGTCTGCAAAGTGTAAGCTCATTGCCCTTCGCGCTCACTCGTATTTCTGCACACCAGAAAGTGCTGGGGGTAGGTGTATTCTTTGCGGGAGTCGAAATCCCCAATGCTATTGTAGAAATTTATTTAGGCTACATGGAGTTTGTGGTGGGGTAGTCAGTTGGTAGAAAACCAATTGCCTTGCTGTTGCTTGAGTGCCTTGCTGAAATTGGTCTTGTGACGGATATAGTAAATGATGGCCCCCGGCCAAAAGAAGAATAGTAGCAGGATAAATACCCCCGTGTTGAAAGTGCTCTCCTCGGTCTGGGTTTCTAATTTCGTTCGGGTATTGAGTATCTCCTGTTTGTAGTTATTGAAAACCTGACTTTCGGCGGGTGTTCCGCAGTGTGTACACGCCGGTGGAGTAGCCAGGCTTAGGTTGATGGTGAGTCCATACTCGCGGCCGCAGTTGTGGCATTTATTATTCACCACAAATTCCGTCATCAGGCGCCCGTCCATGATCTTGTCGCTGCCCTTATCAAAAGCATAATAAACCCCGGGCTGCGCATTGATCTCCTGTATACTCTCTAGAATGAAATTACGGGTTAGTCCCAGACTATTCGAAAGGTCTGTAACCTTGGCCTCGCCACTTATTTCTAGCGCATCCCAAATCTGAATTATCTTCTTTTCTTTCCTTCGGAAGTTGATGCCCACCAGCCAAAGTCCCAAAGCACCAAAGGTGATGATTGTCCGTTTGATAGGAAATCCATTCTCTATGATTTCAGCATTGGGGTATTCCTGTTGAATCTCTTCAAATGTTCGCCCGTCATAGTCCTCAACCTGGGTGGTTTGTGTGGTCCCACCCTGGCTTTCTTTAATGCTAAGGTCATAATAGTTGCGCGGATCAAACAGGATGGAGAAGGCGCCGATGATAAACAGCGTCACCCCGATTCTAATCATATAATTGTCGCGCTTGTAGAGATCCTTCTTTGGCATAGCTAAGTAGGTTTATCGGGAAGATAAGGGAAAAGCCTATATCTTTAGCGCATGCAGATCTATTATCTGGTGGGGATGCCCAGCTCTGGAAAATCCACAGTGGGCCGCGAGCTGGCCCAGCAACTGCAGTTGCCTTTTGAGGATTTGGATGCCTGGATAGAACGTGCCGAAGGTCGTACCATTCCGGAGGTATTTAGGGATTCAGGCGAATCGTATTTCCGGGAAGTAGAAGCTAGGGTACTGCGCGAGGCTACCCATGCCGCCTCGCGGCAAGTGATCGCAACTGGTGGGGGGGCTCCCATTTTTCATGACAACATGGACTTTATGAATGCGCATGGTGTCACGGTCTTCCTCAATGTAGGTGTAGAAGAGTTGGGGCGTCGGTTACAGGCTACTAACGTGGCGGACCGCCCGCTGGTG
>DMST01000160.1:265-2446 GCA_003454975.1 Cytophagales bacterium | reverse complement strand
CTGCAGGCTTTGGAGCAAGGGGATTTCCTCACCGCTCTGGCCGAGAAACAAAAAAAACGCTTGCCGTATTACCGACAAGCGCGTGTGCAGGTGTATGATGATGCCCTGGCCCTCCCCAAGCTACTGGAAGCGCTTCGGGAAGGAGGATTCCTTAGAAATTGACGCCCAAGGTTACCGCGATGCGGGATTCTCTTTGTGCTACTTGGGCAACGGGTGAGTTGGCATATCGGCGCCACTCTGACTGGGTTTGTCCCAGCACGTAAGCTCCATCTATAAAAAATCGTTCTTTGCGGATGCCCACGCCGGCCGTGTAGTAATTAAGGCTGGCGTTGGTACCGTCCAATCGCTCGCGAACCGGATCGCCACGATGTGAATAGCCCGCCCGGGCATAGAATGCGTCTTTGCGTAATTCGCCACCAATGCTGTAGTTGATTTGGGAATCGTACGCCTGGATCAGCTCATTGTCAGCAGTCAGCGATGAACCTGAAGCCGAAACACTTGCCGTACCGTAGTCCACGTATTCCACATCAGCCGAGATAAAGCCCAGCTTGCCCAGGAAGATAGTGGCACCGCCTCGAGCCCGCATGGGCGTCAGCATGGTGAAAGCGAATGGTGAATCACTTGCTGCGCCTGACTCGAAGGACTGGCCTGCGGCTTCTTCAACGGGGAAGTTGAAGGTATAATTGGCCGTCACGAATTGGCTGAAGGTCTCATCCATGTTCATGAAGGTAGGGGTCTCTACGGAGGCTCCCAGGGTCAGGAATTTTACAGGGCGGTAGATCACCCCAATGTTGGCATTGAAGCCGTTCCCGCTCTGATCCAACTCTTCGGTAATGGTTAGGTCCAGCAACTGTACATCCGGATCTTGGAAGGGTACCTCCGAATACGTACGGGTGATTTCGCGTTGCATGCTCACAAAGCCAATGCCTGCCCCGATATAGAACTTGTCGCGGTAGTTGGCCCCGTAACTGATGTTGAAAACATTCTTTCTCCCGGTAATGTCGATGACCTCCGTTTGCGTCACAGGGAATTCTTCGCTGGGAGGGAATATATAGGTATCGAAGAACGGATTGTTGTTTTCATCCACAAACTCCTCTACCAAAAAGGTGTCCCAGGCAGAGAAAGCCAGTTCTGAAGAGCCTTCCAAACCATTCTGGTTCAAGTCATTGATGGCATAGCCCAGAAAATCGTCGTACGTATCCAGGCCTGTTAGGTCGCCTTGGTAGGTGATCTTCTCCCGGTACGTGTTCAACCGAGTATGTGCAATGGCCAGATTACCACCTCGCCAGTCGCCGGTAGGGCCCTGCAACTCATCATTGAAAACCACGCCAAACGAACCTAAAGCCAAAGGCGATACAAAGTCGGTGGCTTGGTTATCCAGGTAGCTGGCATTGGCCCGCTGGCTATATACCCCTGGGGTGATGCTGATGGCTGTTTTGTTGAAGAAGCCCAGCCCTGCAGGATTTACCGAGATGAGGGAGATGTCTCCGCCCAGGGAAGCTTTTGCTCCGCCCAGACCTTGCATTCGAGCCGTACCCATCAACTCGTTTTGAGAGTATTGCAGCACGTCTGCGTAGTACCCCGTGCCGCCAATGGTACCCTGGGCCCAGCCAAGAGAAGGCCATAACAATCCCAGGGCGCCTATTTTTATAAGCGTTGATAACTTCATGCGAGAATAATTTTAGTCGATAGTGTGGAAGGGAAGGGGAAAGGGGAGGGGATTAAATCCCCCCACCTCTACGACTGCTGCTGCGTCCGCTACTGGACGAAGAGCGGCTGCTTGAAGAGCGGCCTGATGATGACGAAGAACGGCTACCCGAAGAATATGAACTACCACCGCTGCTGCGTGAGCTGCTCGATCGGCTACTTCCTGATGAGTAACCACTGCTGCGTGAGCTACTACTGCTGCTTGAGCGGCGGGGTGAATACGAGCTACCGCCGCCGCTACGAGAGCTAGAACGGCTTGGGGTATAAGAACTTCCGCCGCTGCTGCGCGAAGAACGACTAGGAGTATATGAGCTGCCACCACTGCTGCGCGATGAGCGGCTAGGGGTATACGAGCTACCACCTCCGCTGCGCGAGCTGGAACGACTGGGGGTAGACGTGCTACTTCCGCTACGTGAGCTTGAGCGACTTGGAGTGTATGAGCTACCGCTGCGCGAGTTAGAGCGGCTCGGGTTT
>DMST01000160.1:0-167 GCA_003454975.1 Cytophagales bacterium | reverse complement strand
CCCGCCGAGTTGCTCCGGGAAGGAGAAGACGTTCTTACGCTGCTGCTGTTGCGGCTTGGCGAGCTGCTGCGTACCGCCGTGCTGCGGGATGGGCTGCTGGTGCGGGCCGGTGACGAACTGCGTACTGCCGTTGAGCGGGTAGGTGTGCTCGTACGGGCCGGTGCACT
>DMST01000003.1:11218-12609 GCA_003454975.1 Cytophagales bacterium | reverse complement strand
GTGGGGGTGGCGGAGGCGCTACCATCACCATCGAGCAGACCAGCGGCCCCTTCCGCCTGGGCTTCCTCAGCACCGATGATTTTGGACAGTCTTTCACCGCTACGGCTTCCGGTGTGCTGAACCAGGTAGACTTCCTGCTTGCTGCCAGCACTAGCAACAGTACGCTCCATGTGTTTGCGGGTAATACCGTAAGCGGTACGCCCATCTACTCCCAGTCTGGTATCAGCACTGGGTCCGGCTGGCAGTCCATCGCCCTTAGCACACCCGTAGCTCTCAGCAACGGCCAGGTGTACACCGTGCAGCTAACCAACAGCAGTGTGAAATACACCGGCAGCAATGCCTACGCGGGTGGTAGCTACTGGTACAACTCCATCAACTATACCGTATTTGACGGCGCCTTCCGAGTATACATCGAGACCAACGCCGCACGCCCCGGAGTAAGCAGTACTGATCTACTGGGTGTGGTCGCTTTCGAGGTGTATCCCAATCCAGCCTCCGACCGATTATTCATCATGGGGGGAGAACAAGCACAGGCTATCCGGCTACTCGATATCATGGGGCGGGAAGTTATGATGGTGCCGCCCCACGCCACTGAAATCAAGGTAAGCCACTTGCAACCCGGCATTTACCTACTGCAAGTAACCCAAGGCAGTCAGGTACTAACGCAACGCATTTCCATTCGCTAATCCTTCATCGATACGGGGCTTGAAGGATCAACTTCAGGCTCCCTTTCACCCTAAATCCCACTACATGAAAAAGCTACTCCTATGGGGCGGCCTGGCCTTGCTATGTGCCTGCGCACCGGACGAAACCCCTACTACAGCATCTATACAAGAAGATGCGCAGATAGCCATCACAGAAAGTGCCCAAAAGGGCCTTCAAATGCGGGTGTCGAGCAGCTCCCGGCTTAGCAGCCATTTCCAGAGCTGGCTCAACGCTAACGGCTATGGCGGTGATAATTTCGCCAATGGCCCCAGCTACGGTGGCCGAAGCAGCGGCAGCGACCCGGGGAACAACCATCCGGTGATTTTCATCCACGGCAACAGCGACGACGCCACGGGCTGGGACGAGTCCATCGACTATTTCAGAAACAACGGCTACCGCACCAGTGAGCTGTATGCCATCACCTGGGGGCCGGCCAGTGCCAGTCAGGCGGCCAACCAATACCACAGCTACGCCTATCTCACGCGGGTGCGTAGATTCATCCAAGCCGTGAAGGCTTACACGGGGGCAAGCAAGGTAGACGTGATCGGCCACAGCATGGGCGTTACCCTCTGCCGCAAGGCCATCAAGGGCGGTGCAGCCTACGATGCTGCCGTGGGGGGTAACTACAACCTGGGTAGCCGCCTTAGCTTTGTGGATACCTTTGTTGGCATTGCGGGCGGCAACCT
>DMST01000003.1:9616-11124 GCA_003454975.1 Cytophagales bacterium | reverse complement strand
CGGATTTTACCCCGGCTACTTGTACTGGGGTACGGGCCCCTACAACGTATCGGATTTGTTATCGGGGCTCAACAACGACCCCAACCGCGAGGGCAGCTACGTCTACAGCATCTGGTCTACGGCCGACCAGATCATCGGCTACGGCTGCATTGTCTATGGGCAGAACACCTGCCGGATACCCGGACAAAACGGAGAACGGGCGTTCTATTCCGCTCCCTATGGGCACTTTGGCCTCAAGGACCTCACGGGTTATTATCAGCTACGGATGGTTCGCGATCACCGCACCAACTAATCCGCCGTAAGGTGAAAAATTTGAGCGCGTCCCCTAGCTATCGTCAACTTTCACGACCTTGAGGTGAGGGAGCGTACTCTTGCCATGAGCATGATGCTCATGAGGGCAAGGCATAAACCAGTCACCAAGGAGTACACTGGTGACTGGTTTCTTTTTTAGTAATGCTTATAAAAGGCGGCGTAGAACTTATCCCAGCGGAAATTCACTCCGGGGTCTTCCTTCTCTTTTCGCGCAGACTTACCAGGAATCTCTAACCGGTCCACCCACTCGTGGCTGATGATTTGGTCCGGGGTGATGTTGTGTTCCTTGCAAACCATAGCATACCATGCGCCACCGGCCTCGTATTGCGCATCCGTGAAAATGTTATTCTCCTTGGCAGGCACCTTCATGGCCTTCACAAACGAATCCCAGTTGTGATCACCGGGCACCAAAAATTCCGCACCGATGCTGGTAGAGTTGTGATTGAGGGCCTGACCAATGGAACGCCGTGTATCGCGCATGCGTACAATAGTGCCATCCGGGTAAAAGAGGGCGTGGGCACCGATACCGTTTTTATCGAAGAATTCGAAAGCATCTACGCCCCCAATCTTCTCTCCGGCTGCGTGTACTACAGCAAATTTTGGGGTGATGGGCCGTCCGCCCTGGGCATTTCCTTTCCAGACTTGGTTCATGTTAGTTCGATCTTAGATGATTCAAGAATTAATAGACAAAAGATAGCGAAACCCTGGCTTTATCCCATCCTGATAAGACGCCTATGGCAAGAGAGAATCCGAAAGACCTATCCAACACTCAAGCTTAGGTTACCGACGGATGCCCTAACTGGTAGAAGTAGATAGCAATAAAATCCCTTTAGTCACACTAGCAAATTTCTCATTAAAAGTGTTGATAATTAACACTTTATCCCTGATGACTAACACTTGTTAAAGAATAGTCCACATACCTTAATTCCTGAATTTTCTCTATCCTAGTGAACGCTCAACCTACCTTCAACTATCCTTTTACACAATCATCAGAAAACCACACATGAAAAAGATGAAAGGAAAAGTAGCACTGATAACGGGCGGTGCCAACGGGCTAGGCCGGGCCGCTTGTATGCGCTTCGGTAAAGAGGGGGCGCAGGTAGTAAGCTGGGACCTCAACGAGGAGAAAAGCGAAGCTACTCATCAGGAGCTACTGAAGGCGGGCTACCTGTCCGACTATCAATTGGTAAATACCG
>DMST01000003.1:8503-9583 GCA_003454975.1 Cytophagales bacterium | reverse complement strand
GGCAGCCGTAGCCACGGCCGCTGAGCAGCTCATAGAAAAATACGGTCGGCTGGATGTGCTGATCAACAATGCGGGCATTACCCGCGATGCCCAGATCAAAAAGATGACCTACCAGGAGTGGCAGCAGGTAATTGATGTGAACCTGACGGGAGTTTTCAACTGCACTTCCGCCTTCGTAAACACTATGATTGGCCAGGAGGGCGGACGGATTATCAACACCAGTTCAGTAGTGGGCGTGTACGGCAACTTTGGACAAACGAACTACGCGGCCACCAAGGCCGGAGTAATCGGGATGACTAAGAGCTGGGCCAAGGAGCTGGGCAAGCACGGGATCACCGTGAATGCGGTAGCACCTGGCTTCATCGCTACAGATATGGTAGCGGCCATGCCCGAGAAGGTACTGCAGATGATGCGCGAAAAGACGCCCATGCGGCGGCTAGGCCAGCCAGAAGATATCGCCAACGCCTACGCGTTTTTGGCTTCCGAAGAGGCTAGCTTCATCAGTGGTACGGTGTTGAGTGTAGACGGAGCCGTAACGCTATAAACCATGAACCGAGCGGTCATTATAGGTACGGGTATGGCAGTTCCAGAAAAGGAGTTGACCAATGCCTGGTTTAATGAGCTACTGGGCGAGGACGTGGGCACCTGGCTGGAAGAGAACCTGCATATCCATACGCGCCGCTGGTGCGCGGAGGACGAGTCGGTAGCCGACCTCATCGAGCAAGCCAGCCGTCAAGCCCTGAAGAACGCAGGCATCACGGCTGAGGATCTAGACCTCATCATTGTAGCTACCGATACGCCCGAGTACGTATCCCCAAGCACGGCCAGCGTAACCCAACACCGGCTGGGTGCTAAGAAAGCGGGCACTTTCGATCTGAATACGGCCTGCGCTGGGTTTGTCACCGCCTTGGATGTAGCCTCCAAGTACATTCAGGTGGACCATCGCTACCAAAATGTGCTGGTGGTAGGTGGCTACGCCATGAGCAAGCACCTCAATCTGAAGGATAAGAAGACCGTGACCCTCTTCGCCGACGGAGCCGGAGCGGTAGTGCTGCAAGCGCAGCAAAATACGGATCGCGG
>DMST01000003.1:7933-8456 GCA_003454975.1 Cytophagales bacterium | reverse complement strand
GAGCCGCCTACACACAGAGGGTCAATACCACGACTGGATGGGTATTTATGGGGGTGGGACTTTCAAACCCATTTCGGACCAAGTGCTGGCTGAGCATGACCATCAGTTGAAATTTGTGCACCGATTTCCGAAGGAATTGAACCCACAAATCTGGAGCGGAATGGCCCAAGAAATGGCCGAAGAACTGCAAGTAAAACCGCAGGAGGTAGCACATTTTTTAGTTACACAGCTGAATATCAACGGAATATGGGAAACTATGGACAAGCTAGCGGTGCCGCGTGACCGGGCGCATACGGTGATGCAGCGCTACGGCTACACGGGCTCAGCCTGTATCCCCATGGCATTACATGATGCCGTAGAAAAAGGCAAAATTAAGGAGGGTGACTTACTCTTTTTGATTGGCTCCGGTGGGGGGCTGGCGTTTGCCTCGGCGGCAGTGCGTTTTTGATCTCTTGGAGATCCGAGGTTGGACGTTCGAAGTTGGAGGTTCGATTCTTTCAGGAATCACGACAGAGTAACTCCC
>DMST01000003.1:7559-7891 GCA_003454975.1 Cytophagales bacterium | reverse complement strand
AAGGAGGGGTCGCATAGTGGGGGTGGTTTGATAATTAGCTTCGGCCCTCGGCCGGCACCATTGAACAATGAAATCGAAAACTGAACATACATGAACCTGGCATCCGATAGTTACGTGTTGGCCATCAGCATACTGGTGGCTTTGTATGCGGGCGTCATCCTGTTTTTCGTGATTCGCGGGGCACTGCGGATTAAGAGCATGCAGGACTATGCGGTGGGCAACGTCAACTTCTCGCCCGTGGCCGTGGGCCTAGCGCTGGCCGCCAGCATGACCAGCGCGGCCACCTTCATTATCAACCCCGGATTTATCGGGCTATACGGTATATCGGGCGT
>DMST01000003.1:0-7513 GCA_003454975.1 Cytophagales bacterium | reverse complement strand
GATGCCCCTAGCCATTTTCGTGAGCCTGATTCTGTTCACCAAGGGTTTCCGCAAGATGGGCCAAACGGTGAAGGCCACCACCATGGCCCAGTGGATGGGCCAGATGCACCGTAGCAAGGGCTACGCCCTATTCTTCGCCGTGCTTTCCCTGCTACTCATCACCTTCATTGTACTTATTTGCGTGGGGCTCACCCAAGTCCTTAGCCGATCCCTCAATGCCGATCCGCAGTGGATTTTGGCCGCTTTGGTCATTTTCATTTTCGGCTACATGATGTTTGGCGGGGCCAACAGCATGGTGTACACCAACGCCATTCAGGCGGTCCTGATGGCGATTGTGGCGGTGATCTTGCTCACCTCCGGCTATGAACATTTCTCCGATGGCGTAAGCGGCTTCTTCGCCAAGCTAGAGGGCATCGACCCGCTGCTGGCGAGCAGCACCAACCCAGAGAGCTTCCTGTTCCGAGACTACTTCGAGATCATATTCTGCCAGGCAGTAATCGGTATTGCCATCGTGTGCCAGCCCCACATTATTACCAAGAGCCTGTTGCTGAAGTCGGACCGAGACGTGAATCGCTACCTGGGGGTAGGCATTGGCGTGTTGGTACTCTTCTTCCTGGTAGTGTTTGCGGGCCTCTTTGCCCGGCTGCAGTTCCCGGATATGACCGCCAATGGCGAGGCCATTCCCATGGACGGGTTAATTTCGGCCTACGTGGTAGCCCGCTTCCCCGTATACGTGGGCTTGGTGGTAGTACTGGGCTTGCTCTCCGCAGGCCTATCCACGCTAGAGGGCCTTATCCAAAGCCTCAGCTCCACTATCACCACCGACTTGATCCGGCCAGTGCTAGGCAAGCGATTGTACGGTGAAGGCAACGACCGCCGGGAAATGGTGGTCAACAAAGGGGTAATTGTGGTATTGGCCGTAGCTAGCTTCTTCCTTTCGCGCCAGCAGTTACTGCATCCCAACCTAAGTGTGGGCATTTTCGCCCAAAACGGCGTGTACGCCTACTTCTCGGCGGCTTTCGTTCCTGTACTCTTCGGCATGTTTTTCCGCCAAGCCAGTCTGCGTACCGTATGGATCGCCTCAGGGGTGGCCTTGTTGGTACATTTTGGTGTGTACTACGGCAACATAGGCGCCTATATGCAAGAGCCCGTGAACAATCCCGCCATCGCCTCCACTTTCGCACTGCTGTCTTCGGTAGCAGTGGGCTTGCTACTCTATTTCGTTACCGACCGCCGAGCGGTGGTCCAACTGGAAACACATCATGCTTGAGTATACCAAAGATTGGAGTGCCCGCTGGGCCTTGTACTCACCCCACAAGGTGGCCGTGAAGGATTACACCCTGGGCACCTCGGTTACCTATCAGGAGCTGCACCGGCAGGCCTGTGGCCTTGCTAATTTCTTTGAGCAGGAAATGGGCCTGCAGAAAGGTGACCGCCTGATGGTGATGGCCGAGCACAGCCTGCCCTACGTGATCTTGTTCACCACGGCCCAAAAGATGGGTCTGGTACTGGTGCCCGTCAACTACCGCCTGGCCGGGCCCGAGATCGAATTCTTGATCAAAGACTGTGAGCCCAGTGTCCTCATCTGCCAGGATGATTTTCAGGACAAAGTGCTGCCACTGGGGGCTTCTCGGGCACTCACTCACGTTTGGAGCACTTCTGAGCTGGACCAGGCACTGACCAAAGCCAAGAGCTTACACCCACAATACCAAGGACCGGAAATTGCTGAAGAGGACCCCATTTTTATCCTCTACACTTCAGGCACTACGGGCTTTCCAAAAGGGGCGCTGTACACGCACCGCATGTTGCTTTGGAACAGCCTGAACACCTCGCTGAGTCTGGAAATTAACCCCAATGACCTCACAATCAATTTTGCCCCGCCCTTCCACACGGGCGGTTGGAATGTGCTGCTCACGCCGTTTCTGCACCGTGGTGCTACGGTAGGCATCCTGAAGAAGTTCGATGCCGAGCGAGTGTTGGAACTGATGCATAAGGAGCACGCCACGCTCATCTTTGCCGTGCCTACTATGCTCAAAATGATGCTGGAAGCCTCCAATTTCGACAAGACCCAGCTCAATTTTATGCGCTATTTCATCGTAGGGGGCGAGGCCTTGCCTATACCCGTGATTGAAGCGTGGCACGCCAAAGGCATTAAGATCCGGCAAGGATATGGGCTTACCGAGGTGGGTCCCAACATTACCTCGCTGCACCAGTCAGACGCCATCCGCAAGGTAGGCAGCATAGGCCGACCCAACTTCTACGTAGAAACCAAGATTGTGAACGACAGTGGACAGGCGGTGCCTACGGGGGAAATTGGTGAGTTCTGCCTGCGCGGCCCTATGCGTACCCCCGGCTACTGGCAAAACGAGGAAGCCACCCAAGGAGCCATCCTGGACGGCTGGTTCCATACCGGAGACTTGGTGCGCGAAGATGCCGAAGGCTACCTCTATGTGATGGACCGGAAGAAACATATGTTCATCTCGGGCGGCGAAAATGTATTTCCCACGGAAGTAGAGCGGGTACTGTGTGAGCATCCCGACGTAAGCGAAGTGGCCGTGGTGGGTGTGCCGGACCAGAAATGGGGCGAGGTAGGCAAAGCCTTCGTGGTGGTGAAAGCCGGAGGGCACGTGAGTGATGAGCTGCTCCACCGCTTCTGCACGGATCGTCTCGCCAAATTCAAAGTCCCAAAATACTTTGAGCTTCTGGAAGAGCTCCCCAAAAACGATACTGGTAAGATCAACCGTCGCGCCCTTACCTAACCCCTACCAACATGCCAACTAAAATCTTGGGGTTGCTAACCCTACTCACGATGTCTGCACCTTTGCTAGCCCAAAATCAGACGGTGGCGGATTTGATCGCCCCGTATCCCCTCCCCGTTCAGTATGCCACGGCTTCTGAGGACGTGCAGGTGGCCTACATCAAAACCGGACAAGGCGAAACTACCCTAATTTTTGTCCACGGATTAGGCAGCTATGTGCGCGGTTGGGAGAAAACCTGGCCCGCCTTTGCGAATTCGTATCAGTGCATCGCACTGGACTTGCCAGGCTTTGGCCGGAGCAGTAAGGGAGCTTACTCCCAAAGTATGGCCTTCTACCGGGACGCTATTCTGGCGGTGATGGATGCCGAAAACATTCAGCAGGCCATCTTGGTAGGCCACAGCATGGGAGGCCAAGCCAGCTTGTATACCGCCTTGGAAAACCCCGACCGCGTGCTGGCCCTGGCCCTTTCAGCTCCGGCAGGCATAGAAACCTTCACTGAACAAGAAGCTACCGCCCTCCGCAACGCCTACACCCCGGAAACCTACGGAGGAATGGTAGAAGCACAGGTGCGATACAGCTACGGACTCAACTTTCATGTGTGGCAAGAGGATGCCGAACCCTGGGTAGCCGACCGTCTAGCTATGCGCGAAGCCGATGACTTTCAGGGATTTGCCACCGCTTGGGTGAAAAGTGTGGGCGGCATGCTGGATTCGCCCGTTTACGCTCGGCTCGGAGAGATCATGCAGCCCGTTTGGGTAGCGTACGGAGCAGAGGACCAGCTGATTCCCAACCGATACCTACACACTACCCTCACTACCGAGGGAGTGGGGGGTCTAGCGAAGGCCGCGATGCCTCAAGCGGAGGTTCAACTGATTCCTGATGCAGGCCACTTTGTTCATTTTGAGCAGTCAGAAGAATTCAATTCGAGACTATTAATGTTCCTTAAAACCATACAATAAAGTTTCATTTTATGGCTGAAATAGGAACATCAAACAGTAGACGTGACTTAATAGCACCCTATGCCTATAAAGTAAATTACTTTGAGGAAGAAGATGGGTATAAAATGGCCTATATTGACATTGGTCAGGGGCCACCAGTTCTCTTTATTCACGGATTAGCTAGTTACCTCCGTTCCTGGGAACCCAACCTCCATTATCTATCAAACCAGTACCGCTGCTTAGCGGTAGATCTTCCCGGTTTTGGCAGATCAGATTTAGGACTTTCTCAAGGAAAACTATCTGAAATAGCTAAAAAATTGGTTGATTTCCTGGACTATCTGGAATTAGATCAGGTATCTTTATTGGGCCATAGTATGGGTGGGCAAACGGCCATTTGGGCCAGTTTATTGGAGCCTGAACGAATCAAAAATTTAATTTTAGTCGCACCCGCAGGATTTGAAACATTTACTGAGCAAAATAGACTTTGGCTCAAAAGTTTCTATTCTGTAGACAGAGTTATGTCTACCTCTGAAGACCAGATGCGGAAGAATTATGGGTACAATTTCTTTCGGTTACCGGAGCGGGTAGAGGCTTGGTTGCACGACCGGATGGTTATTCGGGAAGCAGCAGATTTTGAACAGTACGCTCAGGCAGTGGTACAAAGCTGGGCGGGTATGCTGAACGAACCGGTGTTTGATCGATTAGCGGAACTGACCATGCCCACCTTAGTGGTGTATGGGGAAGAAGATTTTCTGATTCCTAACCGAAACTTACATCCTGAGCTCGATACACGCACGGTGGCCGAGCGAGGGATAGCGCAGATTCCAAACGGCCAGCTGGTGATGGTGCCCCAGGCGGGCCACTTTGTACATTTTGAGCAACCGGACCGGTTTCATCAGGCCGTGATTCCTTTTCTGGCTAGCACCGCCGCCTCCTAATGCAGTCATCGCTACGGAGAAACCTGCCGGTCCGTAGATGACTGTTTCATGAAAGAGAAACTGAAAAAATTCAGTCAGTTTACAGCAGATATCCTGCCCCACGAAGCTGACTACCTATTGAAAGTGCATCAGTTGCAAGACGCTGAAAAAATCAGTGTGCTGCAGCGCATTGTATACAATTGCCACCACCCCAGTCAGCCCAAACCCTTCGATCCGGTCATCGACAAGCGAAAGTATTCGCACCTGATGCAGTGGATTACTCAGCGCCTGGAGGGTATTGATGTGGATGTGCACTTTGCCTGGATCAACGATATGGACCGAAAGGTGCTCACCGACCAGGTAACGGCCAAAGAAGAGCGCCTTCTGCTGCGGCGTTTTCAGGAATACGAGGCTCCCGGCTACTATTTCGTCAAGTTTTTTGAGCTGGCACTCAACTTTCGGCACTTCCTACTCATTCGTCTCCGGCATGAGGAACACGTCATCGTCCATGAATTTGTGGAAAAATGGCGGCCGCTTTACAACCGAGCCCTGGAGGTAAACGAAAAACTACACCAGGCCACCATCGACATCATCAACCAGTACTCGATGACCAATACGGAATCTCGCCAGTGGGAAAACTACCTTCGTGATATCTTCTACGACGAATCGCTAGACGGGCGCAACCGTTACTTTGCGGTCGTACGACTCACCTTCATGTATTTCAATTACCGGGAATTTGACAAGCTGCGCGACTTGTACGACTATCTGGACGATTGCCTGCGACACGGCATTTTCTACTCCCGTCGGATTCTGCTCAACTACTACAGCAATTGTGTATTGCTGCACTCAAAGTACGATGTACTACAACGCGCTGAAGAATACGGTCATTGGGCTATCAAACAGAAAAATGCCGACCACCTGAAGTACCTGAATACCTACAGTGCTATTCTACTGAGGCAAGGCAAAATTGACCAGGCCCTTTCAGTGATGAAGGAGTCTTTTCCAGAAATGCGGCATACGGACGATGTGCACAACAAGGTGGGGTTTGCGAGCTTCTACATGAAGTGCCTCAACCTAAACGGGCAACCTCACGACGCTGAACGTTTTGGCAGCAGCTTTTTGGATAATTACCGATCGCAAATCCTCGCTCAGCGGTGGCACGTCTTCTTTGTGGCCTACCTGCAAAGTCTAATTCGGCAAGAAAAATTTGATGCCATCTTACGGGTTATCAAAAAATATAACATTTTGGAGAGAGACCGTGCGTATGAAAACAAGGTCTCCTATTTACCCACCGTGCGTTGGTATTTTTGGTTAGCGGATTACATGGAGGGTGGACGATCAGAAGAAGAGTTGAACGGAAACCTACACACCTCATTAAAAGTACACGGTGAAAATCCGCACAAAATGAAGCTGTTAGCCGAGCTAATCTCTGAACTCAAGCCAATCATTCCTTCGGTTGTAAATGCAATAAAGTCACATTCAATAAAATCAATGATAACTATTTGATTTATAATTATTTACAATTCTATATGAGGCAAAAATTATCATAAGTCTTAGGGGTCTTACTTGCATGTACCGCACATTACGGAGTAGAGAAGCTCTAGCTTTATTTCATCAATACCGAAAACCGATAAAGATTTCAATGTTATGCATCCCCTTAGCAAAAATCGATGGGCTCTTACGCTGATTGCCTTACTAATCAGCACCCTGACTTGGGCCCAAAGCGGCAGTATCTCAGGTAAAATTGTAGATGCCGCAGACGGTGCCGGCCTCATTGGCGCCAACGCTCTGGTGGAAGAAACCAAAAAAGGTGCTTCTACTGACCTAGACGGGAATTTCACTATTTCAGGATTATCCGCTGGAGATTACACTCTAAAAATCACATTTGTAGGCTTTGAAGAGCTCACTATGTCCGTCACGGTAGCAGACGGTAACATGGACGTGGGGACAATAAAGCTAGAAGCAGCCAGCATCCTGACCGATGCGGTAGTTATTTCGGGTTCGCGCCGGGCAGAAAAGGTAACCGAAACTGCCGCTACCATCAGTGTACTGGACAAGAACGCCATTGCTGAGCTTCCTTCTTTCAACCCCGGTGAGCTGCTCGCCCGTGTGAAAGGCGTTGACTTTATCCGTTCAGGCGTGGTAGGTACCGGAGTGAACATCCGTGGGTTCAATAGCAACTTCAATGCGAAGAACTTGCAGGTAACCGACGGCCGTTTCTCTACCCTGATCGCTACAGGTCTCCCTTTTGGCCCGCTGAATACAGTAATCAAAGAGGACATCGAGCGCGTAGAAGTTATCCTAGGTCCTAATGCCGCTTTGTATGGCCCTAATGCCCACAACGGTTTGGTGAACACCATTACCAAAGATCCTCGCACCAGCGAAGGCCTAACTCTGGTAGCCGGAGGAGGAACGCAAAGCACCCTGAGTGCCCGCGGCCGTTGGGCGCACGTAATCAACGACAAAATCGCCTACAAGGTAACGGCTGAATACACTCGTGGGGAGGAGTTTGACTTTGTAGATTCGGTGTACATCAACCGGGACGGAATACCCGGCAACGAGGGCTACGAGGAATTTGGGCTGGATAATACATTCTCTTTTGTGCGTGGTGAGGCAGCCATGTACATTACACCAAAGGAAGGCAACGACATCATCTTGAGCTATGGGGGTAGCAATAGTAACTATTTAGCCCCTACCAATGTGGGCCGCAATATGATTCGCGACTGGCAGGTCCACTACGCACAAGCCCGGTTTACCAGCGATCACTGGTTCGCACAGGTATACCATACGTGGTCCATCACAGACAGCACCTACTCACTGGACGAACGTACCAAGCAGTACTACCGCCTGATTGACGCCGGAGTGGCTCCTTCTGTAGCCGCAGGGGCCGACTCTTACG
>DMST01000404.1 GCA_003454975.1 Cytophagales bacterium | reverse complement strand
ACTATCACTCCTAACAGATTCTGTGGTGAGGCAAGCGTCCGGACCCAACTTGCATTACATAGAAACGGGCCCGACCGGGAGGGGGGGAGTTATCCTCGTGGTCTTTCGGCTGAGCGGTGCTGTAGGGTAGAAGTCGGTGAGAACCGCTTGGAGCCATAGAATATCAACCGTACTGGTCTTTAGAGGTTTCGTTCTGCATCTACTAAGCACTATGGGATAATGAGCGTGGTGGGGAAAAGAGCAGAATCCCCTTCGTTTTACCTCGATCCTTAACTGCCATTTTTTCAAGTAACCTTCCTCACTCCTCAGGTTAAAAAGTTGCTCTTTTGTTTTTTATATCGTTTCGATATATATCTTTACGATATGATTGAGAAAATGATCCTGGGACTGCTTTTCAAAAAGGACATGACCGTCTACGATATCAAAGTCGCGATGGACAAGTCCATCAGTATGTTCTATTCCAACAGCTTTGGGAGCATCAATCCTGCTATGAAAAAGCTGGAAAAGCAAGGACTGATCACTTGCAGTGAACAGGTGGAGAAAAGCAGGCTCAAGAAGATATACCGCATCTCCCCACCGGGAAAAGAAGCCTACACCGCTTGGGTTACAGAACCCATTCAGGAGGGCAGGCTCAAGGAATCCGCCTTGGCGCGTATGTTCTTTTTGGGGGATGCTGGGAAGGAGGAGCAGAAGCACATTCTGCTAGAATACTGTGGAGTCATCCTGGAATCGCGGAAGGAGCTGACTGATCGTAAGCAGGAAATAGAGGCAATGAACCTGAGCCAGGAAGATCAGGAGGAAATCAAATTCCAGCTCGCCACTTTGCAGTTTGGGATTGACTACATGGAGTTTAAGCGAAAGTGGTTCCAAAAATTAAGCAATGAACTATGAGGGTAGAATTAGAAAAAACTACGAGTAGGATGCCAGGCTTGGTGCATAAGATCTTACGAAGTAAGGAGAGCGAAGTCCATTATTATGTATCTGGTCTAGAGCATGAAACAGCGCTGTTGTTTTTGCACCCGGCATTTTCAGACCATCAGGCTTTCGACTACCAAGTAGGCTATTTCGCTGGAAACTACCGGGTAATTACCTTGGATCTGCTAGGGCATGGGGCCTCCAAACCCAACGCCTCGAAAGAACAGCTAGACACCACGGCTGAGCATGTAGAGGCCATCTTAGACCAAGAAGGCATCTCGCAGGTGCACATGGTAGGCGTATCCTTAGGCTCTCTGCTGGCCCAGTACTTTGCTTTCCGGTATCCGGGTAAGGTAATTTCATTAACAGCACTGGGTGGGTACCCTATTCATGAGGAAAACAAGGCGGTGGCCAAAGCCCAACGTGCCAGTAACCTTCGCCTTCTTTTTACAGCGCTGATCTCCATGAACTCCTTTAGAAAGAAAGTAGCAAATATCTCCTGCTTCACTACCAAAGGAAGAGCCCTGTTTTTACGAAGTGCCAGCGGCTTCCAGCGTAAGTCTTTCATGCTTATGCAAGGGCTGCAGAAGGTGATACAGCAGCGTGATGGGGTAGCCATAGAATATCCGATGTTGATCATGGTAGGGGAGCATGATATTCCTTTGGCTATTGAGATTGCCCAACGCTGGTATGCCAACAGCTCTGACAGTGAGTACGTTATGATTGAGCACGCGGGCCATTGCGCCAATATGGACGTGCCCGAGGTGTTTAACGAAACTCTGGAACGGTTTTTAAATAGACACTCCAAATAGAACTCATCCAGCCCTGTTCCACTAAGTCAATTAAGCAATCTGAAAGCCCCATCAGCATGATGGTGAGAGTAGAAAAACTCACCGTTGTTAGTAGCGCCGACCAATGCATTCACTTTAGGGTGCTCCAACACAAACAAGGGCGGAGCGGTCGTTCTTCACAGTTTCACTCCTGTAATGGCTGCCGAAAGCAAGGACTGTATTGAATATATACCCTCCAATGCCAGCCTGATAGGGAAGTCGAATGACCTGCCAAGATCATGTTTGAATGGCTCTCTCATGAAGCCTCGCAACGCTACGCCTAATTTCCTGGAATTTTACTCCCCCTCTTCCGCATACTTCTGAGCAATTTCGTACCCCGTTCTCACTAGAGGGTGGTAGGCTTCGTCGTGGGGCCAGTACCCATTGAACAGAATAACAAAGGCATAGTCCTCACTCGTGATGATGCTCAGGAAAGAGCCGTACCCCACATCACCCCCAGAGTGTTCTATCACGTCGCGGTTCTTTTCGGGGTCTTCGCTGCCGGGAGCCGGAGAAAGGAACCAGCCCAAACCGATATCGTAATTGATACCTACCCGGTATTGGGGGGTAGTGAGCAGGCGGTAGGTTTCTTCGCTAAACACCTCATTTCCCGTTACGGAGGTGCCCTCGTTGAGGTAGAGTAGTGCGTAGCGCAGCAAATCGTCTACGTTGGCGTTGAGCGTGCTGGAGCCTGCATGCACCCGGTTGTAGGGGTAGTGTTTCCAGGCAGTGGGCTGTAGAAATATGTTCCGAATGTGCGGTGTGGTCGCCAGAGCGGGATCTATTTCGGGGGCAAAGAAGGTGCTGGCCTCCATGCCAGCAGGCAATAGGATGCGGGTCTTTACAAACTCTTCAAAAGGCATGCCCGAGGCCTTTGCAATCACGTCGCCCATGATGTCGAAGGCCAGATTGGAGTAATGCCAGTCGGTCTTAGCATCAGCCCTTAGGCGTTGCTTGGGGCCACTGCGCACGTAGTTTTCTAAGGCGTCCTCGCCTTGCCCAAACCGTGGATTGCGCCAGTGGTAGAACCACAGGTCGGGCATGCCCGAGGTATGGGTGAGCATATCCTGTACGGTGATCTCCCGGTATCGCTCATCCCGCATTTCAAAGTAAGGCAGGATGTCCACGATTTTATCGTCCAAACTCAGCTTTTCTTCCTCAATCAGGATGGCTGCGGCGGTGGCGACAAAGGTTTTGGATACCGAAGCGGTATGAAACACCGACTGGGGCGTCACCGGGTCTTGGGTATCCAAGCTTTTCACGCCAAATCCTCGGGTGTACATGATCTTGCCCTGGCAGAGGAAACCCACGGCCATGCCGGGTACTTTGGTCTCTGCCAGGTAGGCTTCGCCCAGGGAGTCTAGGGTTCTCTCATCTTCCGGAGCCAACGTCATTTGTGGTTGTGTAAAAGCTGATGCAGCGCTAATAAGCCAAAAGGTAGTACATAGAAAGGCCTGGATTCGGTGGAATGCGGACATAGGGTAGGGGACAAAAGGTGGTCATAGGTCAATAAGATAGGTAACGCAAAACCCCAGCATTTCTTTTGTGGTGGTGAATAAACCCTGGAAAATTAGAGTTTGAGGAATTCCCTCTTTGCGGTGGAAACGGCGAACGAGCGCTCCAACTATTGGGTGCTACCCCCAATTGGGTTTTATTTGGGGCATGAAGATTCTGAAGTCCTTCCTTCCGCACCTATTGGCCGTGGCCATCTTCTTTATTATTACCCTTATCTTTTTCTCACCCCAGATATTTCAGCAGCAGAAACTGCAGCAGTTTGACAAGATTTCGTGGGATGGTACCCGGAGCGAAATCCTGGACTATCGGGAGGACGGTGAGCAGATTCTCTGGACGAACACCATGTTCTCGGGCATGCCTACCTATCTGGTGTCCTTGGAGTATGGCTTTGATCCGCTGCGGATCATTGTAAAGGCGGCCTCCTTGGGCCTGCCCAATTATGCCAACCGGTATTTCTTGTGCATGCTATGCTGCTACGTACTGCTGTTGGTGTATGGAGTGAGGCCCCTTATGGCTACTGTGGGGTCGGTAGGCTTCGCCTTAAGCTCCTTTATACTCATTGGCCTGCTCTACGGGCACAACGGTAAGGTAACCGCGCTGGCCTTTATGCCGCTGGTGCTGGCGGGACTGCATTTGGCTTTCCAGGGCAAGCGGTGGGCTGGGGGGCTGCTGTTTATGCTGGGCCTGGCTTTGCAGATTCGCGTCAACCATCTGCAAATGACCTATTATACCCTCTTGGTGGCGGGCATCTATGCTATCAGTGAGTTGGTCTTTCGGCTGCGCCAGAAAGAAGCCCAGGATTGGGTAGGAGCATTGCCCTTTTTGCTTGCAGGTATGTTGTTGGCCGTGGGTATGAACATGGGCCGCTTGTGGACTACCTACGAGTACAGTCGGTATAGCAACCGGAGTCCTTCTGAGCTTACCCAGTCCGAAGCTAGTGCCAATACCACCTCGGGTGTATCGGTAGACTATGCCTTCTCGCACAGTAACTCTCTCCAAGAATCCATGACGCTATTCATCCCCAACTTTATGGGAGGGGCCACCAAGCAGGCCCTGAGCATCGATTCTAACCTTGGGAAAGCCGCCTTGGCCAATGGAGTGGATCGTCAAGACTTGCTAGAAAACCTACAAGAATCGCCCACCTATATGGGTGATCAGCCCGGTACAGCTCCCTACTATGCCGGGGCTGTCCTGGTATTTTTGGCCCTGCTAGGTGC
>DMST01000306.1:18222-19688 GCA_003454975.1 Cytophagales bacterium | reverse complement strand
AGTACCATAGGGTACGGCAGCTGGGTATTTTCTGGCAACTCGTACACCGCCGTCACGGTGTATTCCTGTATGCCAAACATGTCTCGGATCACCAGCGACTTACCCAGTGCGTCCTCGTCCCCAAAGTACTTTTGTGCTTGCTTCGTACTCAGCGCCACCGAATAAGGATCGGGCAGCGGGGTGCGGCCCGTACGCATTTTCCAGGGGAAGAACGAGAAAAACGTATCGTCTACGTAGAGGTAGCTATTCTCCGTAAAAGCCTGGGGTTGTAGTTCATTGGGTATCTGTACCGTACCTCCTTGGCTAAATAGCCGCAGAGTGGCCAGCACTCCCGGAATGTTTTGTTGCAAAGCGGGGCCGTATATGGGCACCAAACCCGCATCCTTTTCGCCCGAGGCAAGATTTACTTCCAATACCCGAAAGGCTTGTGCCGGAGCCCCCTGATCGTAGCCGCGTTCAAATTGAATGTAGCTACCAATCACAAATACGGCAGCCATACCCACGGCCAGGCCCATAATGTTGATAAAGCTGTAGAAGAAATTTTTCCGCAGAATGCGGTAGGCGAGCAAAAGTTGATTTCTGAGCATAGGAAGTGTCCCTTAGGTTCGGCTTTAAAAAGTCAAAGGGAGTGCCAATTGCCTAAACAACTCAAAATCAAGCATATAGTTAGACCACCCTATAAAAATGTGTCCCTTTGATACAGCGAGGGTGTATCAGATTGGGACAAGTTGGCTGATCTCTCGACCCGCCTCAGCACTAGCGGTTGCGGTATTTGGCGCGGTAGTAGACTTTTTGCATTTCGCGCTCTAGGATGAGCGCAGCCAAGTCACCGGCCACGGCATCCGGGGCACTTACCGATAGAATCTCAGTGACCCGGGACTCGGGCAAGTCCACCCGATAGCATAGCTGTAACAAGGCCTCCATGTTCTCATCTAGCAGGTAGCGTACACCCGATTCCAGCCAGGCCTTCAGATCTTCCCACGTCACTTGTTCCAGTGGATTGGGTGTAAGTCCGGCCCGCTGCAGGTGGGTTTCCAGCAGTTGATAGCCTTCCTGTACCGTTTCTGGGGTGTATTCCATAGCGGGTTAGCATGAGAAAGCCGGAGGCTTCCTGGGACCGTGGGGTTTCCAGCAAGATGCTTGAAACAGCATACCTGCTCGGGTCTAGATTAATATAAAAACGCTAAGCACCCACTGGGCCGTGTATTACATCCAATTTTTACAATGGCCTCGGAAATTGCTTCCAGCAGAAAAGGAGACTAATTTCCCGACTCCAGTAGGAGCAAGGAAGTAACTTCCTTTTTAGGTCCGCATAAGCAAGGCACGAAAATGCCTACCTGTGGTGGGTCCGCTACTGAATTGCGGACCCGCTATTCTGTAGATGTTAGACCGGTTACGCTTTCTCTTCGGCTTCCGGATCGTCAGTGGCTTCGGGAGCATCTCCTTCTGCCTCCTTCGCCTCAGGG
>DMST01000306.1:0-18189 GCA_003454975.1 Cytophagales bacterium | reverse complement strand
ACTCCGCTTTGGGCGCCCCCTCAGTAGCCTTAGTTTCTTCTTCCTCGTCTTCTTCGGTGAACCGCTCGGGGAAGTGGGCCAGGATAATCTTGTACCAGCTTACCAGCTTTTTCACGTCGCTAGCGTACACCTTATCCTCGTCAAAATCAGGAAGGATATGGCGCAAGAAGGCGAACAGCTCATCACCATCCGACTTACTGTCTACCCCAGGATCATCGCCAAACTCATCGTTGATCTTCAGGAATACGTCCGCGAGGGGCACAGAGCCCTCTTCGTCCAGGGTATAAATAGAAATCTCTTCCAGCACGCTTACAC
This sequence comes from Cytophagales bacterium, assembly GCA_003454975.1. GTDB lineage: Bacteria > Bacteroidota > Bacteroidia > Cytophagales > Cyclobacteriaceae > DMST01. The sequence continues at coordinate 17,874 of DMST01000306.1, read as the reverse complement.
GCTGGTTCATATTGGCTACCAGTCGTTTTTTCTTCGCGTCCAGCGACTCCAACACCACCCCGGTGCGGGAAGGTTTCAATACCTTGAACAATCCTCCTTTGCCACTGATGGCCGCAATGTCATTCAACTTCATACGATACTCGATTCGAATTTATTCGGGCTGCAAACTGTCGATAAAATTCAAAATTTCCGCTCTCCCCAGCTTGGTTTCTGACGAAGACACCATCATCATGGGTACCTCCTCCCAGGTACGCTTTAGCTCACGCCGCATGGCGGCCATGCTTTGCTGCACCTTATTACCCGTCATCTTGTCGGCCTTGGTGAAGATGAGCACCTGCGGCAGGCCTTGCTCCCCCACCCAATTGATAAACTCTACGTCAATCTTCTGCGGCGGTATCCGCACGTCTATCAGCACGAAGATGCAGGCCAGGTTTTCGCGGCCCTTCAGGTAGTCATGGATCATGGCTCCGAACTTCTCCCGCAGCGTCTTGGACACCTTGGCGTAGCCGTATCCGGGCAAATCGACCAGGTACCAGCTCTCGTTCACCAGAAAGTGGTTAATCAGCTGCGTCTTGCCCGGCTTACCGGAGGTCTTCGCCAGCTTTTTCTGGTTGACCAGCATGTTGATCAGGCTACTCTTGCCCACATTGCTCCGCCCGATAAAGGCCACCTCTAGCCGCTTGGCCGTAGGGGGGCATTCGCTCAGCTTGCTGCTGCTCTTTACAAAGGTTGCGGTCTTGATCACGGGGCCTTCCATGCCTGAGGTTCGGATTTTGGGCCGTAAAGGTAAGGAAGAGTTGGGAGTTCGTGGGAAAAAGTAGTACCCTCATAAAGGCAGTATTAAACATCTATTTGAATTGAGAACCCGTTTAAATCTCTTTCTCAATTCCACGTATTTATACGTAAAACAGCAACAAAAAATCCGTCTTTACCACTTCAATTCGACCTTAAACCATTGATAATCAATAATTTAATAAAAAACTAACAACTCAACTACAATACACATTTTAATGATTTTTTGTAAATAGAAGATACTATGGTGATCACCCAATAAAATATTATAAACCTCTTTACCATGACCGTAACAGACATAGAGAATAGCTGGAGGAACGAAGTTTCAGGTAGCAGGAAACAGTTCTTCGATGTAGTTGATGAAAGCACACCAGACTCATTTATTAGACCGTATATGCTAACACCTTACTGTTTAGAAATACTCAAAGAAACAAGAAACAAAATCAGTGATTTTAATTTTGTTTTTGGATTAAAACATTCAGAAATAATTGATCCAAATGGCCCATCGATCAATAAAGTATTTAGTCCAATAATTGAATATGGAAGTGGGCCAATGGACTTCTTCCCCTTAGTACCAGACACGAATGCAACGTTAACAAGTATTCCCTCTTCTAATAATTTAATTGGGAAGGCTATTCGAGGGTTTAAATCCGATAGGATTGACGATTCGCTTAGATTAAGGGAAGAAGTAAATGGAAATCGTCAGTGGAGAGATATAGTATCTAGATTTAATGATGTACTCGACCTAGAACTATCTATTGGGCTACAGGGAGAGGCTGTGAACGGAATTAGAACTTGTTTACAGCATACCAGGTCTTTACGTTTTTGGTTTGGAAGGATAGATCAAGTAGAAAAACTAAGGCTTAATTGTGAACAATTTAACGGAGTAAAGAGAAGTGAATCAGATGCATTAAAAGCGAAGTGGTTACCAATCCTAACTGCTAGAGAGCCTGATATGCCTGATATCTGTGAAAACCCACGGTTACCAGAAAATGGAAATCTTAGATTTTGGCCAGATTTTGTTACAATTCTTCAGTTGACTGGGGACTTTATACATTTACAACCCGCTGGTCTTTATTCCACTGCAAGCAATGTCTTTTTCAATATTTCTTGCCCATGCCCTCCATTGTGTAGTCTTTGCTAATACCACAACTAATATCTGGTTACTTGTTCCAATAAATAGTATAGTGGTAAATTAACACTATGCTTAATTCATCTTTTTCTCAGATAGTAAGCTTAATCGCGACGTTTTCTTCCCTAATAGCTGTGGGTTTAGGGTGGGCAACTCACAAGAAGCTATTGAGGATTCATAATGCCATCTGGGCATTCATGTTTTTCACCTTGGGCCTTGAAACTACGGGGTTTATCTTGAGCAGGTTCCACATATTCAACACCTGGCTATACCATATTTATTCAATAATAGAATCAGTGGTTATATTCTATTTCTTCAGAGAAGTATTGAGGATTCAAAACAAGATTAAATTAAACTCATTCATTTTACTTCTACTTGTTATTTTCCAATTCGTCAACAGTATGGTATTCCAACCAATTAATAGTCAACTTAATAGTTATTCAGTTATGATTAGCAATGCCTTTACTGTTGTTTATTCTATTTTATTTCTTTGGCACAACATGACTAGTAGTGATCCAATTTTCAAACAATCTGCTTTCTGGGTTACTATTTCACTTTTAATCTATGGAGCATGTACATTCTTGGTCTGGTTCTCCTTCCTTTCATTTCCTAATAACTCAAGGCTCATTAGTTACTTGTTTTTTTGGAATTGGGTATTCACAATTCTTAAAAACTTAGGATTTGCTTATTTCCTATGGAAAGCTCCGAGAATATAAACCTGAGCTTTGCCACGGCAGCAATCATAGGCATGTTGGTACTGACTGTACTACTAATCCTCTTCTTTGTGGCCTACCAAAGGCGTTTGCTAAAAGAACAAAATGCCCGCCAAGCCGAGCGGGAGGCGCACCAGAAGGAGCTACTCCGCGCATCCCTAGAAAGCCAGGAGCGGGAGCAAAGCCGCATGGCTGCGGAGCTACACGACGGGGCCGGGGCCATGCTCAGCACCACCCGGCTGTACCTACAACAGCTACGCCTGCAACCGGACAGCACCCAAGCGAAAGACTGGCTAAAGATGGCCGAGAACATGCTGCGCGATACGGTAACGACAATCCGCACTATATCGCAAAACCTACAGCCCGCCGAGCTGGAAAGCATTGGGCTGGTGGGCGCCGTTCGGACACTCACCGATACGCTGGAGAAGACCGGCGCGGTGCAGGTACACACGGACCTCCACCCTACCCCTGAATTGGGCCCGGAGGCCCAGTTGCTGCTCTACCGCATGGCACAGGAGCTAATCAATAATGCCATCAAACATGCCCAAGCCCGAACCCTGACGGTGCGCCTAACGGCGGATGAGGCGGCGGTGCGCCTGGAAGTAAGCGACGACGGAGTGGGCTTCGACGCAAGCCAGCTACCAGAAGGCCGCCGGAGTATGGGCCTTAAGACCTTAGAAAGCCGCAGCGGCTTACTCAATGGCACGCTAACCCGTAAAACGGCGCCCGGCCAGGGTACCCAAACCAAAATAACGGTACCAATACTCACTAACCCTGAATGAATATGGACACGATAAGAATTATTCTCTGTGACGACCACGCCCTGTTTCGCCAAGGCATCCGGCTATTGCTGCAAAACAAGCCTCATATGGAGGTGGTGGCCGAGGCAGCTACGGGCCGTGAACTAATGGATCTGGTGCCCCACTACACCCCGGACGTTATTCTTCTGGACCTGAAAATGCCCCACGTAGACGGCCTGGAAGCCACAGATTGGCTGCGGAAGGTGTGGCCGGAGGTGAAAATCATCGTCCTGAGCATGATCAATACGGATCAGATGATCTTGCACATGATGGAAAAGGGGGTGCACGGCTACCTGCTGAAGGATGTGGAGGCGGAAGAGCTCTTTGAGGCCATTGACCACGTGGTGACCAAAGGGGTGTACCTGAACGAACGGGTATCGCAAGCCCTGCTTAAGGGAATGCAACACCGCACACGGAACAAACCGACACTGGCCCACGGGGTCACGCTGACGGACCGTGAAGCAGAGGTGCTACAGCTGATCTGCGAGGGCCTGACCTCGGAGGAGATTGGGGAGAAGCTATTCATTAGCAAACGCACCGCGGAGGGTCACCGCAAAACGCTGATTGAGAAGTTTGAGGCACGCAATACGGCGGCTCTAGTGGTGAAGGCCATTAAAGACGGCTGGGTGGAGCTAAAGCAATTGTGAGTTCTATTATGGATGGGGCATGTGCCTTCGTTTTGTCTTAGGAGGCAAGTGTAGCAATGGGTTAATGCCATACTTTGGCAATGTGCATATGCAGGATTTGGAGCATTCTCCTCAATTCCTCAAGGTGCTCGGCAAAACCCGCTGCGCTGCTGCGCGAAAACTGCCATCTCTTGGGCCTGCGTAATACTATCTGGAGGAATACGCATTTTTTCTTGTGACTTTTTGCTGATGGGTGGCACTTACCGATAAAAAGCCCCCTATTATGTTTAAAGAGATTGATATTTTATTAGCCGACCACCAACCTTTGTTTCGTTATGGCGTGCGCCAATTGTTGCTAGACACTCCCGGCATCAATGTCGTAGGTGAAACCAGCCGCGGCGTAGAGCTGATGGCGCTCGTACAAGAACTCAACCCCGACTTAATCATTATGGACCTGCGCCTGCCGGATATTGATGGTTTGGAGGTAGTGGAGATGCTGCGGCAATCGTACCCTGAGGCGAAGATTTTGGTGCTATCCGATACCATGGGCGAGGACGTGATTGTGCACGTGATGCGCTTGGGCGTTAGCGGCTTTTTGGCAAAAGACTGTGCGATGGAAGAGCTTCCTTTGGCGATTTCGGAGATTTATACCTCGGGCACCTACATGACGCCTCGCGTACAGAAGGCGCTTCTGCACGGCGTACAGCACCGCCACCGCACGAGACCCTCACTGAACCACGGCATCACCCTGACCGACCGGGAGAAGGAGGTGCTGGAGTTGATCTGTGAAGGGTTGACATCGGCAGAGATTGGGGAGCGCCTATTCATCAGTCCACGCACAGCAGAAGGACACCGCAAAAAACTGATTGCCAAGTTTGAGGTGCGCAACACGGCGGCGTTGATCATTAAGGCGATCAAGGACGGCTGGTTGGCTGTGGCCTAAGACATTTCTTATCTAATTCAATCTAACCCTATGAGTCAAGCAGAATATCGGATCGCGCTCACGGAGCGTGAACGCGAAGTACTAGAGCTAATTGTAAAGGGGCTTACCTCAAATGAAATTGGAGAGCGGCTATTTATCAGTCCTCGCACAGCGGATGGGCACCTCAAAAAACTGATTTCCAAGTTTGAGGTGCGTAATACGATGGAGTTGATCGCCAAGGCCATCCAAGACGGCTGGGTAGAAGCTCCTGCATAGCAACCTCTGACCTGCAATGGAGGGGCAAATGAATGGTAGGACGGCTAAAAGTCGTCCCACCACTTATCCCACACCTTCCTGAAAACAACTAATTCAGCCAGACGCTCTGACCCCTCCACGTAGCAAGAAAATCCTAAAATTTATATGCCTATACTCTCACGCTACCCCACTTTATCGCTCAACCGTACGGAAACCGAATTGCTCCGGCTGATTTGCGAGGGCTTCTCTGATGCAGACATTGGGGAGTGCCTGGCCCAAACAGAACGCTGCGTACGGGAGGCCCGCAACGGCCTGATCGAGAAGTTTGGGCTAAAGAATACCACCCAGCTGATGCTTCGGGCCCTGACTGGAGGATATACCAGAGTATCCTGGTGGTAAATGGTTGGGCTACGAGAGAGGAAGAATTCTAGAGAAAGTGTACCTTGGCCTGCCGGTGCCCACCTGGGATAGCTTGCTACACACCATCGATCAGAAAACGCAGGTAGGGAATGACCAATACATGATGCTCAATCTTAACCAGACGGTAGTGTAGGAGGACGAGGTGAAAACGATCCTCTCCCTTCCCTGGACAAACAAAACCCCAAGACTAGCTGATGGCATCGCCCAAACACACATCCAGATAGGGTACTGTTCCGCACTGAAGGAGTCCTATGTGTTCTCCAACCAAAACTGCATCCCAATCAAGAGAGAGCTGTCCGTGTCGGTTTCTTTTACTGACTAGCAACCGAATGAGCGCGAAGCGCTGTAGATGAAACGCAAACCAAGGTTGCCTACCGCTTTCTTTCCCTCCACGGCATAGGCTCTGCGGCTTGAAAGTCATTTCACCTAAATCCCATTTCCTTTAGTTCATCGATTCTTTGGCCAGCGGCTGCCTCCTCGCCTGAGTGCCTACGATAACTTGCAGCTGGCCAGAACCATACATAAGCCACCCATGATCTACATTTAGGAAAAATAGAATTTAAATTCTACATTTAAGAAACATTGAACTAGATCACACATGAAAGGTACTTATCTAGGGGAATTTGAGGAGCTGGTTTTGCTCACGGTAGGGATTCTGGGTAAGGACGCGTACGGAGTAGCCATTAAGGACGACCTAACGGAACGAACGGGCCGGAATCCTAGTATTGGGGCGCTGCACAGTGCGCTAACACGACTGGAAAAGAAGGGCTTCGTGCGGTCGGAAATGGAAGGGGCTACGCCCGACCGTCGGGGCAGGCGCAAACGCTACTACCGAATGACGGCCGCCGGGGAGTCGGTACTAAAGGCCATCTACGAACAACGTAACTCGATGTACCACCTCATTCCCAAGTTTGGCACATGAGTGATCTGCAACAACAACCTCCCCGCTGGGCCGAGCGGTTTTTCCGCTGGTACTGCCATGCTCGCCACATGGAGGCCCTGGAGGGCGATTTATACGAGTACTTTGAGCGTAACTGTGATGACCTGGGACTGAAACAGGCCCGGCGTAAATACGTGGCCGATGTGCTCTTGCTGTTTCGCCCTTCTGTAGTGGGGACCTTATTCAACTCATTTACTCAAAACACAAGGACGATGTTAGCACATTATTTACGGAGCAGTATGCGTGGTATGCGCAAGCGGCAGGTCACCACGGGCATTCACTTGATAGGCCTGATCACGGGCATGGTAGCGGTCGGGCTCATTGGGCTATACGTAGCCTACGAACAAGGTTTTGATCGCCACATAGCGGACGCAGAGCAAAAATTTAGAGTCACCAACATCCGGTACGGCACCGAAGATGGGTCCGTTCGGCCCGTGGCGGTAGTGCCCCCCATGTACGCTACGGCCCTGCGCGAGCAGTTCCCAGAGGTAAAGCGGGCCGGTAGAACCATGTTTGATTTTGGTGGTACGCTTTTCCAAATAGGAGAAGAGGTATACCAGGAAGAGAACGGCATGTTTGCCGACACCGATGCACTACAGATTTTGGATTTGGAGCTGGTGTTTGGTTCCCTGGAAGAGGAGGCTGGTGCGAATACAGTATTTCTTTCTGAGCGTACTTTCCGCAAGTTTTTTGGTAATGTAGGGTACGAAGACCTCTCTTTGCGCGCGGGCCGGGGTGAGGTGAAGGTAGCCGGTGTTTTCAAAGACCTACCTGCGCAGTCCCATTTGCACTTGGACTATATCTTTTCGCATGCCACCATTATGCAATTCATTGCTGAGGAACGGATGGCTAGCTGGAGCTGGCAACAGTGGCTTACCTACGTAGAGCTTAATCCTGGAGTAGACCCAGTGGCCTTTGCAGGTAAGTTTCAAGCGTATGTGGAGTCAGAGGCCAACACCGTTACCGAACCTATCGGGTACAGCTACGAGGCCCAAATCACCAACGTAAAGGATATCCATTTGACTGCCTCAGGACTGGAGTGGGACATGGTAGATGCGGGCAACCAACGCTCCATTGGGTTTCTGTCCGTAGCCGGGGGTATCATCTTGCTCATTGCCTTGCTCAATTTTGTGAACCTAAGTACTGCCCAGGCCCTCAACCGAGCCAAGGAGGTGGGCGTACGCAAATTCAATGGCGCCCATCGGTACCAGCTTATCACCCAGTTCACCTTGGAGTCGGTGCTGCTGGCCTTCGTTTCGGCCATCATAAGCTTAGGCCTGGTAGCCTTGCTACTGCCCTACTTTGCCCAGTTCACGGACAAACCCCTTGCCCTATCGGTGCTGTTCACCGCAGAGCGTATTGCTCTATTGCTAGCCAGTATAGTGGCCTTGGGCATTTTGGCGGGAACCTATCCAGCTCTCTTGCTATCTCAGTTCAAGCCCATATCGATCATACGAGGACTGGAGACACAAATAGGAAAAAGTGGCCGGCGAGTAGACCTTCGGTTGGCCTTAGTAGGCATCCAGTTTATGCTTACCATTGGGCTGGTGATTAGTTCCTTGGTAATCCGGGAGCAGTTCCAGTTTCTACAGCAAAAGGACTTAGGTTTTCAGCAAGACGGTATTATCGTCATGGATTTGCCCTCCTCCTTTCGTCAAGCGCCCGAAACTACCCGAGACCGATTTATGGATCATCCGAATGTGTTGGCAGCTAGCTGGTCCTATGGCACCCCCGGAGGTATAGTAGCTGGCGACCTGGTGGTGAAACCGGGCGAAAACCGTACCGTTCCGGCCAACTTGTTCTGCACGGACGGCCGGTACATACCTACTATGCAAATGGAGGTACTAGCAGGCCGCATGCTTAACCCAGACCTAGCTACGGATGTAACTGGGGGCTTTGTGCTAAACGAGTCCATGGTAGAGGACCTGGGTTATGCTTCTCCGGAAGAGGCCGTGGGTCAGCCACTGCACTGGGGCGCATGGGTGGATGATGTAGATTCGGTAAAGCGTGGTACTATTGTAGGGGTAGTGAAGGATTTTCACTTCAAGAGTCTGCACGAAGTGCTTACAGGTACCGTAATCCACATTTGGCCCGATGCTTTTAACTCGCTCACTTTACGGGTAAATCCGCAGGATCTGGAAGGCACGTTAGCGCACCTGCAGGAGCAATGGGAAGCAACCGAATCGGTATATCCGTTCACTTTTGAGTTTCTGGATCAGCGCCTGGCTGAAAGCTACTTGGCCGAACAGCGACTCAATCGGCTGTTTCTGTGGCTTACTACACTCGCCATTCTTACGGCCTGCATTGGTTTGTTTGGCTTGGTGAACCACCACGTCATCCGAAAGGTGAAGGAGATCAGCGTACGCAAGGTACTGGGAGCCAAACCTAAGGTCATCTTCCGCATTCTGGTTGGGCGCTACTTCATTCTGCTGCTAGCCTGTTTCGGCGTGGCCACCCCGCTAAGCCTATGGCTAGCACAGCAGTGGCTGGCCGATTTTGCCTACGCCACTTCAGTCTCTGGCCTCTTACTTATCAAAGCCGTGGTCATCGTTACGCTGCTTACGCTACTTACGGTAAGCAGTCAGGTATTTAAAGGATTAAGAATCAATCCCATAGAAGGGCTACGTAGCGAATAGCCTCCAGTACGTTCTGCTAAAAAACTGTTGTTCAAAAGGCCATTCTGCGGTTGGGACCGAAAACCCAACCGCATTTTTTTGGTTGTACAAAAAGCACAGCAGTATTTTTTTTATAGTTTTACTATCATTCGTAAAAACCATACTATGAGAAGATTATCCTTCTTGGCCGTGGCAGCGGTATTTTTCCTGGCAAGCTGCTCTAGCCCCGAGACCACCACGTACACCTGGGAAGACATCAGTGTGTCGGGAGAATTTCTTTTTTCCGGCCCCAACACCCTACAAGGAAAGCCTGCTAGCATGCCGCTGAACGATATTGCCAGCAAGCTGGGCATAGAAGCCGATGACATCAGTGCTGTGTATGTAAACGCAGCCACGATAGAGTTTGAGATGGACACCTTGCGTGGAACCCTGGAGAGTGCCTTGGTTCAGTTTGTAGCCAATGAATTGGACCTGATTTCGGTGGCTACCAAAAGCCCACTACCTGCTACTGATCCAGTGAGCTGTGATGTAGCCGAAGACCCCGAAGATATCCTTCCTTATTTGCAGGATGCTACCACTTCTGTAGTGGTAGATGTAAATGTGGCCCAAGATTTGGAGGTACTGTCCGCAAAAGTTACGTTCGGACTTACTGTTGAATATTGATTCTTAGAAAAATCGAAAATCTGATATGAAAAAGCTTAGTGTACTATTGGTGCTCGGTTTGTGCATCACATTTGTAGCCGCTGCTGCTGTCATGTATGACGGCGATGGCGATAAGTTGGTAGGCGTGTGGAAGCCTAGCAAGGGCACCTCGATGGTGAAGATTGAGAAAATCGGCAACAAATACTACGGCCGGGTTGTGTGGTTGCAAGAACCCAATGATGAAAGCGGCAACCCGCGCACGGATATCAACAATCCTGATGAAAGCCTAAGAAGCACACCTTTGAAGGGCTACCGGATTTTGAAAGACTTCGTGTATGATGAAGATGAAAAACTGTGGTCAGATGGTACCATCTATGATCCTAACAATGGCAGTACCTACCAGTGCAAAATTGAGCTGCGCGAAGGAGATGACAATACCATTGACATCCGCGGATATGTAGGCAGCCCAGTGTTTGGTCGTACCGACGTTTGGACCCGCCTACAGCGTAAAAATTAATTGCTGATTAGTATCGTAACTTATTGGTAATGGCAAGGCCCGGAGAAGTATCTTCGGGCCTTTCTTTTTGCCTTACGGTTTCTATGCCTGTCAGTACCATAAAAGTAATGATTGCGCCCCTGAGCCAAACGTGCCCAAAAACCTACAGGTTTGATCACATTCCATAGGGATACTAATGAAGCACGAATACCTGGCACTTGGGTGAATGCGTTCTTGCCAGAAACCGGAAGGCAATCCCATCCTTACCTTTCGTGAGCAACAAACAGCAAAGGCCCGGAAATCCGGGCCTTTGCTGTTTGTAAATATCGTAGCGAACCCATCAAGGGCTTACCATACTCAACGTAACTTGGGCATAAGGCGTATTGGATAGCCCAGGTGTCATGAAAAAGTCATCGCCATTAAAGCCCCGGTAAAACTCTCCCTGGTCTACATCAAATGCATAATTAATCCGATAACCTGCTTGCACACCGATATAGATAAAGTCGTTGACACCGCGCTGGTAGTTGAGTCCCAAACGAATTTCAGAACGGCGTAGCTCGGTCTCATTAATATTGCCAACCAGTTCGGCAGCTCCAGGAGTGTTGTTGAAGTTGCTCAACCGATAGGTGGCTCCTTCTATGTTATATCCTAAGGTGACCAGGTTCCGGCTATCTACCCGATACCGAACGTTGATCCGGGAGGGGACTACTGCTTCTACTCCCCACTTATCATTGGCAAACGTCTGATAATAGTAGACGATTGGCAGATAGTTGAGCGCTCCGCCCAGGTACGTACGAGAACCACCAAAACCCCACATCAGTTTGTCTGAGGGTTTAAACCCATAGAGCAATGCGATAGGGAACCTGGTATTTCTGAAGTTGGGAAGGTTGCTAAAAGAATAGTCTCCATTCAACTCTGCACTGGCTTGTAGCAAAATCCAGCGCTTTTCATTCAGCGGCTTAAACACCGTAAACGTAGTATTGAACCACTTTAGATCATGATTGGCTAGGTTAGCATTTAGCGGATTAGCATAGGTTTCGTTGTTGGCTGGACGATAGCCTAAGTGCACATAGCTTACCCCCCAATTGATCAGGATATCGTTGCGAGAAAGCACGGGCACATTGCTCACCAAACGAAGGCCTTGCGAAAGCTGCCAGTTAGCAGTTTCGGCTCCAAAAGCCCCAATCTCTGGTGAAGTAACGGTGGCGGGTCCTTGAAAATCGTACCCGATAGAAAGCAACTGGGTGGGACTTTGGCCCAACACCTTGTTGGTACAAAAAGCTTGAAGTACTTCCCCAGCCTCCTCGTACAAAGAGGGATCGAAGTCATCAAAGTCATCATCCTCCTGACCCAATGCCGGAGTGATCAGTAAGCCCATCAGGGCTGCAAACAAGCCCAGAGAGGTACGTAGAAAAGTAGTCGATTTGTGCATATCCATGCTTTGGATGGTAATAGTATAACTATCGAAACTACACAAAATTCCAATTGTTAGGCCAATTGCCCTAATAAATTATGCTAAAGGCTGGGGTAGCATCATTTCATTTTGGTAGGATATAAATGGGAGGTTGTGATCGACCTCTTACTCATTGCCCTTTGGCTAAACCCAGCCCTGCTGCTTCAGCAACTCCATAAATCGCTCCCGATAGGTCTCCGAGATCGGAATTAGCTGCTCTCCAATCGTAATGCGGTTCCGCTCTATCTGCTCTATATGAGGAATACTAACCAGATAAGACTTATGCACCCGAGCAAATCGCTCTGCGGGCAGGCGATCTTCGAAATACTTGAAATTCTGGAGGGTCATCACCTTACCCACCCGGGTGTGCAACATTAGGTAATCCTTCATCCCTTCTATATACTGCAGATCATCTAGCAATACCCGCTGCATTCGGTGCTCGGTTTTCACGAACAGAAAATCAGGCTCTGAGCTAGCAGCGGGGGCTACCACCGAAACGGGCGGGGCCACATCCTGCTTTGCAGAGACCTGCAACGCTCGCTGCGCGGCCTGCAAAAAACGATCAAAGGCAATGGGCTTCAAAAGATAGTCCGTCACTTGCAAGGCGTAACCTTCCAGAGCGTATTGGTCGTATGCCGTAGTCAGAATAACGGCCGGGTGCGGACTGGGCAACACCTTGAGTAGTTGCATGCCGGTAAGCTCCGGCATTTGGATATCCAGAAACAGCACATCCACAGGGTGAGAAGAAAGATATGTGAGGGCAGCCAGACCATTATCAAACGTGGCTACCACCTCTAGAAAAGGAGCTCGCTTGGCGTAGTCCTCTAATATTTCTCGTGCCAGCGGCTCATCATCTATGATCACACAGCGTAGCGTCATGCCCATTGCAAAGTTAAAGTAGCCCGAAAAATTCCATTTTCTTCCTCCGTGGTCATGGTGTGGCGGTCCGGATATAAAATCTCCAATCGCCGGCGAATATTACCGAGGCCTACTCCACCCACAGCATCCCGCTCTTCCGTTTTCGGAGCTATGGGGTTTTCTGCCTGGAACACCAGTCCGTCTTGCTCTACTTGCAAGCTCAGCTGTAACCGATCACCGGTTTGCGAAAACCGACCATGCTTGAAGCCATTCTCTACCAACGGAACCAGCAGCAGAGGAGCTATCTGTACCGACTCCACATCGCCTACTACCGAAAGGGTGGCCACTTCCTCTTGTTTGTAGCGTAAACTTTGTAAACTTAAGTAATCCTGAAGCTGCTGCACCTCCCGGCTTAGTGGTACCTCTTCCACATTGGTCTCGTACAGCATATACCGCATCATACCACTTAGCTTTAATATGGCATCCTCCGTCTCCGGTGATTGCTTGCGGGCCAGGCCGTAGATGTTGTTTAAGGTATTGAAAAGAAAATGTGGATTTACCTGCGATTTCAAATAAGCCAACTCACTCGTGAGCCGTTGCCGCTCTAGCTCCTTCCGCTCTTTTTGCTGCCGAAACCAGTCAAAAGTAAACCGACCCAGCCCTGCCATGGCGATTACGAACAGGCTGGTAAGTCCCCGGACTACGTACTGGTTCCACAGGGTAAGCTCACTGTCCACCACAGGATTGTTCGCATTGTCTAAGGTGATCCACCAAAGTTCGAAATGAGTACGAGTAAGAGTAGCCGCCAAAAACAAGCCTGCTGCGGTAAGGATAAAAGGCAAAGGCTTACCCTTACCCAGCCAGCGGGGTATAGCAATGCTATACAGAACATAAAAGGTGGAAAAATCCCAGAACAAGCGGAAAGCAAACATGGCCACCCGGGGCCTTGCTCTTAACTCCAGTGTGCGGATATCATTGGACAAAAAGAGGGTGTAGACAAAGTACAGATAGACTGCCCAAAAAAGCACGTGCAACAGTGCCAACGACCAGGAGACATTTCGTATTCGGGAACTTGCCATGGCACAAAGTAAACGGGGCAGACCCCCATTCCGTGAATTTTTGGATGGGTAATCTACCAAATCCCTGGTTCACTCTACCACTTCCTGGATTCTCTCTGTCACCTCTTTGGCAGAGCCAATTCGGGCTTTCGGCGACTCGTATTCCCTAAGGGTAGATCGCTTTTGTAAAGGGTATTCCCGGCCCTCACCTTTGGGAACACATCAACGATTCATCCATGTATAGCCTTTCCACATCACAACTTACCTTCGCCTTTGGCGACCACCGCGCGGGGGATGGGGTAAGCCTTTCGGTTCCGGAAGGAGGCATCTACGGCTTTCTAGGCCCCAATGGTGCGGGCAAAACCACCACCATCCGTCTACTGCTTGGGCTGCTCCCTCCCCAATCAGGGCACATCTCCTTGTTTGGTCAGCCGCTACAAGCAGACCCTTTGGCCGCTTATGGACGTATTGGCGCCCTCATCGAGATGCCTTCGCTCTACAATCCCCTCTCTGGCCGGGCCAACCTGGAGATTACCCGCCGGCTGTATGGTGCCCCACGCAGCAGAATAGACCAGGTACTTGCTCTGGTGGACATGGCCCACGCCGCTGACAAACGAGTGAAGCAGTACTCCCTGGGCATGAAGCAACGACTGGGCCTAGCTAACGCACTGCTCAACGATCCGGATATGCTCATCCTCGACGAACCTACTAACGGCCTGGACCCTTCTGGCATTCGTGATATTCGCGACCTGCTCATCCGAATCAATCGTGAGGAGGGAAAAACCATCTTCATTTCCAGCCACTTGCTCGCCGAAATGAACAAGTTGGCTACCCACGTAGGCATTATCAATCAGGGTAGGTTGATTTTTGAAGGCACCCTGGACCAACTGCATTCTCAGAGTGGCAATCATGTTCTCATTGAAACAGAGAACGCTACCGAAGCCAAGCTAGCACTTGAACAACATGCCTTTACGGTGAGCCATTGCAATGGGCATCACTTGCACGTACCGGTAGAAAACAAAGACCAGGTTGCCCACGTCAACCAAGCCTTGGTTACCAAAGGTCTCCCTGTATACAGCTTGCGTATGCAGCAAGACGACCTTGAAGATGTATTCCTTTCCCTAACCCAATAACGCCATGTCTGCACTATCCTTTCAACTTCCCCGAGCCCTTTCTGTAGAAGTGCGAAAGTATCGCCGTACCCTCGCTTTTTGGCTGGCACTTTTGTCTCCGCTTTTCCTTGTACTGCTCAATTTCATGATTTACTGGTTACGAGAGACACCTATGGTTACCCCCGAAGAAAACGCTTGGGAGTCCTACGGCACTATGAACATCAACCCCAGTGTATTTTTGCTCTTTCCCATGTTTGTTACTCTGCTCGCTGTGTTCTTCTTCCAGATAGAGCATCAAAACCATTCCTGGAAACACCTCTGGGTATTACCCGTTGCCAGGAGTCAACAGTACCTGGCCAAGGTGATCATCCTCCTGACCTTGGTAGCCTCAAGTTTGGTACTCTTCACCTTACTTATCTGGGGGACTGGCAATCTATTGTCCGTCCTGCGGCCGGAATTAGGTTTCCAGGAGGACACCGGTATGTTAGCAGTTGGCAAAATGATCCTATGGTCCGGTGCCGCCAGTTTTGCTCTGGTTGCCTTCCAGTTCTGGTTCAGTTTCCGCTGGCGCAGCATACTCTTGCCGCTGGCTCTAGGCTTTGCCGGATTAGTCTCAGCAAACATCATCATCAGTTGGGAGCACTCCATCTGGCATCCTTACACCGCTCCCATGTTGGCATTGGCTACTGCTCAAGGAGGCGGAGAGAACCTTCCCATAAGCCCTATTGTGTATAGCCTCACTGTAGGCATTGGCATCTTTGTACTGGCCTATTTTGAAGGAAAAAATCGAATTTTGAGAGGATAATCTTACTTGGATATCCCATCATAAGAGGCCTCTTACCGACCAGGCAATGAGGCTTCCTTTTTTACACCATTCCTAATAAACCGACAAAATCAAACAATAGAAGTAATAAAGGCTTTAGAAACCATCGCAATAATTCAATATTTAACGAAGACAAACCTTTTCTTATCGAACAATTCTTACATGAAGAAGTGCTTTGATTAATATTGATCAAACAAAATAGGTTTTATGAAATTTGCGAAGGTTGAAATGTCCAATTCGGATGTGATGGAAATTAATTATAACGGCATTAATCCTACCAAAGACCAATTTGAAGCTTATCTAAAAGAAGTAATTGACATGGTGGAGCAAAACCCTGGCGCTGCACAGTTGTATGATGGCACAAACATAAAACTATTACCAGCTGACTTACGCATTCGACACGGGAAGTGGATCAAAGAAAATGAGGGTATATTAAGTCAAAACGTAACCGTTACGGCTATCATCATTCCAAACATGCTAGCGCGTATGGTCATGCGAGGCATTTTCCTGATTTAGAAGCCTGTAACGCCTTATTCCGTAGTGCCCAACAGAGAGGAAGCCATCGAATATATTGACTCTATGACGCGCATCGCCTCTTGACAGAGACAAGGCAGCACTTTAAGAAATTGTTAATTATAGGCCTTTGATAAGAATCAGCAACCGTTTGCGTTCTCCTATTTCTTAAGTTTGCTGTCTTACCAACCCACACCCTTTAATGGAAAGTAGTAGGCGATTCTCGCTGATTCTTATCCCCATCCTGGCCTTAGGCCTCCTCCTTTTTCGCGCCTGTAAAAACGGCAACACGCTTTCTGAAGAAGACAAAGCCGAGCTTCTAATGGAGGCTGATAGTCTCCAGCAAGCCATTGAATCCCGTTGGATATCCTTATTACAAGCGGATGACCAAATGCAATACAACCTGAATAGCTTGGTTCAGGTGCTGGCTGCAGAAGAGGTTATTAATGAGCCTTTAAGCGACTCCCTAACCCAAGCGGTCAATGCATTGGGGCCACTCAGACGTGAGATGGAGTCCATGAAATCGGAAACCATCACTGCTTATGACGACGTTTGGCTTGAGCTGTCTGCCCAGCTCATGGATCTACCCGGCGAAGAGCCTTCTGTAGCTACCGTTGGTATACTGGAGGCACTCAATCAGTTTATCAACAATGATGTTTTGAGTTTGCGGGTAGCCTATGATCAATCGGCCCGGGCCTACAACCAATGGTACGTTGAGCACGGGGAGAAGCTTGTTGATTCTAGCTTAAGGGCAAAATATTTGCTCTTTTCTCTCGAATAATTCATTCATTATCGATAGGGAAGAACTCCCTTTATCAGTATTAGGTTATGTAGGTAGCGGCTTTGTCGCTACCTTTGCAATCAAATCTAGTATCTAGACAACAATTTTATGGCTACTCTTTTTGCCTGGACCCTTGGTGGATGGGAAGTACTGGTAATCGTACTGGTAATCTTGATTTTCTTTGGTGCAAAACGGATTCCCGAATTGGCTCGCAGTTTGGGCCGCGGAATGCGGGAGTTTAAGGACGCTACCAAAGAAGTGCGTGATGAGATTAACCAAGGTGGAGTAAATGTGAATGAAACACGTAATCCTGCTCCTCAGAACACCAATACTGCCGCTCCTAATACCAACAGCGGTTCTACACAAAACTAAGCACTTCCGTGCTCCTGTATCGTACTTACGCTGACCTCCGCGCGGCTTTGCAGCAAGGTGAAACTTCCTGCAAAGCTGTGGTGGAGCATTTTTTATCGGCCATCGCTGAGCGTTCTTCACTGAATGCTTTTCTTTCTGTATACACAGACGAAGCCCTTGCCGAGGCTGAGCGGGTAGATGCGAAACTGGCCAGTGGCACTGCCGGGAAACTAGCTGGCCTGGTAGTGGGCATCAAAGATGTACTGTGCTATGCGCAGCACCCGGTGCAAGGCGGTAGTCAAATCCTCGACGGTTTTAATTCCCAATTTTCGGCCACCGCCGTTCAGCGGCTGGTAGACGAAGATGCCATCATCATTGGCAGACACAATTGTGATGAGTTTGGGATGGGTTCTTCCAATGAAAACTCTGCCTTTGGCCCGGTTAAGAACCCCGTAGACGAAAGCCGGGTACCGGGAGGCTCCTCTGGCGGTTCGGCAGCAGCCATTGCAGCTGGGCTGTGCCATGTAGCGCTCGGCTCCGATACTGGAGGTAGTGTACGCCAACCGGCCGCC
>DMST01000042.1:33134-34334 GCA_003454975.1 Cytophagales bacterium | reverse complement strand
CGATGCCACGGCTACAGCTGTCCCTTATTCTGAAAGCTTCGAAGGCGGTACCGGAGTATGGAACCAAGCTTCTTGTGATGATATTGATTGGACTCGTGACGCTAACGGCACTCCTTCTTCAGGCACGGGCCCTAGCAGCGGTTCTGCTGGTTCTTGGTACATGTATGTGGAGGTTTCAGGTAATGGAACCGGGTACCCTAACAAGGATGCCGATTTGTTTGCAGCGTTTGACCTGTCTGGCACTTCCAGCCCTGAAATCTCATTTGATTACCATGCGAATGGCAACGCAGTAGGAACTTTGAACCTGGACGCCTCTACAGATGGCGTAAACTTTGTGAACCTCTGGACCATTTCCGGTTCGCAAGGTGGTAACTGGAACTCCGCAACCGTTGACTTGAGCGGATATGCAGGATCTACTGTAACCCTGCGTTTTGCTGCTACTTCTGCCTCTTCTTGGCAAGGTGACATTGCAATCGACAACCTCAGCATCGCCGAGTCTGGCGGCGGAGGTGGCGGTGGCGGTGGTGGTACCACCGACGATTGCGGAAACGCTAACGGAATCTCTGCTTCTACTGGCGCATTCAACCAGTACACTTGGAATGTACCGGCAGGAACTCAAGAGTTGGTAGTGAGCATAAGTGGTGGTACTGGTGATGCAGACCTATACGTACGTCAGGCAGCTGCGCCTACTACATCTTCGTATGATTGCCGCCCTTACCTAAACGGTAACAACGAGACTTGTACATTCCAGAATCCTACCCCAGGCACTTGGTACATCGGCGTACGCGCTTACTCTACCTTCTCAGGCGTTAACCTGGAAGCTTGTAGCAACGGCGTGCCTGCTCGTACTGCACGCGACGGAGAAGGATCATCTATCATTGAGGATTTCGGAGCCACATTTAGCAGCGACAACTTCAGTGTATATCCTAACCCAGTACAGGATGTACTAAATCTTGAGTTGAACGTAGCTCCTGCGAAAGGTTCTTTCGTGACTATCTACTCACTAAGTGGAACCGAAGCAATGCGTGTGGCCGCTGATAATGTGCGTGACGGTATTGACGTGTCTACCCTACGGGAAGGCATGTACCTAATCAGCGTTGAGGATGAAAAACACAATCGAGTTACTCAGCAATTCATCAAGCAATAAGCGGGAATTGAAACAGTTTTAGACCAAAGTGAAACGGCTCCACAATTTGTGGG
>DMST01000042.1:32362-33083 GCA_003454975.1 Cytophagales bacterium | reverse complement strand
CCACAATTTGTGGAGCCGTTTCTTATTTGCCTTCCTTGAAAGGATTAACCGACTACTACAGCATGTAGGTCCTCCCACTTCAAATAGGTAGTCGCCATTTTCTGGATTACCTCAGGAGTGGTGGCTTCAATAGCAGTAAAAAAATCACGAAAACGTGACATGGGGAGATCCCAATAGTAAAGCCCTTTGAATACCTCAGCATGTGCGAAAGGGCTATTCATTTGCCCTAATAGTTTTCCAGCCAATTGGGTTTTTACCCTACCTAGTTCTTCCTCAGATACCCTCTCGGTTCCCAGCAGACGTACTTCCTTTTCTACTTCTGCCAGTGCTAGGTCTACATCAGCTTTCTTAACATCTGCCCCAATACTGAGATAATTCCCCTGTGCCAGGGGCATAATTTGGCTGTATATGCCATAAGTAAGTCCTTTATCCTCTCGAAGGTTTTGCATGAGACGAGCCCCGAAATAACCTCCCAAAAGCTCCACAGCAATACGAAATTGGTGAAAGTCAGGGTGCCCCTTAGGCAATACTTGTTGTCCTATTCGCAAGGTGGATTGCACCCCTTCTTTGGGAAAATTCAACTTCGCCCCTGCCGTGGGAGGTAACAACTCAGCAACCTCTTTCACGACCCCTTCAGGTCCGGACATCAGGGCAGCCTCTAGCGCTTTCAAATGGCTAGGGCTTACCCGCCCCGAAATAAACACCTGTAGCCCGTTGCGGT
>DMST01000042.1:31791-32326 GCA_003454975.1 Cytophagales bacterium | reverse complement strand
AGTGCTCATGATGATGCTTCACATCATTACGCGTTAGCGCTTGTACCCCCTCTAGATCCAAAGGTTGTCCATACATATGCTTAGCTCCGAATACTGCCTTGCGCAGTTCTACAGTTGCTAGGTAGCTTGTCTTTTCTAAATCAATCCGAATGGCCTGCTCCTTCTTTGCCCTTTGTCGTTC
Organism: Cytophagales bacterium; assembly: GCA_003454975.1. Taxonomy (GTDB): domain Bacteria; phylum Bacteroidota; class Bacteroidia; order Cytophagales; family Cyclobacteriaceae; genus DMST01. The sequence goes on along the minus strand of DMST01000042.1, from coordinate 32,145 downwards.
TACTTCTTCTTCCGGAAACGTAGCTCCCCAGAACAGAGAGGTGACCCAAGGGATGAGCTCTTCAGCAAATTTGGTCAGGGTGGTAAGGGTAAAACTGGTATAGTCCAGGTGAGGAGCAACCACCAAAGAGGCCCCATACGACGCCAGCTTTTCAGCAATGACTTGAGCAGTATGGCTTTCTGTCCCCCCTTTCATTAGCTGGGCGGTCAAAAAAGCGGCTCCCGGAGCATCTTCACGAGTTTTACCTGCCTGAAACACCCATTCTACTTTAAGAACAGGCTGATCACCTGCCTCGAACACAAAAACAGGCACTCCAGCCAAAGCATACCTTTCTGGAGAAAGCAAAACCGCCGG
>DMST01000042.1:0-31743 GCA_003454975.1 Cytophagales bacterium | reverse complement strand
CGGTTCCAGGGGCTGGACCGGCGGTGCAATAGTTCTATCTAGCATGTTATACTCTTATTCGGTAATGGACTCATCTCCTTTGCCGTTATCGAATTTGAAGTGCAAGGAGAAGCGGAGGGTATCATCTAGAGGGTGGCGCTGGGCCAGGGCCGTCAAGTAGGCAAAGTCAATCCCGAATACATTATACCGGAAACCTAATCCTAAGGTGATGTATTTACGATTGCCTTTGGTAGCTGCCTCATGGAAATATCCAGCGCGTGCCGCGAAGGTTTTGTTGTACCAATACTCAGCCCCTACGGACACCGTGAATTCCGAAAGCTCCTCAGCAAATCCATCAGGCGCATCGGAGAAAGAACCAAAAGTACCTTGCAACCAAGTAAGGCTATCAACTGGAGTGCCAATCGGTAATCCCGTATCTGGATCGCGTTCGCGGGGTGTGGGTACCATTAGTTTATTTACCTCTACACCCAACGTGAATTGATTGTAAGGATCAAGGTCTGTAGCCAGGGCAGTGCCCAAACGGAAGTTTGAGGGGATAAAATCACGACGAGATTCATCGGTATAGGTCACCTTAGGCCCCAAATTAGAAACAGAAGTACCGGCACTCCAATAGGCCGTTTTACCAGCAATCACTATATCACGAGTGTAATAAAAGCCTACATCAGCCGCTACGGTATTGGCCGCCTGAGCCTGAGAGGTAGGGTTGGAAAAGGTCCCTAGCAGCTGTGATCGTGCATAGCGTACTGAAACCCCTGCCGACAAATACTGGGTCAGCATTTGGGAGTAGCTGGCCGCAAAAGAAAACTCGCGTGGGCTGTACAACTGGCCTTCTTCACCATTATCAAAGGTCTCTTGGAAGTTCCCCAGGTCGAAGTATTTCATGGCAACGCCGATGGTCCGCTCTTTGCTCAACTTATAAAACCCGGACAAGTAAGAGATGGACATATCATCCGTAAGGTTGAGCGCAGCCAACCAAGGTGTGTAAGAGATCCCCAAACCAATATCGTCCTGAACCCGGGCAAGCTTACCAGGATTCCAGTGAATGCTATTCACGTCGGCCGTGGTAGCCACGCCCATATCCCCCATACCAGAAGCTCTGGCATCTGGGGCGATGATCAAAAAGGGTACGGCTGAGGTAATTACGCGGCCTCCATTCTGGCCGATGGTGGTGACTTGAGCGGTAGCCGGAGCTGAGGTAAGCCCCAAAAAAGCGACAGCGCTCAAAAAGCCAAGTAGTTTTTGGTACTTTTTCATGTTTCTAAGGTGACCTTAAAGATAACTATTTTATCACTACTAACCGATTGGTGGCTTCGGTATAGACTTGATCAATTTCAGATTTTACAAAGATTTTATAGAGGTACAACCCTGACTGCAAAGGCAACCCTTGGTCGTCGTTTCCATCCCAATCCAATCCATCTACCAGACTGGTTCCTTCCACTACTTCCCATTCCAAAGCCCTTACCAGTTGGCCCTGGGAGGAATATACCTGCACACTGACTGACAGAGGATCGCCTGCCCTATTGTGCGCAAACCGGAAGGTGGTACTCCTAGAAAAGGGGTTGGGGTAATTCAACACCTGCTCCAGAGCAATTTCTCCCCGGCTAGTTACAATGAATGGCAATTCACTGGTAGCCCCGTTGTTGTACACATCAAAGGCGTGTACGCGCACGGTATGCAGCCCTTCTTCTAAATCAAAGAGCGGGTACTGGATGATACCCTTGCCGAAATCATTCGGCATAGCTACGTAGAATTCACTCAATGGAAATTCTTCACCCTCATCTACCTGCCCGCGGAGTGATTGCCCCACTTGTGATTGACTCAGGTTGATCCCATTATCATCTTCAGTCAATACTACCAGAACAGGATCAGGGTGTGTTGTCCCTCCCGCCTGAAAGGTTGTATCATTAACAAAGAGACGCAATGCGGGTGGAGCAAAATCCAAACTAGTCACTTGACTACCTGAAACTATCAGCCCTTCGTTGACTCCTTGGGCATCTACATGTTGGGCAGGATCACTTGCGTACAAGTGCAGTCGACCTACTCCTTTCTGATAGTCAATGTTGCGAGGTAACACAAAAGTGAAGGAGAACTGCCCGTCCTGAACAGTGGCTTGGCCACGAAACAGTAAGTTATCGCGAACGGCATAGTTCATAGGGGTATTGTTGGGCGGATTCCCCAGGGTCTGCTTAGTAGAAGCATTATCGTAAAGTGCCGCCGTTAAGGTGCCATTGAAAGTAGTCACACGTCCACCTTCTCCATTGAGAATACTCCCCGAAAGCGTGATTTCTCGCAAAGCTTGTATTGTATCCGCATCTCCATCCGCTGGTCTCCCATTTACCTGGGTGATATCGATGCCATAATCTGGATATGCCAACCGCATGGAAGGATCACCCAAGAGAATGAAGTTCCGGTTATTCACACCATTCAAACTCCGATTTTTCGTCCGTTGGATAATATCCCCCAACCGTGGGGCTTCACCATTGGCCAGCGGATAAAACGCTTGCTCAAAGAATACGCGATTGACCAGGAAATTGCTATTGGAGAAAACCGGTCTTGAAGTGGTGAGCAGTCCAATGGCTCCCCCTTGGTCGCTCAGTAGAATCTTCTCGGCCGCTGACCTACGTCGGGGGCTATCGTGTCTACCAAACTCACACGTAGCTGTAATGAATAGTGGCAGGTGGTCCCAATTGCTCCACTTATCAATCAAATCTTCTCGGAAAAATCCTTCTTCTGCCCAAGCAAGCTCATTCCCATGGCCTGTATAATTGACCATCAATGCTCCCCGAAATATAGCTTCATTCAAGGCCTGGCGTGCTTCTGGCGAATCTTCAAAGCTCCCCTTTTGCGCCTGCGGAAAGGCATCCAGATATAGCTTGTTTACAAAAAACCGACGCTCGCTGGTATCTACATATTGGGAAATTCGTTCCGCATCTCGTTGGTGCGTGTTGTTATCTTCGTCATCGGCCAGAAAAAGAATGCGTTGTCGCCAGTCGCCAAGGGTGCTCGTGCTTTGCGAATAATGGATGAGCTTATCTACAATCACGTTGGCCTCATCCAAGCTAACAATAGGTAAGCGCCCTATTCCAATATCTAACCCGTGATTGCCCTCTCGATCTTCCTCCCAAGCTCCTTCCTCTTCGTCCAGGAACCCTAAGTAATCATCGGAGCTATATGTGGCCAAAGGATCCAGGCTATTGCGCGCCTGATATACCGGCACCCAATTTTGATCTACATACTCGTCTTCAAGGTGCTTATAGTCATACGATCCTCGACCGAAGATGAGTAAATACCGGAAGTTGCTATACTGGTCGTGAACGTACTTGGCCATATTGCGAACCGCCGAAACATCCGGCTGGCCAGAAGCAAACTGATTAAATACCTGATCAGTAGTTACCACCTCCACGCTCAAGCCGTCCCACGACTCCCGAAATTGTGCAAGACGCTCTGCAGCAGATAAAAATGCCCAGGGAGTCACAATCACTAGATCAGGATTGTTCCAAGTTCCTAAATCTTGGTTAGCAATTCTCTCGCCATCAAGAGGTGCGTCTACTGCTGTAGACTGAAAAGCTACAAACTGGCCACCCAAATCATTCTCCCAGTCAAAGAGAAGTTGACTACCCTGGGCGGTAGCTTCTATGATACGCGGAGACTGAGGATCAGTCACCTCCCAAAGGGTATACCCTGATACATTATCAATTTCAATCTGGACAGGTGTGCCTAGGAAATGATCAGAAGTGAAGGTCAATGGCTCCCCAGGAGTTCCTCTTAATTGGCGAGGATACGTGAGCGTAAGGTAATTGGGATAAGCATTGGAGACGCTTACACTTGCCGACTGAAAAGAAAGTGTAACCTCGGTATTGTCATTCAAATTTGGCCCCGTTCGAACAAAAACGTCGTCAGCCTCTACCCCCTTCAAGGAATAAGCCCCACCCGTGGTTGGGGTTGTAGCAATCTCACCGATCTCGACACCATTCAACGCTACCACAACTGGGGCTTCGGCGTAGGAATGAATCATCACTCCCGCTCGAACCTGCACGGCCCCTCCTTGCGAAGCAAAATTTGGGGTGGCAAAAGTGTAGGTTCTGCCAGACCCTGATTCCAGAGGGTTTTCGTACCATTCGCGGCCACTTTGGTCCCGATTTGTTTCTTCTATCTCTACCCAGCGTACTTCCGGAAACCAATCCATAGAAGCAGCACCAGAAATGGAGGAAGGGATAAATGTGGTGGCAGAAGAGGAATTCACCCCTATACCTAAATAGACATAGGCTGTATCAGAATACAAATTAAGGGTGTGCTCGTAGTAGTTCTCTCCAGAGATAAAGGATACTTCGTTTGGGCCTTGTGCATAAAAGAGCAAGCGGTCTGAAGTATCAAATGAACCATCTGCCAATCCAACGCCTTGCGTTGCTATGGCTGGCAAATCTTCGAAACGATCTGCACTTAATGGCTGCGGAAGCATACCGCCACCGTAGCCATATAGGCCGATCTCATCCGGATTTAGGGCGCTCACATCAATACCCAATGTGGAAAGATAATCGGAGGTAAGGGCATAGACTCCGTCTTCTACCACAGGTATTTTATACCACTCTCCAGTTGTAAGTACGGAGGAGGTTTGTGCATGAGAATACGCCACAAAAGCGCATACCATGCCCAGGCTGAGGTGTACAGGTAATAGGTGGTTTGGGTTACGCATGGTCGGAAAATGCTTTCCGTAACGTTAACGCGCAATCCTCTCCTGGGATTGTTAAAAAGAGGAAAAAAAAGTGGTTAACCTTCTACAGGTGACAACTGAAAGGAGTAATCCTCCATAATCAAGTTAGAAAGCAGTTTCTTACAAGCCGTATCCACCTTACTATGGGCCTCGTCCTCGGTGTCAGCTTCTATGTGTACGGTAATATGCTTACCTACCCGGACATCGTCTACCCCACCAATTCCCAGGTTTCCTAAACCCAGTTTTACAGCTTTCCCTTGAGGGTCTAAAAGCTCCTTGAGGGGCATGATGTCTATTTCTGCTTTGAATTTCATCCTTCAGACGATCGATTTGCTAACGAGAGTGTCAAATACAGGCCAAAAATGAGGGGCACTGCGAGGAATTGCAAAAGTACGAGGCTAGCCGCACTTAGCAAAAGGAAGAGGTATTTTAAAGCATTGGGCCGAAAAGCAAACGATTTAAACTTGAGGGCCATTAGCGGAAGGCGGGAAACCATGAGAAGGGCAAGCGATACGGATACCACCAATAGTACTGGAACGGTAAAAAAACGGGGATAATCTGCTCGAATAAACGGCAAAGCCCCAACAACCAACGCCACCAAAGGGGTGGGCACCCCACGAAAGCCATGGGCCTGACTTGGGTCATTGTTGAAAACGGCCAGTCGAACGGCTGCCCCAACAGGCAAAACCAGCCCTAAATAGGGCGTAAATTCCCCTGTCCCAGCCTCCAAAAGCAGCCAATACATGAGAATACCGGGCAGCACCCCAAAGGTCACCATATCGGCCAAAGAATCTAGATCTGCCCCGATCGGGCTTTGCACTTTGAGGAGTCTGGCAACAAAGCCATCCAGAAAATCGGCCACCATGGCCAAACCAATACACGCAGAAGCTTGCTGAAGTTGCCCTTCTGCAGCCGCCAAAATACCCACACACCCTAGCACTAAATTGCTCAGGGTGAGCACATTGGGAATATTTTGTATAAGCTGCGACTTAGGCATCAACCTTTCACAAAGGGGTTATTTTGTTTTTCGAAACCGATGTTGGTTTCAGGGCCATGCCCAGGATAAACGACTACTTCTTCGGGCAAGGTATACAGTTTGGAGCGAATGCTAGCGGCTAGGGTGTCAAAATCCCCACCAGGCAGATCCGTACGACCAATGCTACCCCGAAACAGTACATCGCCTCCTATCACGACTCCTTGCTCACGGTGGTAGAACACTATGTGGCCAGGTGCATGACCAGGGGTAAAGAAAATTTCTAACGTGGTGTTACCAAAGGTGATTTGGTCACCCTCATCCACGAAATGAACAGGATTGGCAGCCTCATAGGCAGCAAATCCATATTGTGGAGCAACCACTTCGTTTGCTTTGAAGGTAGGCAAATCCAGCCGATGCATGGTGAGTTCTACGCCATATGTACGGGCCACCCACGCATTGCCAAGTACGTGGTCTACATGACAGTGGGTATTGAGCAAGCCCTCTACCTTCAACCCTTTTTCTTCCACGTAGGCTTGCAGTTCGGCCTTCTCATGGTCTTCGAAACAGCCCGGGTCTACAATCACACAAGCCCCAGAATCATCTGACAAAACCAGGGTGTTTTCCTGAAAAGGATTAAATGTAAAAACCTCAATATGCATCATAGGGATATACCTTTGCCGCAAAGGTGGATCAATAGGGGCAAATTGCAAAAGAACATGGGACGATGAAACAGGTAGATGTGATCATTATCGGTCAGGGGCTGGCAGGATCTTTGCTGGCATTGGAGTGTATTCAGCGGGGTTTTACAGTACAGGTACTTGACAATGGGCAGCCGGGTAGTAGTTATGCCGCTGCAGGGCTTTTCAATCCCATCACGGGAAGAAAAATGGTAAAAACCTGGAAAGCAGATGTGCTATTTGACTTCCTCATGCATCATTATTCTGCCATGGAATCCATCCTTAACGCCACCTTTTTCCATAATACTCCCATCTTCCGCCCCTTTGTGTCGGTAGAGGAGTACAATGATTGGCACGGACGATGGGCCGATCCTGAATTTGCTCCCTACATCCGGGAGGTAACATCCCCTCGCACCTTCGCTCAGCACTGTTATGACGATTTCGGTGGAATCTTATTGCAAAAAACAGGCTGGGTAGATCTGCCCAAATTCTTGAAAGCGGTCCGGAGTTGGCTCAAGGGTCAAAGCTCTTTAACGGAGGCAGATTACCAACCTGAGCAACTTGAATTGGACGATAATAAAGTAACCTATGGAGAACTAGAAGGAAGGTGGATGGTCTCCTGTACGGGCACTCAAGCAACAAAAGACAACCACTGGTCTTGGCTGCCCTTCCGTCCGGTAAAAGGCGAAGTACTAGAACTAGAAACACAGGAGGACTTACCCCGAATTTATAACCGGGGCGTGTTTGTCTTACCCACCGAAACCAACACGGTGAAGGTGGGTTCTACCTATCACCACCAAGAGCTAAGCCTAGAGCCTACGGAAAGAGGAAAAAATGAATTGTTGGAGAAACTCAACGCGCTGTTACGTGTTCCTTTTAGTATAAAAGCGCATTGGGCAGGTATACGACCTGCTACGAAAGATCGACGCCCCATCATTGGGCAACACCCAAAGCATAATGCCCTGTGGATTTGCAATGGCTTAGGAGCGAAAGGAGTGTCTTTAGGGCCATTCTTTGTCAAGCAGCTAGCCGATGCCCTTTTTCTAGGCCAATCTTTGTGGCCAGAAGTAGATATTCAGCGATTTGGTACGTATTATAATGTAGAAATGTGACCCCTATGCAGAAAGTCTTTTCCCCACATACTCTCAAACTTGCCTGGCTTACATTGCTGATTAGCTTTCCACTGTTCAGCCAAGCCCAGCAAGCCGCCCAATCCTTCGGCAAAAACCGTATTCAGTATCAGAACTTTGAATGGAAGTACTACAGCACAGGTGATTTTGACCTGTACTTCTACCAGGGTGGAAGTGAACTGGCTGAGCAAGCTGTCAAATTTCTGAAAGCCGAGTTCGAACGGATTACAGACATCTTGGGCTACGTACCCTTGGCCAAGACCAAAATCTTCTTGTACAATTCACATTCTGATCTGATGCAGAGCAACATCGGCATCAATGATAATTACCAAGCCGTAGCAGGGGAAACGGTTTTTGTAAAGAATGTGGTAGAAATAGCCTATCCGGGTACACTAGAAGCCTTTAAAACCGAATTGGTTTTTCAAGTAGCCACTAAGCTGCTGCAAGAGATGATGTTTGGAGGTAGCCTAACGGATATGTTCCAAAAGGCGTATCTACTCAATTTACCGGACTGGTTTATTCCAGGTGCTGCACGCTACATTGCCTACGGATGGGGTCCCCGTATGGACGATTATGCGCGTGACCTAGTCACCAATAGCCGGGTGCGTAAGCTAGACCGCTATCAAGGGGAAGAAGCGGCTTTGCTTGGACAGTCTATTTGGAACTATATCGCTGAGAAGTACGGACGGTCTAATATTTCAAGCGTGCTCAATCTCACCCGCATTATTCGGAACGAGGAACGCAGTATCGCTAATACCTTAGGAACCACCTTCCCTCGATTTCAAGCGGGGTGGATCAGCTACTACCAAGAACAGGCGAAGAAGGTATTGGAGGATTACGAATATCCTGACAAACAGTATTTGGTCACGAGGCGAAACCGCCGTGACGTGACCCGTAACCGGGTAAGCATGAGCCCAGATGGTCGGTTTTTGGCCTACTCTGAAAACGACCGAGGCCGCTACCATGTCATCCTTTGGGACCGTGAAGAGGACAAAGAGCGGATTGTTCTTCGCGGGGGATACAAGTTACTGAATCAGCAATCCAACGATGATCTGCCTATTCTTGCTTGGCAAGATTCGGTTACGCTCGTTATGGCCGCTGAGCGGGGAGGCGGCCCCTCTCTATGGATATATAACGTGAAGGAGAAGGAAAAACAGCAAGTGAGCCTATCGGCTTTTCATGCCATTCAGCATATTTCCTTCAATGACAACGGCCGACTAATGGCCATGAGTGCCGAAGAAGATGGCCGCAGTGATATCTACTTGGTCAGCCTGCGGAGGAATCAATGGCGAAAGCTTACCGATGACGCCTATGACGATGAATACCCTGAATTTGTACCGGGCACAAACGCTATTGTTTTCAGTTCCAATCGTTCTAGTGACACGCTACGTTCTGTGGCCTTGGAGAATGTGAAGGATGACCTGATCACCTTCAACCTATTCGTTTACAACCTGGACACAACTACCAATGTCTTGTCCCGAATTACTAACACACTGAGTACGGATATTTATCCTATACCCATCAATCAGGATGAGTATTATTATCTCAGTGATCAGAAGGGAATTCAGAACCTGTTCCGATACCACCGAACAGACAGCTTGTACACGCAAATAACGAATTTCGCTAACTCCCTACACGGCATGAGTATCAACCTGCGCGGTTCTGAGTTAGCCTACATTGCGGAATTGGAAGGAAAAGATTACATCTACCTGCAGCCGCTAGACTTCACCCAACAGCGATTTACCTTACCTACAGCACGCCAGCAGCGCCAACAGGCTAAGTACCTGGCCAACCGACTGATGGCTGCTCGGGCACGGCAAAACCTCTCTGCTGCAGATCCTGGTGAGGAAGTTCCTACTGAAGACACCACTGGCATTGACACCAATGCCCTCCTCGATCCAGACGATTACACCTTTGGGAATCCGGAGGAAACACCCATGGACCCCAATGCCCCCATTGACACGGAAGAGTATGTATTCAATCCTACGATGGAAGCTGAGGAAGCCGAGGAGCCGGAGCGGAATAGCTTCCTACTCAATTACCGCCGCCTACAGGACAAGGAACGTGTCGTTGGACCTTTTGACTATACTACCCGATTTAGTACGGATAATCTGGTGACCTCTTTGGAAATCGACCCCCTGATGGGTTGGGGGTTCTCTCTGGGCACTCAGATGAACGACCTATTGGAAAACCACCGATTCCGCGGTGGAGCCTTCGCTACTCCTAACTTACAGAACGGGCGGATTTTTGTAGAGTATGATTATCTGCCCATGAAAATTGACTTGGGAGCACGGGTTTCGCGCAAAGCGATTACCCGGACGGAGCCTGAAGACGGGGAACTACAGCATTATTCTCTGAATCAGATTGACCTGAAAGCAGCTTTCCCGCACAGTGTAAGCTTGCGCTCAGAAGGTTCTCTATTCTTTACCCACACTCGTTGGCAAGAGCTAACCCCCAACTACGCAATCTCACCGCCTCCGCAGCCCTTATTTGAAAACCACAACTATGTCGGTTTGCGGGGTGCAGTGGTGTTTGACAACTCCGTGATTAGCGGCATGAACAGCATGGAGGGCACCCGGGGCAAAATTGAGATCAAGAATTATTTCTCACTGGGAGCACCCGAGCGTTCTTTTGGCAACCTAAGTGCAGACTTCCGCCATTATCAGCCTTTGCACCGTAACCTCACCTTGGCGGTACGCGGCTTCTACGGTGCCTTCTTCGGGCAACAGCGGCAGAGCTATCTTCTTGGTGGCATGGACAACTGGATCCTCAACCGGACCCAAGATGAATTTGAACAGGGCAGCCCTCTGGCTATCACTACGCTGGAAAACAACCAGCAGTTACTTTTTGCTGAGTACGTCACCAGCTTGCGTGGCTTTGATTACAACGTCCTAAACGGTAGGCAAGCCCTTCTGGGTAATGTGGAACTAAGACTACCCTTGGTACGCTACTTCTACTCCGGACCCATTACGTCAAATTTCTTCCGCAACTTGCAGCTGACGGCCTTCTACGATATTGGTTCTTCCTGGACAGGACCGTCTCCTTGGAGTGAGGAGAATGAACTCAATACGGAAGTCATCCAGAATGAGGGATCGCCCTTCCGGGTGGAGCTGATGAACTATAACAACCCTTGGCTCATGAGCTATGGGATAGGTTTCCGCAGTGTAATTTTAGGATACTACACCAAATTTGATGTGGCCTGGCCCATCGAAAACTACAATATTCCCGACCTACCTCGCCTACACGTAACGGTAGGCTATGACTTCTAGGTGGTAAACCTATTGGAGATAAAAAGGCGTTGGTCTCCACCAACGCCTTTCTTTTTAAGCAATCTTTTGCTTTTTACATAGATCAGCCCGGATTGACCGCTACAGCACAGATATCTAAGCTCATGCCCCTGATTATTCACACTTCGCATTTACACTATCTTAAATCCATCCTCGTTCCATCGCCATGTGAATAAGCTCAGCAGTATTCTTGGCCCCTAGCTTGTGCAAGATGTTGCGACGGTGACTCCGCACCGTGTATTCACTTAGATGAAGACGGTCGGCAATCACAGGGCCGCTATCCCCTTTAGCTAGTTCTCGCACAATCTCCAGTTCTCGCTCACTGAGAGATTCTTCTGCCTTAGTCTGTTTACTCTGCCCCCGGAAGAAATCGATCATCTGCTGCTGAATTTTCTGGTGGAAATAATTACCTCCCCCAGCCAAAGCTTCAATCGCTTGCTTTAGAGTGGCCTTATTGGCATCCTTCAGCACATAGCCGGCGGCTCCCAGGGTAAGGGCTTTTTTGATCTCATTGAGCCCGGCGTGCACGGTTAGCATGAGGACAGGAACCTCCTCTCCTTCTTGTTGGAGTAATTCCAGGACTCCTGGACCATCCAGAATAGGCATACTCATATCCAACAGGATTACATCTATCTTATGCCTCCGCACCAACTCAGGGACTACAAATCCATTATGAGTGGTATCTACCACCTGAATACCCTCCTCCCCTGAAAAGAGTGCGGAAATACCTTGTCGAAATAATTCGTGGTCGTCCACGATCAGCACATTAATCATAGTTGTGATATCTCTAATAGCGGTAAATCAATGGATATATAGGTACCCTGACCAGACCTAGAATCAATTCCCATCTCACCACCCTGCTCAGCCACCTGGGCTTGAAGTCTTTTCAAAGCTATACTTCTTTTCTCTAGCGTGCCCGTAGGTAAACTCCTACCATCATCTTCTGCCATTAGATGGATGGTATCTTCATAAGTGGTGACCTGAAGCGTGACTACATGAGCCTTGGCGTGTTTCAACACCTGGGTAATCAGTTCCTGCGCCATACGATACACCGCCAGGTGTTGTTCCATCTCCACCCTGTCTTCATCTATTTGTGTTACCAACTTGATGTCCAAACCACCACGTTCCTGTACTGAGTCTGCGAGAGCAACCAAGGCATCCGTCAAACCAAACCGGTCGGCGAGCCCTACATGTAGGCTATTTGATAAGCTACGAACTTCCTCAAAAGCTTGTCCTATGGTTAGTGCTAGCGCTTCTACTACCTCCGATTGTTGATCTTTGGCCTCCAACTGACTTATCTGTATCCGAGCAGTGGCAAGCAGATTACCAAAGTGATCGTGCATTTCCCGAGCGATTTGCTTTCGCTCCAAATGTTGTGCTTTTAGCATCACTTCCAAAGTCTCTCGATCTTTTACCTCTAGTAGATAGATGGTCTCCGCCAGCTTTTCCTTGTGGTTAGTGCGAGCCCAAAAAAGGGAGAATAAAATGATCCCGAGGAAAACTATGGCGCTCAATAATACGGTTACCAATTGAAGCCTGTGAAGGGTTTTGATTGTATTATGTTGCTCTAGCTCACTAGAATTATCAAATGCCAACATTTGATGACTTCCCGCTTGAAGCAGCCCTCCCACAGCGGAGGAATCTGAAGGTGATACTATTAATCCCAGGAGACTTACAAAGAAGAAAACACAAGTAAAAAGTCTCATTTTTAATCATTCTTTTGTGATACAATTCCCCATTCATCAAAGAGAATGAGTCATTTCACTTCCTACCAGATTGGTTTAAAAACCATCCAGATCGGTTATCCTTGGGCTTCTGGGCACCACCGATTCTCAAAAAATAATTCAAAAGCATAAGTTAGTTGATTGACTTAAGCGCCTACTCTGGGTCGACTTTTCGGCATCTGTCGGTTCCTACAAAAGGCCCCAAAGGGGCGTATTGGATACCTCACAAAGGTCATGGATACACCTTTTCTTCGATTGACTCCACCATACCATTCTTAAAAATGGAACCATGGTACTAGCCCATTAGAAAAACTACTTAAAAAAACCAATTAGATGGGCATCTGAAACAAACCCAGAACATTTTCCAAGCTAAACAGGCACCTTGGTTTGTTTTTGAATGGGCAGATCAATAGAAATAAGCGTTCCCTTTCCAGGTCGGCTATCAATGCCCATCTCCCCCTGCATAGCCGTTACCCGCTCAGTCAAGCTCTTAAGCCCCATGCCAGTCCGTTGCCCTTGTATGGCTTGAGAGGACATCCCTTGACCATTGTCCTCCACTGTCACGTTGATTACGTCTTCAAAGGTATTCACCCCAATGCTGAGCTTACTTGCATTAGCGTGTTTGAGTACATTACTCACCAACTCCTGCACAATTCTGTACACCTCTATTTCCTGTTTTAAGTTCATCCGATGAGAATCAATAGATACCGAGAGACTGCCCATAATTGTTCCGCCGGAATTGATCGATTTGACCAATCCTTCCAAGGCTGAGGGTAGCCCAAACTGGTCCGGTAACCCTACATGGAGGCTATGAGAGAGGCTGCGAACGTCCTGAAAGGCCTGTCCTACAATCAGAGATAAATCGTTTACCGCTGGAGGCAAATTTCCCTCCTCCTCTAACTGGTTTATTTTCATTCTTGCAGTTGCAAGTAAATTACCAAAGTGGTCGTGCAGTTCCTTTGCTAGTCGTTTACGCTCGCCCTCCTGGCCTTCCAACATGGCCTCTAGCGTCTTGCGCTCCTGCGTTGTCAGTAGGTTGTTTACCTCCTCTTTATGCACTCGTTGGTCCTTCTTTCGTCTTCGGCGAATAGTGTACACCAAACTAATCCCCACAAAAACAACCAGTGTTAATCCTAATACTGCAATCAGCAATTGAGATGTCTTCTGCTTAAGCTTTAGGTCTCTTTCCTTCACCAACCGTTCGTATCGCTCTTCCTGCTTCTCCGTTTCATATTTTTCCTGTACTTCGGCAATGCGGCGGGTCTTCTCTATGCTGAAGATCTTGTCCTCCCAAGTTTTGTATTCTTTATACCAAAAGAAGGCCTGGTCTGTATTCCCTAAGGAATCATTTACCTCAGACAATCCTAAACTTGCATTACGAAGCAGTGTCAAGCTTTGGGCTTCCACCCCAAGCGCGTAAGCACTATCATAATATATCTCTGCTAGGTGGTACTGTGCAGTGAAGTAAAGGCTAGCGGCATAGCTATTTAGCACTTGCCCCAGCCACTCCTGGTCATCCCCTTGTCCTTTGAATTGAAGGGCCATCTTATAATAAAGAATAGCTTTTTGGTAATCCTCGAGCCCTTCGGTAGCCTTACCCAATGCATGGTACAATTGGCCCTTATAGTTAGGACCTCTTTCATCTAGAATGAGTGGTTTTGCATTTTCCAATAAAACGCGAGCGGTATCATACTCTTGGAGTTGGATCCATACTTCCGCTTGCAAAACCTCACAGCCAGCAACATCGACTCTGAATTTCAACTCAGAGTAAAGGTTTTTAGCCTCTTCAAGGTGTTCTAATGCCTTTTTATAATCTCCCTGCTCTTGGTAAACCAAACCTATATTATAGAGTATATTGGCCAACATTTTAATATCTCCAGTAGCCTCAGTGATTCTTACCGAGGATATTAAATTTTGAACCGCTAAGTCGTAATATCCTATCTCCATATAGGCAAGCCCTAAATCGTTTAGGGTGGAGCCAAGCCAAAGAGAATCCTGTGCTACGGAAAAGTGATCGCTGGCACGCTTATAAAAGGCTATTGCTTTTGGGTAATTCCCTTGATAGTGGCAAAGAGCACCAATATTTTTCGCGGCATGACCGACCTTTTCCCAATGTTCAGACAATAATGAAAACAGCCACATACTCCGGAAATACATCTCTGATGAATCAAGACTACCAGCGGTAAGTGACCTTTTCCCTAGCTCACTTGCTGAATCTCGGTTGATGACAGCCAGGCTTTGCTCAAAGGAGAAAAAAGTTGACACCTCATCTACCTTAGAAAGATCGGATTCCACAATTGAATGTGAAGGAATCAATTGACCAAGCTCAAATAATTCTGGTTGGGTTAGCGGACTTTTTGAGTGCTGATCCAGGTATACTTGAACAGACTCTTCTAGCAAAAGACTTGAATCTAACGTAATAGAATTTTCTGCCAAGCAATTAGATGAAATCAAAACCACCATGGCAAGCACAGCCAACCGTTCAATACACATTACAAAAAATTAGAAAGCGTGATTAAGAAACCAGATTGAGATTCAATCTGGTTTCTTCAGATTTTTTTTCAACCTCCCACTGGGCTCAGTTTACCCTTCGCGGTAGTACCATGTTCTGGATTACCCCCAATGGCCTGCACATGTATATTATGACTAATATTAGCGCCTAACTCAGGATTGAAGGAGACATGCGGAAAATTAATCCAATGCTGATGTTTAAAATACTCAAAGAATTTATTCCACTTGAGTGAGATATCTAGCAAAGCGGAGCGTGATCTCTGATTAAATTTGAGTTCGTCGGTAGTATTCAAGTCTTTGATTCTTAATTGAAAGGGATCTCGAATATTCTCTTTGAATTGTACCACCTCTTTAATTATCCGTTCCCGGATAGCCTCACTTTCCCGGGTTTTAGTGTAGTTACAGTCACAATCCTCTCTCAACAAATTCACCATACTGCTATACATATCCTCAAACTCTTCATGCAAAAGGACATCTAATTTTGCTTTGTAACTATCTTTCCGTTCATCGGTCTTCAGTGTAGTGAGCACTTCATCCAGAGACCTAACATCAGCAATTAAAGAATCGAGCACTGCATTCGCTTGGTTCACCAGTTCTTTCTCAGGATAAGCCCTTGCCAATGCATGACGCAGTTCTGAAAACCGTTGGTTTACTTCTTGGGTAAACCGCTGGATCTCCGCATCTCGGCTTCCTTCCTTTACATTATTATCATCCTTCCCTTGCAAATAAGACAATCGATTCAATTGTATACTGAATTCATCGTGAGGAAAAACGGTGAGAGTAGCATTCGATATCGCATTTTCGGATAATATGGTATATACAGGTGCTACTCCTACTAAATGATACCCTTGCACATCTATATACCCGTGTCGGGTACTGAGCGTGAATAAGTCCTCGAAAAGCAAGATGAAATGATGCCCTTGCTCCTCTTCTGCCTCTGAGCTTTCGTTCACATACTTATACCATAAATATATTAGAGGCTCATTGTCCACGTAAGACGGAATGTTGCCAATATTGAATTGGAAATAGAAGCTATGTCGATTGGGATGAAGTTCATGATCTTGGTCAGACACTTGTGTATTGAAAGGTATTCTTTCCGTTCGTTTCAGATACACATCTTCCACACTATACCTAATCTCTCCAGCATCCTTAGAAAGGCCGTTGTCATAAAAGCCGAAGTAATCAAAATCCCCCACATCCATACCAAAACGTTCAATGGCTCCGCCCTCCTTTCTATTTGGAACAAAGGATTGGTACTCTGTAAATCCAATCCGGGACTGCATGGCTAACGGCAGATTGATTTCCTGATTCTGGTAGTCACGCAGAGCCAGTAGTACCTGATAACAAACCGGAAAGGAACTCTCTCGGTCAGAAGCGCCGTATTCGTCCAACTTTAGATTTACATAGGCGGTGGCCATCTGCCTATACGCTGAATCCTTGCTTTTCTGAGCATCAGCCACCTCCGTTAGTTCTTTTTCAAGCTTAGCCAATGTTTGATTATCCTTGGCTTCTAAGTAACGCGTTACCTCTGCCACATGAGTATATTGGATCAGCACCTCGGGTACGTTCTCTTTGGAGAAAAGGTATTGATTATATAAATACTCTCTGGGTTGAAGGTATTCTATGAAGTCATCTACTCGAGTAAACACAAAATTAACTTCATCAGCTTTGAGCAGCTCACTTTCATGATACACATGAATTCTCTTTGGGGTTTCCAGATAGATAAGAAAGCGATCCTCGTCATCTCGGCGTAGTTTAGGGAAACGTTTCACCTTCCAGGTCCCTAATTCAAATTCTACCCGCAAAAGCGTTTGTTGTAGGCTCCAATGAAATGAACGCTGATTTGTCACCAATCCGTTTAGCTCAAAGAATAGACCATCATCGGGATCGGGTTTAACTATAGTAGTCTGAGTACGCAAATGCGGTGTAAACACTTCTATGGGAGTTTCTCCATCGGAAGTAACATCTTTCGGCTGCTTAGCATAGATGATAAAATAATCATCTTGTACCCGGTGCATTTGCCACGGATATACAATCCGGTCGGGCCGGTCCAAACCTTGAGGGGTAATTTCCTTCCCCGTTTCCTGATTTATCAAGGCGTACTGAATAATGGAATCGTGCATATGGTGATGATATTTATGGTTAGAAAGTTCGATTGGCTTTTTGGTATGTACCAATCACCCTGAAAAAGTAACAGGAGGTAAGAAGCAATTCCTATGAAACGTGGAGCCAAAAGTTACATGCCGATAATCAAGGCCTCTTGAGAACCGACATAGCCTTTTCACTATCCCGAGGAGAGATAATTTACATTTGCCTCAAGCTTCCCCTACGTTTTATGAAATAAGGCTAGGAGCTTTGGTTTGCGGGAAAGAATCATGCTGCCCTTAACAGAGTGCATTCTTTTGTGGCTTGGAGTGATGATTCTCTTGAACTATGCGTACATCTTAGCCAGACATTACCTCCATGAATCGTATACCGATGGCTTTCTATCCAGGTGGTAACCGGTTCAGGCTGAAGAATATACCATGCGGGTCGCGGAGACGACGGGCAGAAATGGAAACCTTTCCTGGCCCAACTACAGGTAAGCGGAAGGCTCAACTGGATAGCCTGGGGTACAATTAATTGAAATAAATTGGGCAGGCTCCCTCCCATTTCCAATGAGGTAAACATACCTTGTTTTCTGGGGTCAGCATACGCCAAGGAAGAAGATACCGCAGTGCTTGGTTGGTACGGGCAGTCCCACTCCCAACGTCTAGTTTCTCCAGCAACTTCCTCCAGAACTACTTCTCCCGAACATTTAACGCTGCCCCCGGAATTGGTAAAGCCTAAGGCGGGCATTGTTGAGGTAAGGTGCCATGCGCAAATCATTCGGTAAGGTATTCCTCTCAAGTTGGTAGCATAGAGGGTGCCAATTAAA
Source organism: Cytophagales bacterium (assembly GCA_003454975.1). GTDB lineage: Bacteria > Bacteroidota > Bacteroidia > Cytophagales > Cyclobacteriaceae > DMST01. Next base: position 13,810 of record DMST01000042.1, on the reverse strand, counting down.
CTATAAATGGTTCCTTGTAGTCCTTCCCCTTGGATGGAGGATGACTTTCGACATGAAGCGGGCCGGGAACCAGCTCTTTTGGGGGAGAAGATGGATTGGATGTAATTCATATGGTTTTCTATAGCTGAAACAGTTGCCTACTCTCATTCGACTTTTCGGCGGCGGTCGGTAAGCCTTTCAAAGCTTACCCCCCAAAAGTGAACGAATACCAATCCAATCGTCTGACACCGATATGTCAATCAATAAAATGGGACTTTGGGACTATCCTATTCTAAAATCTACTTAGTCATAAAGACAGAAAGCCCCACGCTGAAATCAGCGTGGGGCTTTCTATACTGGTGAGGCGGTACCTCTTACTCTTGAATCATGCTAACCGGAGCCTCTTCCAGAACAATCTCCTGAGCAGGAGCATCTTGAGGCAATGCACTGTGCTCTTCCTCTCCGTGTGCACCGTCAACAGCAATGTGAGGAGCGATAACCAGCGCCACGATAGAGGTCAATTTGATGAGAATGTTCATCGAAGGACCTGAAGTATCTTTGAAAGGATCACCTACCGTATCACCCGTTACGGAAGCTTGGTGAGGGGGCGAAGGACGATCTTCTTTGTGCTTGTACCATGTCTTTCCTTCAATGTCTACACCTTTCTCGAAAGACTTCTTAGCGTTGTCCCAAGCACCACCAGCGTTATTTTGGAAGATACCCATCAGCACGCCCGATACGGTTACACCAGCCAGCATTCCTCCCAAAATCTCTGCAGAGGATACGTCCTCGAATACACCCTTCAAACCAAAGCCCACCAAAAGAGGGGCTACGATGGCGATGGCGCCGGGGATAATCATTTCACGAATGGAAGCCTTAGTAGAAATGTCCACACATTTCTCGTACTCGGGCTTGGCTTTGCCTTCCATAATGCCAGGAATCTCTTTGAACTGGCGACGTACTTCTTTCACCATTTCCATGGCAGCACGACCCACCGCGGCAATTGCCAAGGAAGAAAAGATGAAAGGAATCATGCCACCTACAAATAGTGCGGCCAATACAGGGGCTTTGTAGATATTGATACCGTCTATTCCTGCCAAACCTACAAAAGCAGCGAACAAAGCCAGGGCAGTCAAAGCAGCCGAAGCAATGGCGAATCCTTTACCGGTAGCAGCAGTGGTGTTACCTACCGCATCCAAGTTGTCTGTACGGTCGCGCACCTCATCAGGCAACTCGCTCATCTCAGCGATACCGCCAGCGTTATCCGCAATGGGGCCGAAGGCGTCAATGGCCAACTGCATAGCCGTAGTGGCCATCATACCCGCAGCTGCAATGGCTACCCCATATAGGCCAGCAAACGCGTAAGATCCTACGATACCACCTGCCAAAATCAAGATGGGAATTAAAGTAGATTCCATACCTACCGAGAGACCTCCAATGATATTGGTAGCGTGCCCAGTAGAAGACTGACGCACAATGGTCATCACAGGCTTGCGACCCATGGCCGTGTAATATTCAGTGATGATAGACATCAACGCCCCTACTACCAAACCTACAGCAATGGCTCCGAAAACACCCATTTTGGTGAATTCAAAACCACGCAAGTTCATGGTTTCAGGCATCAGGTGATTTACCAGGAAGAAGGAAGCGATGGCTGTCAGGATAATTGAAGACCAGTTACCCAGGTTAAGAGCGCTCTGTACACTGCTTTTTTCGTCTTTGATTCGAACGAAGAAGGTACCAATGATAGAAAAAACAAGTCCTAAACCGGCAATGATCATCGGCAACAATATCGGGGCGATGCCACCCACATTGTCTGAAGAGGAGATTTCACGGCCTAGTACCATAGTAGCCAAAATGGTAGCTACGTAAGAGCCAAACAAGTCAGCCCCCATACCGGCAACGTCACCTACGTTATCACCTACGTTGTCTGCAATGGTAGCTGGATTACGAGGGTCATCCTCAGGAATACCTGCCTCTACTTTACCTACGAGGTCAGCACCTACGTCAGCAGCTTTGGTGTAAATACCACCACCTACACGGGCAAACAGAGCGATCGACTCCGCACCTAAAGAGAAACCTGCCAATACTTCCAAGGCAGTTTCCATTTCGACGCCATTGACGTTGCCCGTAGCACCTACATACATATTATAGAATACAATGAACAGGGCGCCCATACCGAAAACGGCCAAACCGGCTACCCCAAGGCCCATCACTGTACCACCGCTGAATGATACATTCAAAGCTTTTTTCAGGCTGGAACGTGCTGCCTGTGTGGTACGCACATTGGCTTTGGTGGCGATGTTCATGCCGATCCATCCGGCAAAGGCAGAAAATACGGCACCTATGATGAAGGCAACCGCGATAATGGGGGTGGAAGTCTCTACCATGGTACCTGACCAAGCCAACAGGGCTCCGGCGATTACGGCAAACATGGCCATTACTTTCCACTCAGCTTTTAGGAAGGCCATCGCACCTTTGGAGATATGGCCTGCCAACTCTACCATGTTGGCGTCTCCGGCATCTTGTTTCGATACCCATGCAGACTTGACGGCCATTACAATAAGGCCGACAATGCCCAGAATGGGTACAATGTAGACAATCGTATTCATTGCATTTTATGGTTAGCGCAAAATGAGGGGCAAAGATAGTAGTATAGCCTAGTTTGTAAAAGCTAATTGGCGATAACTGCGTTGCGGCAAGGATTCCTTTTTGAAAACGTTTCCAATCCAGGAATTTCGTAGGTTTTTATTGGATTCCGGCATTAGGAATCATACACATTCCTAGCCTCTCTGGGCGGATTACTCACTCAGCACGGGAATAGGTTGCTTGTCTTCGCCCACCGCCACCATAGTAAACACTCCGGTGATAGCTTTTTCACGATGTTCTTGGTACATCTGCTCAATGAATAGTTCCACTTCTACCTGCACGCTCGTGCGACCCACTTTTACCACTTTCCCTACCAACTCTACAATGGTACCTGCCGGAATGGGACGGGTGAAATCGATGCGGTCGCTACTGACTGTAACCATGCGCAACCGGCTAAATCGAGTCGCCGTGATAAAGGCCACTTCGTCCATTAGGCTAAGGGCAGTACCGCCGAATAGGGTATCGTAGTGATTGGTAGTATTGGGGAAGACAGCCTTGAAGATCCGAGTCTCAGCTTTCTTGATCCGCTCCTCCAGATTCATACCACTTCCTTTTCCAGTGCCAGATAATGAATGTTTTCACCGTGCCGATTGTGCAAGGGGAAAATTTGTACCTGACAGGCATACGAATCTCCATTCTTACGGTAATTGAAGATTATTTCCTCAGTAGCTCGATGCTCCTTAAGCGCCAGCCGGATGCGTACGCGCGTATCTTCTTTGGTCAACGGACCTTGCAAGAAACTAGGATGTCGGCCTATCGCATATCGGGCAGAATAACCCGTCATGGAGGTAAACCCAGGATTCACCCATTGAATAATCTGGTTGGGATCGGTAACAATGAGGGCCTCGTAAGGATTTTGCAACAGCACTTCCAGGTCGATGTCCCAGCCATAATGATCTTGGAAGGTTAATAAACTATCCAGATCCTTGGCGACTCGCACGCTGTGTCGGTGAGACAGGCGATCCATGGCAACGATGTCCCAGCAGTGGAGTGGGAGTTGTAGAGGAATGGCTTCCATAAGATGTCGATTCACGTTTTCAATAAAATTGAAAGCGTCTTCGCTCAACTTCACAACACCCTGGTACGCGAGAGCATTGTCAATGTCCGCAGAAATGCGGTAGAGCAGCGGCAGGTCTCCTGGCTTACACCCGCAAGGCCGCCCTTCCCATCCCACGCAGGACAGTGGGTCCGTAAGGCCTAACGTTGGCAGTGTTTACAGTTGCGCGTCAGCTCGTGATTCGTACACGATTCCCTATTATCTGTGTCTTTTTTTGCACAGACCGCTGCTATATTGATTAAGAAATCAAGAAAAGAACTATAAGCAAAGATAATAATGTTCCGGTAAGTACTTAACCATCCTCTCCATCTCCCTCAAAAAAGGTTTCTACTTCTTGGGCTTGTAGCCCTTGCTCAGTCAAGTAGCGGGCTAAAACGGCCGCATAACCGTGCGTAGTTAATACGCGTTCTGCCCCTGTAGCGGATATAGCTTTCAGTAGTCCCGGCCAGTCAGCATGGTCTGATAGTACAAAACCCCGGTCAGCTGCTCTTCGCCTACGTTGTCCGCGGAGGGCCATCCACCCGCTGGCAATGCCCGTACTGTAGGGCTGAAACTTCTTAGCCCAGGGAGAACCCAACGCAGAAGGTGGAGCAATAACTAGAGCATTTCGGTAAGCTGACCTAGGTATCCCGTTTTCCACTCTTAGCACCTTGGGCAGGCGGTATCCGTCCTTTGTTAACGCCTCATTGGTATTGGCAATGGCGCCGTGAACATAAATAGGCCCAAGGGAAACATCTACCCCTGCCAATAAACGTTGGGCCTTCCCAAGGCTGTATGCAGAGAGTATGGAAGCCTTGCCGGCTTGTTGATTGGTTTGCCACCACTGGTTGATCTGATCAAAGATTATCCGTTGGGGCTGCCATTGATATACCGGCAGGCCAAAGGTAGATTCGGTAAGGAAAGTATGGCACCGCACAGGCTCGAAGGCCGTACTCAAACCGTCATCTTCTACTTTATAATCTCCGGAGAGTACCCAAACCTCTCCTCGATGAGCAATCCGAATTTGGGCTGATCCTGGTATGTGACCCGCCGGATGAAGGCTAAACCGCACTCCTCGGATAGAAAAGGACTCTCCGTAGCCTTTTGTTGTGAGATGGATACCGCGCCCCAAACGTAAACGAAGTACCCCGGCAGACTGATGGTGTGCTAGGTAGAACTGGGAACCGTAACGGGCATGGTCTGCGTGAGCATGGGTAAGGATAGCCCTTCTTACGGGCCGCCAAGGATCTATGTATACATCCGCAGGTGGGCAATAGAGCCCTTCGGGGGCTAACTCTATCAGGGGAGCCGACATAGCCAACTAACTGCCAGCACGTACCGGTGGTTTTCCCATCAGGCAAAGTATCAAATACTCCACCGCCAGACGATCTCCTGATCTGGACAGAACTCGGGAACTAATACCTTATGCTCTTTGCCCTGCTCATCCACCAGCCGCCAGGCCTCGGACTCGATCAGGGCAGTGAAAGCATTGCCCGTTCGCTCCTCCAGGGCTTCATAGGCCTTCTCATCTTCTAACAACAGGCGGGTAGCCTCCAAAGAATAGGCTATGTATGCAGGCAGTAGACCGGGCAACTCCTCCACGGGCACAGACAGCTCATACCGCCCGGAAAGGTTGGGGAAATCCTCGTCGGTTTGCACTACCTCCGCGATTCGCCGCCCTTCGAATAACAGTTGATACCTTCTCACCTGACAATTGCCCCCTCTGGGAGTGCTATATCCTCACTTTATCCAATAGAAGGTTAAGGGTGTGTGCTTCCTCAGGGGTCAATCCGCTAAACATTGACTCAAACCCTTGTACATCACCATCCATTGATTCCAGCAAGGTTAGCCCTTCTTTTGTAATAGAGACCTCCACTGCCCGGCGATCGTCATCGTTTTGACGTCGTTCAATCAACCCCTTCAACCGTAGACGCTCCACAATGCGTGAAGCATCCGACTGACGATCAATCATCCGATCTTTTATGAGATTAATAGTGGCTGGACTTGGTGCCTGCCCCCTCAATATGCGCAAAACATTGTATTGTTGTCGGGTAATATCGTACTCCTTAAAGGTCTGGTTCATGCGGTCCACCACATGATTGTTAGTGTACATTAGGTTTATCAGTGCCTTTTGATATGCACTGGTGAATTGACTCTGAGCAATATCTTGCTCCAAACTCATGGTCATGAAAATAGATGTTTAAACATCTCTAAGATACAAGCAAAAGCGACAATGTCAGACTAACCGTTCAGGTTTATGTGTAGGTTTCGCATAGGTGAGCCTGCCCAATGCCTCAGTGGTATGGTATCCGTCTAAACCGGTGGCCGTAATGGTACCAGCCGCTTCCAAATCCAAATAACCGTCCTCGGCTACAATACCATCGGGCACCCGTATTTCAATTACTTCACCTACTACCAGTACCGTATTGTTGATTTTTAACGTCTGGTGTTCCCGATATTCCATCCCAATTTGCACTGCCGATTCTGCTACATAGGGAGCTTTTACCTGATCAGAGTATACTGCTGACAGCCCAACCCCCTCAAATTCAGAACCCTCCCAGCGTGCACTCGTATGATGTGCTTCTACAAAAAATTGCTCCTGAATGTGGTTAAGGGTATAGCTATGAGTAGCTAAAATATTTTCCAGGGTATGCCTGGGCACTTCATGCGGACGCACGATCATCCCCACCAGTGGCGGAGTGGCTCCTAGGTGAAAAACTTGGGTAAAAAGAGCCAGATTGGTGGAACCAGTACTATTTTGGGTACCTACCAGGTTTGCGCTTTTGAACCCATGCAAGCTATTAATCAGATTTTTTCGAAACCGATCCTTGGAATTGGCGATGTCTGAAGTTGAGAACACTCTCATACTAGAGGCTGACATAAATAGCTTGATGTAGATTAGGAGGTTGTGGCCTCTTCAATAGATTCACAGTATTGAATATCCAGGCCATTACGGAGTTCTTCGGGCATCCGCTTCTCCAAGCCAATTTTAGCTATCTCCACGGTTTTCCGGAACCAATTTGCCTCTGGCAATAATTTGCGATGCTCTTTTATACCCATGGGCAAAACAGAGGCTTTCCACTCTAAGTAATACCACTCCATGGAAGGCTGATGGAAGGCCGACAGTTTCCGTTTATCAAATATGAATCGGTGATATTTTCCAGCAGAAATGAGCTCGGTAATTTTTTCGAAGAGCTCTTTGAAGGCTACAATGGGAATATATTCTTTTTGGAGAACACAAAGAATAAATCCAGATTCGGCTAATGTATAAACTGAGGCGTGCTTTGCTTCAAATGCTGTTACCCAGTCAGTATTTGTCAGCTTTACAAACGTGGTCTCTTTCATTCACCCTTGGCAGACTACTCTACAAAAGATTCATCGTGTTTAGTGATAACTACGATTGGTATTTGATGTTTCTTTTACCTGCTTCTTCAAATGAGCCAGTTCCTTTTCCAATCGGATTGCATAATCTACGGTGGTCTCCATCATGCTTCGCTGCGCCGTAATTTGTTCACGCAACTCCCTGAGTTCATCAGAAAGATGAGACAGTTCGTCATCATACGCTTTTTTCAAGCGCAGATTCTCCGCCTTCTGTTTCTGAAGTTCTTCACGGAAAATTAGATATGAATCTGGGGGAGTTTTCATGATGGCTTGACCTTGCTCGGTCAAAAGTTATAGCTAATTACGAAGTCTCAAATACAAATTATAATTTTTTCTTATACAATCAGCATCAGGCTTTATATTTTCTCCGCCTCGTATTGGTCCAACTGTTTTTGCAAATGAAGACCATGATCTATAGCATCTTTCAACATCGTCCGTTGTGCCATCATCTGTTCTTTCATTAGATAGATCTCTTGCTCTAAGTCTCTCACGCGCTCTTCGTACTTCTCCACTGCAGCCCGCAATTGCTCTTTGCACTCGCTAGAACTACAGGGAGACCCCGGATTCTTCTGCATATTCACGCCCAATTTCTCCTCCTCTTAACAAAATAGGGGCATTTACGCCCCTTCTGTTATCAATCTTCTATCGCGGCTACCAAATCCTCCCGGTACTGAATATCCATTTCCCGGGCTTTCAACCTGGGATTCTCTCGGAATATTTTTTCCCTCCCAATTTTTACCGACTCACGAAAGATGGTGTCTTCAGGCAGCAACTTTCTGTGCGTACGCAAGCCATAACCCCACATTTCCTCTTTCCAATCAATAAAGTACCACTCCATGGACGGTTGATGGAAAATCCGGAGCGCTCGCTTGTCAAAAATCAGCTTTGCTACTTTTTCTTGTTTCACAATCTCCCCCACGTAGGCAAACACTGTTTTGAATTCTTCAATGGGAATATATTCCCGAGTAGCTTCGATTACGAGGACCTTTGTTCCAATCACCGAATACACCTTCGCATGATTGAATGCTTTGGTCAATTTCAATTGGTCTTGAATGGACGTCTCTATCATAACAATAACATATTCCGGTGTTCAGTCGGATTGTTTTCCAATATCAGGTTAATTTTTACAAAGGTCTTAGGCTGCCCATACCCCCATCCACGGCCAACACTTGACCCGTAATCCACCTACTAGTCTCTTGTAAAAGAAAGAGGGTAGCATCAGCTACTTGGTCTGCAGAACCTACAATTCCTAACGGATTGCGCTTTTCTGAAGCCTCACGTTTTTCATCCGTACTTAAGAGATGGGCTGCCAAAGGCGTATCGGTAAGCGAAGGGGCCACTACATTGACCCGAATTTGGCTCTTAGCCCATTCAGCCGCCAAAGACCTACCTAATCCTTCTACAGCCCCTTTGGCAGCAGCTACCGATGCATGGTAATTCATTCCGGTACCTACAGCCACGGTACTATATAATACCACACTGGCACCCTGCGCCTTTTTCATGGCTCGCATAGAGGCTTGAAGTATTTTTACCGCACCAAGTACATTTACCTCCCAGTCCTGCCGGAACAATTCTGGTTTCAATGCTTGGAAGGGTTTTAGGTTGATAGTACCTGGCGCATACACAACTCCGTGCAAAGCTTCGGGCAACCATTCTTTGGGTAGTTCGTCGGTGGTGGCATCCCAAGCATAGTGTTGAACACCTAGTGCGTCCAATTCAGAAGCCTTAGAACGAGAAAGCACCGTCACGGTGCCTCCTAGTTTGCGCAGCTGCTTAACTACAGCCAGCCCTATGCCTGTACTACCTCCGGCTACCCAGTAATTCTTGCCGGTAAGGTCAGTCATTTTGTTGTAGATTATGCGTTCAAGCCAATGTAGGTGAGAAATTCACGGCGAACGTCAAGGTTTTCGAATTTTCCACTGTAGTAAGAGGTGACGGTGCTACTTTGAGTATCCTCAACTCCACGCATCTGCACACACATGTGCTCAGCATCTATCACCACAGCAATGTCCTCAGTTTCAAGCGTTTCCATTAAATCTTTGGCAATCTGCACTGTCAAGCGTTCCTGTACTTGTGGGCGCTTAGCATAGTATTGCACAATGCGATTGATCTTAGAAAGACCGATCACTTTGCCTGAAGAAATGTAAGCTACGTGAGACTTGCCCACTATGGGCACGAAGTGATGCTCGCAGTTAGAATGGAAGGTAATGTCCTTCTCTACCAGCATTTCGTTGTACTTGTACTTGTTTTCAAACAGCTTAATATCAGGACGATTGTCTGGGTTGAGTCCGCTGAAAACTTCTTTTACATACATTTTAGCTACCCGAAGGGGAGTACCTTGCAAGCTGTCATCCGTAAGATCTAGCCCTAGAATCTGCATAATCTCCCGGAAGTGTTTTGAAATCAGCTCAATTTTAAGGTCATCGTCTTTTTCGAAAGCGTCGGGTCGTAATGGAGTATTAATGGAGGTACTAATATGATCGTCCCCAATCACGTCAATGGAGTGATCGTGCTGGCCATGGTGACCATTCTGACCGTTAGTGCCATTAACCAACAGGGTATTCGACGAAGTTTCTTTCCGTTTCATATAATCTAATCTTAAGCTCTAAGTGTTTGGGAAGGTGGGGTCTCAGAAGATTCCAAATAACCACTGCAATGTTTTCTGCCGTGGGGTTAAGCGTTTTAAATTCATCTGTATCCAGATTTAAATTTTTGTGATCGAACCTGTCCTCAACCTGTTCTTTGATCAAATCCTTGAGGACTTTCATATCCATTACATAGCCCGTTTCCGGGTCTATATCCCCAATCACCTGAACGATGAGATCGTAATTGTGACCATGATAGTGGGGAAGGTTGCACTTACCAAAGGTTTCCTGGTTGCGGTCATCGCTCCAGGCGGGGTTATGCAATCGATGAGCAGCATTGAAATGTGCTTTTCGAAAAACAGCTACTTTCATATGGACTTACCTAACAGCTTGGGTGAAGTTTTTGTTCAACATACAATCTTAAAAAGTTAAACAACCCTGAATAGGTTGTTTTTCTCTCCCCGCTAGCTCAAATACCAGTATAAATAGATGAATAGCCGGGCACTATTAGGTTCTAGAAGATAACGAATCTATAAGTTATTAGTTCTCAAGCCAGTCTATGAGAACACAATTGTCAGAAGGCCACCATAATACCGTTGGTCACGGTATAAACGTAGGGGGAAATAGATATGATGGGGCGGTTTTCGTAGGCAGCATCTACACTCACCCGAAATGCCAAGCGTTCCGTGAGTTTGAGTTGCAAGAGCATATCTACACTGAGTCTATGCCGCCACAAAGCTGCATTCTGATCGAGACCCACCTGGTAGTAGTTAGTCATGTGTAACCTAGCCCCTTCCCAAAGCAGCCAATTGACAGAAAAGTAATTAGTAGATTTAAATAAACTAAGGTCTACCTCATCGTCCGTTTGTAGCAACCGCCAGCGCTCATATTCGTACATTCCACCCACCCCAGCATGCAACTCTAACTTTTCCTGGTTTACCAAATTGTAACGTACACCGCCGCCACCCAAAAACCGTTGTCTTAGACCACGCCCCAGGTCATACTGAGCTTGGCCAAAAGCCTCCCAACCAAGTTTGCGCTTGTAATGGAGCGAATATCGTACATGGCTGTAGCCTGTCCGTATAAAGGGATTCCCAGTGAGGGCGCTATAGTTGAGCAAATTGATAAACCAGAGGGCATGATTATCTCCAAACAAAGCCAAGTTGGCATTTACGCGAAAGTTGAGGAACTGCACTTGATTTGCTGCTGTCGCCGATCTATTGTTGAGCATAAAATCTAGCCCAAGATTTCCAGCCAGAGATTTGGTGGTATCTCGCTGGGCACGCACGTCCTCTACATTTAAGATTTGCCCATGCACCTCGTGGGTATACGTGATGCCAAGCAGGCAGAAAAAAATGATGCTGAAGTACCTCATGAGGGTGAAGATAAGGTAAGGGAAAAAACCGACCGAACAGAATTGATTATGAATAGGATAACTAAACCCCCAATAGCGGGTTAGTTTGAAAACGAGGATCAATGAACACCACCAAGATTTTACGCCTTCTCAATGCCTTTACTCTAGCCATAACCCTGTTTGTTAACTATTGGGTGAATACAGATGGCAACTCGGGAAGAAGCGTAGGTGAGATAAGTGACGCCTATCCTACCCTGATTACTCCAGCAGGATACGCTTTCTCTATCTGGGCACTTATATATTCTTTGCTCATTGGGTTTGTAGTCATACAATGGTCCGCTAAACGCCCAGAGGAACTCATCACCCGCATTAGTGGCTGGTTCATTCTCAGCAACCTGGCCAACGCCGGTTGGATATTTACCTTTCTCGCAGAACAATTCTGGCTCTCGGTCATTCTCATGTTTGTCCTGTTGGGTTCATTGGTGGTGCTCACTCTTCGTTTAATAACACTCGATTTTTCCAGGTGGGCAAACCGTGTATTTATTCGAAATGCCATTATGATCTACTTAGGTTGGATTGTGGCAGCTTCGGTAGTGAATGTATCTGCGGCCCTTGTATCCAACAGGTGGGGAGGAGCTTTTCTTTCTCCTGAAGCGTGGGGTATCTTGATGATTAGCACCGCCACCTTAGTTTACTTGTTCTTACTAAAACAAATAAGGGCCGTAGCTAGTGCGGGGGTAGGTATATGGGCCTTGGTGGCCATTACGGTAGCACGGGATAGTACTGCCTTTGGGATAGAAGTAGCAGCATGGGGAGCGGTAATTGTTCTGGCAGGAGGCATTTTCACCCTACTACTATTAGGGCGGCAAAAAAGAACATAAAACGAACAGTTCGCTTACTCAGCATCGATAGGTTCACTCTTCTTTCGGGAACGCCAAAAGGCCATCCGCCTTACCATCTTCTTTTCAAACTCCCAAAAGAATCGAAACTGACCAAAAATAAATCCATACACCAGCAATACCACTTGGTACAAAGGCAGAATAATAACGATAGAAAATCCCCACCGCAGCCAGCGCGGAGCCTCCTGTCCTATCCCCATCCACTCCCCTAGTGGCCGATTGAGTCGGGCAATAGTGGTACCCGTAAGGGCGAAAACCACCAATACTACCACCACTTGCCCTACCGAGGTGAGCCCCCAACGCTTTTGTAGTTTTTCATACCACGGAACACGTTGGTTGCCAGGGGTAGTCTGAGGTTCTGACATATACTTGAGGTAATTTATTGTGTATCGAATTACGTAAAAATGGCAGCTAATTTCCAGGGAGAACTACGTTGATGTCCCTAGAATACAGATTGGTTGAAAAAATGCCTGCTTTCATCGATTAGGCGAAGCAAACCTGAGTTAAATAGCGTTAGTTAGCACAAGGAATAAGGAAACAAAATATTCGAATTGTTAAAATTTATTAGAGCATCATCATGAAAGGCCAATTTTTTCAAGCAATAATATTATTCATAAAATATGCGTTGGTAATTCGGAAAGGCCAATTAGTTTACCGGACTGTACGAACAGTTAATCCAGACAAATGGCCTTCCCATCGAAGATAAGTAGCACAAAAATGGTGACTACGTTACATCATATATTCGTAAAGGACTTTTTTACGTTAATACAAGTAGAAACTCATCCAGACGCAAATAGCGAAGACTATCTGCGAAAGACAGTTTACTAGGTTAGGTGTTCATAGCTAGGGAAGAAAGGGTTGCCTTCATGAGGCAACTTTTTCTGTTTCCGCTTCTGTACAAATAAAACCCTCGATATCGGAGACCGATATCAATGCAAGCAAAAGGATTCTTACTGCAAGCTAGCGTTATACACTTCAAATACTTGCTTCACTCCCTCTAACCTACCCAAGTTCAAAAATCGGTTGACTTTTAAGTAAGCCATTACCTCTGGACTTCTCCCCTCAAAAATCTGTTTGATCACCCTACGTGAAGGAATGAACTTGACAGGAAGATCGTCAGGAGATAATTGGTAATAATATTCGGAGAACTTCTGAAAGGGGCTTGTACTGCTGGATGTCCCATAGGAAGGGTTGCCTTGAATACTTGCTTCTTTCACTCTGTGGTGGATAAATAACTGCGAAGGCCCACTGACTAAGGTAGCCTCCAGAAAATAAGAAGGACCTGTTTCACTTACTTTTACTGCCTCGAAAGTATGCTTTACCTTACTTTGATCGTAATAGACAAATCCATCAATCAGATCGGCAGGATAGAAAAGAAAATCCCCAGTAATGCCAACCTCCAATACTTCATTGGACATAATATCAAAGTTGGCACTGTCTAACCAACGCTGCTTCTCACCACTATGAATCAAGATTCGACGATCCTGTGCTAAATGCAACCGGTAATTGCGCTCCAATCTCCGGAGTCGATTGGTTGGGCTTTCCGTATAGCCTTGCCCCAATGGGCCTGTCTGATTGACACCATTGACTGCAAAACCAATCTCCTGCCCAAAGGAAGAAGGCAGGCCCACCGAGAGAGCAAATAAGGTAAGTAAGATGTTGAGTTGTTTACGTTGTTTCATAATTCCAAATTTAAGCATTGCAGACCTTGATACATCTATGAGTCAACGAATTGTGATAATTGGCATTAGCGCCTGGCTTACAAATTCTGAATAAAAAATTTGAAGGCCGTGCGGCAGGAAGGGAGAAAACACAATTGTATCTCGAATAAATAATTGTTTGTGAAAACAAACTGTTTCGGATTGTAAAGGACAAAACCTTCCTGGCCTTCGTGGGCCAAAAACAAAAAAAGGTACTGTTATAGGAA